>NZ_CP049885.1:2760000-3060000 GCF_011303755.1 Acidovorax sp. HDW3 | reverse complement strand
GCGACATCATCGGCCTGATCGACTCGATTGCCTTCCAGACCAACATCCTGGCGCTGAACGCAGCGGTGGAGGCTGCGCGCGCTGGTGAATCCGGGCGCGGCTTTGCCGTGGTGGCCGGCGAGGTGCGCCAGCTGGCGCAGCGCAGCGCGCAGGCGGCCAGCGAGATCAAGGGCCTGATCCAGAGCAGCGACCAGGCCGTGGGCGGCGGCGTGCGCCAGGTGGAGGATGCCGGCGGCGTGATGCACGAGGTGGTGGCCAGCGTGCAGCGCGTGGGCGACATCATTGGCGAGATCAGCGCCGCCGCGCGCGAGCAGTCGCAAGGCATTGGCCAGGTGAACGAGGCGGTGGGTGAGATCGACCGCATGACGCAGCAAAACGCCGCCCTGGTCGAGCAATCGGCCGCCGCCGCCGACTCGCTGCGCGACCAGGCGGCGCGCCTGTCGCAACTGGTGAGCCAGTTCCGCCTGGATGCCCACAACCGCGCCTCTGACCTGGGGGCGCTGCGGTTGCCGCGTTGATTTGCTATTAAAAATATAGCTGCTAGCGCTTATCCAATAAGCGCTAGCAGCTTTTTTAATGCTTGGTTTTTAGGGTGTCAACACACTCTTAGATCAAGCCCTCGGCCTTCATGGCGGCCTGCACGGCGGGGCGGGCGGCAATGCGCTCGCGGTAGGCCAGCAGGTTTTTCAGGCCGGAAATATCCACGCCCACGTACTGCCCCCAGCCACTGACGGTGAACAGGTAGGCATCGGCGACAGTAAAGCGCTCGCCCATCAGGTAGGGCGTGTCGGCCAGCTGGCCATCAATCCACTGCAGGAGGCTGAGCAGGCGCTCTTTGACCTGGGGTTTGTAGTCTTCGGGCGTACCGGGAATGAACAGCGGCGTAAAGCTTTTGTGCACCTCGGTGCCGATAAAGGACAGCCACTCTTGCAGACGGTAGCGCGCCAGCGTGCCGTTGGCGGGGGCGAGGTTTTTCTCGGGGACCAGGTCGGCCAGGTATTGCACGATGACCTGGCCTTCGCGCAGGCGCTCGCCGCTGTCGAGTTCGAGCACCGGCACATAGCCCAGGGGGTTGATGGTGTAGAAGTCCGTGCCGTCTTGCAGCTTGTGGCTTTTGGTGCTGGCGAGCACCGGGGTGTAGGCCAGGCCAGCCTCGTGCAGCACGATGTGCGGTGAGAGCGAGCAGGCGCCGGGGGAGTAGTACAGCTTCATGGTGTCGTCCTTGGGTGGAGGCAGAAGACCGCCATCCTATGCCGGCTGCAAGCCCTGCTTGGGTGTGGTGTTTGCAACGCTCGGTTGCGTTAAACGCTCCAATGCAAACAAAGTGTGCAGGGCCTGCGTGCGGGATTGGCCGCACATGGCCGGCTCGGGCTGCAATGAGGCGCAGACCGCCGGGCGCGTCGGTTGGCCAAAAATCAGGCAACGTCCATTGGGCGCGAGCTGTATGCAGGGCACGCCAGCGGGCTTGCCCTGGGGCATTCCGGGAATGGGCGAAGAAATGGAGGGGGCAATGCAGCAGGCGCCGCAGCCAGGGCGGCAGGGCAGGGTGCTCACGGCGTGCTTAATTTTTGTGCAGCCCACAGCACTTGCTCGACCACGCCACGCACCCCGGTTTGGTCGTGGGCGTGCAGCAGGGCGTCCTGGTCGTCAAAGGCATTGGCGGCGGCGCTGACGGCGTAGCCGCGTGGGCTCACCCAGCATTGGGCGTTGAGCAGCAGCGGCGCCAGGTGGCTTTGCGCCCGCAGACCACCGAGGCGGCCATTGGAGGCGCTCAGCATCCCCACCACCTTGCCCGCCAGTGGGCGGCTGCCATCGCTCCAGACGGGGTGGCCGGCCACCGGGCTGGAGAGCCAGTCGATGGTGTTTTTCAGCAGTGCTGGGTAGCTGCCGTTGTACTCGGGTGTGCAGATGATCCAGGCTGGGTGGGCGTCGAACAGTGCTTTCAGGCGCAGCACATCGGCGGGCGTGCCGCGCGCCTCCAGGTCGGCGTTGTACAGGGGGATGTCGTAGTCCGCCAGCTCCAGCACGCTGGCCTGCGCCCCCTGTTGCGCCCCCAGGTTGGCGGCATAGCGTGCCAGACGACGGTTGAAGGACTGTTGGCGGGTACTGCCCGCAAAGACGAGGAGTTTCATGGCGGTTGATTGAAGCACAGGCTGGGGCTACCCCAATGCCCCAATGGCGATAGGGATAGAGCACAACAGGGCGCAAAAAGCGTCCAATGGGCCCCTGGCCGCGTTTCTGGTCGTCAGGCCCGCCAGGCCCGTCAGACCGCCAGGAGGGTGCGATGCAAAATGCTTCAGACCTGTCCCCCGGTGTCGATATTGCTCGGCGCCAATGCTTGCGCTACGCCGCTGGTGTTTGTGCCGGGGGGTGGCTCGGTGGTTGCGGTGGCGGGGGTGGGGGCACTCCAGCGTCCAAGGATTTGCAGCAAGCCGGGGCGTTGGCGTTGCAAGCCTATGGTTCCTGGGCCTCGCCGGTGGAAGACTTGTACGCAGACCTGGGTTTTTTGTATTTTCCTTCTGTCGCGCCGCGTGCTTTGCTGGGGCAGACGCTGCGCCAGGTGGCGCATTTGTCGTTGGGCGGGCAGGGATTGCGCCTGCAGCTATCCAATAGCTATGGCAAAAGCGTGTTGGCGCTGCAGGGGGTGCACGTAGCCCTGTCTTTGGGGGCAGACACCATTGACCCGGCCAGCGACCATGCGGTGCACTTTGCTGGGCAGACCCAGGTGCAGATTGCACCGGGGGCGCTGGCTTGGAGCGACCCCGTGCCACTGGAGGTGGCCGATGGTGCCGATGTGGCGGTGAGTTTGTATCTGCAGCAGGCGGCAGATGGCGCCACGGTGCACCGTTTTCCTCTGGCAACGCAGTATGTGGCGCCGGGGAACGCGCTGCAGGCGGCGCACCTGGCAGAGGCCGCGCCGCATGCTGAGCGCTATTGGCTCAGCGCCATCGACGTGTACCGCCCGCAGCGCTGCCCGGTGCTGGCAACGTTTGGCGATTCCTTGAGTGACGGCGTGGGCTCCAGCCCCGGGGCCAACCACCGCTACCCCGACTATCTGGCCCAGCGCCTGGCGCACCGCGCAGCAGTGGTCAATGCCGGGCTCGCGGGCAACCGTTGGTTGCACGATGCCATCGGGCTGCGTGGCGTAGAGCGTTGGTGGCGCGACGTGCTGGGTATTTCGGGACTGAGCCATGCCATTGTGCAGATGGGGGCGAACGATATTTGCTTTCACCACCACTGGCGCGTCGAGGAAGGGGTGTCGCTCGATGCCCTGTGTGGCGCTATGCGCAGCGCAGTGGTTGCCGGGCGGGAAGTAGGGGTGCAGCTTTATCTTGGGACGTTGGCTCCATTTAAGGGGCACTGGGGTTTTGTGCCCGAGGACGAGGTCATGCGCCAGGCCGTCAATGCCTGGATTCGCCAGGGTGCGCATGGCGCGGAGGTGCTGGACTTTGACGCTGCGCTGCGCGACCCCTCCGACCCGGCGGCCTTGCACCCGGCGTACCGCTGGATTGATGCGCTGCACCTCAACGACCAGGGTTATCAACGGATGGCCGATGTGGTGCCGCTGGCGCGCATCCATTGACCCGCAGCGACGCAGCCTTGGTGTTGGTGGGAAAATACCGGGTTCCCCCTAGGCGAGAACCTCTTGTCAGAGTGCTTGTTTCACGTGAAACAGAGCGCCTGTCTGGAGGCATCGTTGCCCTCAGCAGGAGCTGTTTTACATGTTGTACCCCCAGGAATTTGATGTCATCGTCGTCGGCGGCGGCCATGCCGGCACCGAGGCTGCCCTTGCCAGCGCGCGCATGGGCTGCGCCACGCTGCTGCTCACCCACAACATCGAAACCCTGGGCCAGATGAGCTGCAACCCCAGCATTGGCGGCATTGGCAAGGGGCATTTGGTGAAAGAGGTGGATGCCCTGGGCGGCGCGATGGCGCTGGCGACCGATGAGGCGGGCATTCAGTTTCGCATCCTCAACAGCAGCAAAGGCCCTGCAGTGCGCGCCACGCGGGCGCAGGCCGATCGCGTGCTGTACAAGGCCGCCATTCGCCGCGTGCTGGAGAACCAGCCCAACCTGTGGCTGTTCCAGCAGGCGGTGGACGATTTGATGGTGAAGGGCGACCGCGTGGTGGGCGCCGTCACGCAGATTGGCCTTGCGTTTCGCGCCCGCGCCGTGGTGCTGACGGCGGGCACTTTTTTGGACGGCAAGATTCATGTCGGCCTGAACAACTACCAGGGCGGGCGCGCGGGCGACCCGCCAGCGGTGAGTCTCTCTAGCAGGCTCAAAGAACTGCAACTGCCGCAAGGGCGCCTGAAAACCGGCACGCCGCCGCGCATTGACGGGCGCAGCATCGACTTTTCTCAGTGCGAGGAGCAGCCCGGCGACGGGATACCCGGCGGCGTGAACGCGGGCGCGGTACCGGTGTTCAGCTTCATGGGGCACACGACCATGCACCCGCAGCAAATGCCCTGCTGGATCACGCACACCAACGCGCGCACGCACGAGATCATCCGCAGCGGCTTTGACCGCAGCCCCATGTTCACCGGCAAGATCGAGGGCGTGGGCCCACGCTACTGCCCGAGCGTGGAGGACAAGATCAACCGCTTTGCCGACAAGGACAGCCACCAGATTTTTCTGGAGCCCGAGGGCCTCACCACGCACGAGTTCTACCCCAACGGCATCTCCACCAGCCTGCCGTTCGACATCCAGCTTGCCTTGGTGCGCTCCATGCGTGGGCTGGAAAACGCCCACATCCTGCGCCCGGGCTACGCCATCGAGTACGACTACTTCGACCCGCGTGCGCTCAAAAGCAGCTTTGAAACCAAGCAAATCCAGGGCCTGTTCTTTGCCGGGCAAATCAACGGCACCACCGGCTACGAGGAGGCGGCGGCCCAGGGCCTGTTCGCGGGCCTGAACGCCGCGCTGCAGTGCAAGGGCGAGGCCGCCTGGCTGCCCGCACGCGACGAGGCTTATTTGGGCGTGCTGGTGGACGACCTCATCACCAAGGGCGTGACCGAGCCCTACCGCATGTTCACCAGCCGGGCCGAGTTCCGCCTGCAGCTGCGCGAGGACAACGCCGACATGCGCCTGACCGAAACCGGGCGCCGCCTGGGTCTGGTCGATGATGCGCGCTGGGACGCTTTTTGCCGCAAGCGCGACGCGGTTTCACGTGAAACAGAGCGCCTCAAATCCACCTGGGTGAACCCGCGCATCCTGCCCGCTGCCGAGGCCGAGCGCGTGCTGGGCAAGGCCATAGAGCGCGAATACCACCTGTTCGACCTGCTGCGCCGCCCCGGCGTGGGCTACGAGGCGCTGATGGGCCTGGACGGCGGAAAGTACGCCAGTGGCGATGTTTCACGTGAAACGCTGGGCGAGTTGAGCGCGCCGGTGCTGGAGCAGGTGGAGATTGCCGCCAAATACGCCGGCTACATCGACCGCCAAAAAGACGAGGTGCAGCGCGCCGCGCATTTTGAAAAACTGCGCCTGCCGCCCGACTTGGACTATCTGCAGGTGGCGGCGTTGTCCATTGAGGTGCGGCAAAAACTGCAAAAGCACCGCCCCGAGACGCTGGGCCAGGCCTCGCGCATTTCGGGCGTGACGCCGGCGGCCATCTCGCTGCTGCTGGTGCATTTGAAGAAGGGCGGGTTTGCCGGTTTTGCCAGCGTGAACACCGCTGGCGCACAGGAGGGGGCATGAATACCGCGCCCGCCACCGATCTGCGCGCTGGCCTAGAGGCGGGCCTGGCCGCCCTGGGCCTGCCACTGAGCGCCGCCCAAACTCAGCAACTGCTGGATTTCGCCGCGCTGCTGGCCAAGTGGAACAAGGTTTACAACCTGACGGCGCTGCGCAATCCGCAAGAGATGCTCACGCACCACCTGCTCGACAGCCTGGCTGCGGTGCTGCCCCTGCAGCGCCACCTGGCGCGCCTGCCCACAGCCGCGCCGCGCCTGCTCGATGTGGGCAGCGGCGGCGGCCTGCCGGGCGTGGTGTTTGCCATTTGCTGCCCGCAGCTCGATGTGAGCTGCGTTGATACCGTGGCGAAGAAGGCGGCCTTCATCCAGCAGGCGGCGGCTGCCCTGGGGCTGAAAAACCTGCACGGCATCCATGCGCGGGTGGAAAACCTGGTGGGGCCATTTGACGTGGTGAGCTGCCGCGCCTTTGCCGCGCTGGCGGACTTCACCACCTGGTCGCGTGCGGCGCTGGCGCCGCAGTCGGTGTGGCTGGCGATGAAAGCCAAGCACCCCACCGAAGAAATTGCAGCCCTGGCGCCCGATGTGGAGCTGTTTCACGTGGAACCTTTGACCGTGCCGGGCCTGGATGCCGAGCGCTGCATTTGCTGGCTGCGCCAGCGTGCGCAGTAAACTCGCGCGCAATTTCTCAACCGTTTCTTTCACCATTTCCTGCGCAGCATGGCCAAAATTTTTTGTATCGCCAACCAAAAGGGCGGCGTCGGCAAGACCACCACCACCGTTAACCTTGCCGCCGGTTTGGCCAAGATTGGCCAGCGCGTGCTGCTGGTGGACCTTGATCCGCAGGGCAACGCCACCATGGGCTCGGGGGTCGATAAGCGCAGCCTGGCGCTGTCGGTGTACGACGTGCTGCTGGGCACGGCGGCCGTGAAAGAAGCGGCCGTGCTGTCAGAAAAATGCGGCTACTGGGTTTTGGGCGCCAACCGCGAACTCGCCGGAGCCGAGGTGGAGCTGGTGGAACTGGAGCAGCGCGACAAGCGCCTGAAGGCGGCGCTGGCGGCCGTCGATGCCGATTACGACTTTGTGCTCGTCGATTGCCCGCCGTCGCTTTCCTTGCTCACCCTCAACGGCCTGTGCGCCGCGCACGGCGTGGTCGTGCCCATGCAGTGCGAGTACTTCGCCCTGGAGGGGCTGGCCGACTTGGTCAACACCATCAAGCAGGTGCACGCCAACCTCAACCCCGACCTGCAAATCATCGGCCTGCTGCGCGTCATGTTTGACCCGCGCATGACGCTGCAGCAGCAGGTCAGCGACCAGCTCAACGGCCATTTTGGCGACAAGGTGTTTGCCACCATCATCCCGCGCAACGTGCGCCTGGCCGAGGCCCCGAGCTATGGCCTGCCCGGTGTGGTGTTCGACCCCTCGGCGCGCGGCAGCAAGGCCTTCATCGAGTTTGCGCAGGAGATGGTGGCGCGCGTCAGAAAGGCGTCAGAGAGCGGTGGATGATTGTTAAATTTCGGGAAACCAATCATCATTCAAAATTCGAGTGTTGATAACTATCGTTACCTGCCTTGGCTGATGTTTCCTGGTGCGCGCTGTTTGGGTCTGTGGCCGCAATTACCACTGGGTGTCTTATTAGAAGAGAGGGTTGAAGAATGTCTGTTCGCTATGTCAAACCGTTATCGCGAAGTGGTCTCCGTGTGCTGAAGGGCTTTTTGGCGCTTGTCGGCTTCGTGCCTGGACTGGCCTTGGCGACGGTAACCATCAACCATCAGTTTGGTCCGGCCACCATTGATCAGGGTGATACCTCGACCTACACCATCAAGATTGTCAATGACAGCACGTCTACTGGTTTGACAAACGTTGATGTCACATCTTTGTTGAACTTCGGTGGTGCTGTCCCGGATCCCAAAATTTCCATTGTGGCGCCCGGAATCGTCAGCAATACCTGCGGTGGTACGCTGACTGCTACCCAGGGCACAACCATTGTGCGCCTGGAGGGAGGGGCGGTTGCGGCAGCCACCAGCGCGACCATTCCCGGCGAGTGCGAGATCCGGGTGGCGGTCACTTCCACCACCACGGGCAACCAGATTGTTCCGATTCCGGCCAATACCGATCCGAACGCAACCACAGCGGGTTTCCGCTATGTCGAGAATGGCACCCTAGGTCACAACAGCACTCCGGCCAATGCCACGCTGCTCGTCACTAGTCTGCAGCCTCCGACGGGATCCAAGAATTTTTCGCCGTCGCCGTCCTATGTTGGCCGCGCGACGACACTGACCATTACCCTCACCAATCCCAATGGCGGCAAATCCATGCCGCTGACCAGTTTCACCGATACGCTCCCAGCGGGTATGCAGGTGGCTGCTGCCCCTAACGCCAATGTCGCTTGCACCGGTACAGGATTTGCCAACGGCACCTTTGCACCATCTGCGGGTGCCACGGCCGTCACGCTCACTGGAGCAACCATAGGCAATGGCGGCGTTTGCACCATGACGGTGGATGTGGTTGTTCCAGCCCTGACACCTGCAGGGGCGACCACGCAGACCTTCACCAATTCACTGGCTGCTGGCGCCATTGGCAACACGCGAGGTCTGAGCAGCCCCGCCTTCAGTCGTAATCTGATCGTGAATGCCCCGATGCGGGTCAGCAAGAGCTTCACGCCCGACACCATCCCGGTGGGGCAGACCTCCACCATGCGGATCGTCATCACGAACAATGGTGGCACGGACCTGACGAATACCAGTTTCACGGACACCTTCCCGCACGCCAATCTGCAGACCACGGCCAATCCCACGGTCAGCTGCACGAGTGGAACCCATGGGATAGCAAGTCGCAATACCGGGGTGTCGCCCCAGACCATCAGCCTCTCGGGTGCCACGGTGGCCGCCAATGGCGGCACTTGCACGATCGAGGTGCCGGTCACGGCCACCAGCGAGTCGGATTACACCAACAGTCTGGCTGCTGGCGCGATCACCAATGCACAAGGCATAGGTAGCCCGGCGGCCAACGCCACGCTGCACGCCTACTCACAGCTGCGCATCAACAAGAGTGTTTCTCCGGCCCGCGTGGCGCCGGGCCAGTGGGCCACCTTCTCGGTCACGATCAGCAATTTCGCGTCGGGTGCTGTCACTGGCGCCAGCTTTACCGATTCCCTGCCCGTGGTGGGTGGCCAACCCATGGAACTCGACGGTTCACAGGCGCCGTCTGGCTGCGGCTTTACGTTCAGCAGCTCGGGCTCGAACCCTGTGGTCCTGAGCGGTACGGGTGGCAGCATTCCGGCCGCTTCCGGAACACTGCCAGGCCAGTGCACGGTCACGTTCCGGGCAAGGCCGCCGGCAGGCGCTACCGTGGGCACCACATTCGTCAACTCATTGCCGACGTCGGCGGTGGGCGGTACGGGGCCCGGTGGATCGACCGTCAATACGAACACCGCCGCAGCCAACCTGCCGGTGATCGACGCGGTGGATTTGACCAAGGCCTTCAATCCCACATCCATTGCCGCGGGCCAGACGTCGCAGTTGACCATCACGATCTTCAACCGCACGGTCAATGCGCTCGGGAGCGTCAATCTCACCGACTCGCTTCCCAGCGGTGTGGTGCTTGCGGCTGACCCGGCGGCCAGCACCACCTGTACGGGGGGATCGTTGCAGGCCTTCCCGGGTGCGAGCGAGATCATCCTGGCGGGAGCCACCGTTCCGGTACGGCCCGATGCAGCGCAGCAGGCATCGTGCACCATCACGGCGCGCGTGACCGGCACCGTGCTGGGTACGCATACCAATACGATTGCACCCGGGCAATTTTCGTCTTCGGCAGGGACTATTCCCGGCAGTCGTTCGGCGAACCTGGCGATCACTGCGGGCCTGAGTGCCACCAAGAGCTTCCAACCGACGACGGTCGCGCCGCATGGTGTCTCGCGTGCAACGGTGACCGTGCTCAACCAGACCGCAGGTCAGTTGACGAATGTGTCGATCAACGACACAGGCCTTGCAGGCGGCCTGGTGATTGCCAACCCGGCCAACGCTGCCACCTCTTGCGGCGGTGCGCCCGTGATCACCGCCAACCCCGGCGCCACCAGCGTGCGCCTCGATGGTGCCGTCATGCCGGCGGGTGGCAGTTGTACCCTGTCATTTGACGTTCAGGCCGAAGGCGCTGGTCCGTGGATCAATACCATTCCTGCAGGGAGCATCACGAGCGCCGAGGGGCCCAGCAACAGCCAGGTGGTGGCCGCCACCCTGGGGCAGCAGTCCGCCAGCCTGGCGCTGAACAAGAATTTCAATCCTCTTGTGGTCACCGGCAATCAACCGTCGTTGCTGACGATTGATGTGGTCAATACCTCGGCGGTGCCCATCGACAACGTGGCGTTCTCCGACGTCTTCCCGGCCGGCATCATGGTGTATTCGGCGCCGGATGCACAAACCACTTGTACGGGCGGTACGGTCGCGGCCGTTCCGGGGGGCGGGCAAGTCTCGTTGACAGGTGCTCACCTGGCGGCAGCGGGCAGCTGTACCGTCACGCTCAAGGTGACTTCAGTGGCGTTCCTGAACCTCACCAACACCATCCCCGCAGGCGCAGTGACGAGCAAAGGGGGCTATACCAATGCCACGCCCACCTCGGCCACGCTGACCACGCTGCAGGGCCTTGGGGTATCCAAGGGTTTTGAACCTGCCTACATTGCACCAGCTGCCGTCTCGCGTTTGAAGATCAAGCTGGTCAACACGTTCGACCCCAACATCATCAATCCCACGGTGCTGACCGGTGTGACCTTTACTGATGCACTGCCGTCCGGTTTGGTATTCGCGCCTGCGCCCAATGCCACATCCACCTGTTCTGGTGCTCAGATCAACGTCAACACGGCCACGCAGGCGTTGACACTCACCAACGTCACACTCACGCCAGGCGCCAGTTGCAATGTGGACGTGGATGTCACTGCACCGGGTACCGGGCTGTATCTGAATGAGATTCCAGCCAACACGGTGACGACGGATCAAGGTGTCACGAATCCGGTGCCGGGAACCGCCACGCTGCATGTGGAGAACGTGCCCAGCATTGCGAAGAGTTTCTCGAAGACCGTGGTGAAGATCGGGGAGATCAGCGAACTGGTGGTCACCATCACCAACCCGGCCAGCGTGGCGCTTACTGGTGTGGCGTTGACCGATAACTTGCCGCCGCATGTGGCCGTGGCCAACCCGGCCAATCCCACCACCACCTGCGCAGGTGGCAGCGTCACGGCCTTGCCGGGTGCATCGTCGATCTCGCTGTCGGGTGCGACGGTCCCTGCAACGGGTAGCTGCATCTTCCGGGCTTCGGTGGTCGCCAACGAGGCCGGCACGTTCAAGAACACTATCGGCCAGGGTGCGATCTCCAGCCAGCAGGGGTTGACCAATGGCAACCCCGCAGAGGCTGACCTGCAGGCGCTGGCTCCGCCGCAAGTAAGCAAGAGCTTCACGCCCGCACAGATCGCTTCGGGCGGCACCAGCACCCTGCGCATCCGGCTGGATAACCCCAATGCCACAGCCATCACGCTCACCAGCGCGCTGGTGGATGCACTGCCCGGCAATGTTTTCGTGGCCGCAACGCCCAACATCAATGGCAATCTCGGGACGGGTGCCACGGCATGTCCGGGCACCGTGACGGCAACAGCGGGTGCCATCAACCTCAGTTATGCGAGCGGTGCCACGATCCCGGCGGGTGGTTGCACGATTTCCGTGGACGTCACATCCGCGACGACCGGCAACTATCTCAACACCATCGCTGCCGGCCAGTTGAACACCAGCGCGGGTACCAACCCGGAGCCTGCCCACGCCACCTTGGGCGTGGACAAACCGGCCGCACCCACGGTGGTCAAGGCGTTCAACCCGAGTGCCATCGACCAGGGTGGGATTTCCACGCTGACCATTACGTTGGGCAATCCGAATGCCTCGGCACTGACGTTGGCCAGCCCCATGACTGACAACCTGCCATCCAACGTGGTGGTGGCGGCCACGCCGAATGTGGGGGGCTCCTGCACCGTCGCCAGCGTGACGGCTGCGGCAGGTTCCAGCACGGTGGCCTACGCCTCGGGTGCCCTCATCCCGCCTGCGGGCTGCACGATCACGGTGAATGTCACGTCGAACGTGGCAGGCTCTTACAACAACAACATCCCGGATGGCGGCTTGGTCACCGTCGAGGCAGGCAAAAATCCCACGCCGGCGAACGCAGGGCTGGTGGTGCGCGCACCGGTGAATCCCACGGTGCTCAAGTCCTTCGCGCCCTCGACGATCAATCCTGGCGGGGTGTCGCGCCTGACCATCACGCTGGGCAATGCGAATGCCACGGCAGCGATCCTGACGGTAGACCTGGTGGACAGCTTGCCTGCCCAGGTGAAGGTGGCCACGCCGCCTGCGCTGGGGGGAACCTGTACCGGCGCAACCCAGGCGGCGGCGGGTTCCAGTACGGTGACCTATCCGACCGGTGCCACGATACCGGCCAATGGCTCCTGCACGATCGAGGTGAACGTGACCTCTGCCGTCTCCGGCGGCCCGTATACCAACACCATTGCTGCAGGAGACCTGAAGACCACTCTGGGCAACAACGGCGCACCGGCGAGCGCCAATCTGCTGGTCAATCCAGGGCAACCGCCGAGCGTGAGCAAGAGCTTTGCTCCGACCAGCATCGTGACCGGGAAAGAGTCCACGCTGACCATCTCGCTGGGCAACGGTAATGCGAGCGCCGCCACACTGACTGCGAATCTGGTGGATAACTTGCCTGCCGGGGTGACTGTGGCTGCTGTGCCAGCTGTAGCCGGTACGTGCACGTTGGCCAGCGTGACGGCTTCTGCCGGCGCCACTTCGGTCGCTTACGCTGCCGGCGCAACGATTCCAGCAGGAGGTTGCAGCATTCAGGTGCGTGTAACCTCATCATCGGTCGGAGTCCATGTGAACACGATTGCCGCTGGGGCGTTGCAAACCGATGTGGGCAACAATGCCGTGGCGACGACGGCCAACCTCACGGTGGTGGCCAGTGCTCCTGCAAGCATTGCCTCGATTGCCGGTAACGTCTATCACGATCGCAACGACAACGGTCTGATCGATCCGGGCGAAGAGGGGATTGCAGGCGTGGAAATCCGCCTTACGCAAGGCGGTACCGTGGTGGCCACCACGACGACCGATGCGTCCGGTCATTACAGCTTCACCAATCTGGTACCGGGTACTTACACCGTGGTGGAAGTGCATCCAAGTGGTTGGATTGATGGAAAAGACACAGCCGGCAGTCACGGCGGCACGGTTAGTAACGACGTCATTGCCAATGTGACGCTGGCGGGCGGAGACAATGCCACCAATTACAACTTTGGTGAGCGGCGTCCTCCTACAGGGCCTACTTCCATTCCAACCTTGTCGGAATGGGGCCTGATCATCCTCTCGCTGTTGTTGGCTGCCTTCGCGTTGCGCCGCCTACCGCAGTCCGCCCGTCGCCGCATGTAAGCGCGGCGTGGCCCTTGCCCCGTTCCATCGCCGCCGTGCCCATCAGGGGGCGGCGGCGATGTGTTTTGCACCTGGAGCTCAATACCGCTTCAGAATATTAATAAAACGACCTGTAACGCCCGTCCATCAAGCGCAAACAGCTATAAAATAGATAGCAATGCACTCTTGCCCCGTCTTTTTTCTCCCCGGCTGGCAGAACTCCGGACCGGGCCACTGGCAGACCGAGTGGGAGCAGCATCTGGGTCATGTGCGTGTGGAGCAGCACGACTGGATGCATCCTTTACGTGGTGACTGGAGCGCCCGGTTGGATGAGGTTGTGGCGGATACACCAGAATCGGTGCTGTTGGTCGCCCATGGTCTGGGCTGCATCCTGACGGCCTGGTGGGCGGCGCACAGCCGCCACGCGCACAAGGTGGGCGGTGCGCTGTTGGCGGCTCCCTGCGACGTGGAGCGGCTCGACCTGGCCGTCCGAATTCCCGGCTGGGCACCCATTGCACGCCAGCGTCTGCCGTTTCCCGCAGTACTGGTCGCCAGTCACAACGATCCGTCCTGCAGTTTTGAGCGCGCCCGGCAACTGGCCGCTGATTGGAGCGCGCGCCTGGTGGACGGCGGCGATTGCGGGCACATCAATACCGAATCCTGGTTAGGTGACTGGCCGCAGGGGCAGGCGCTGCTGCGTCAGCTGGCGGATGAGGCGGGGAGCCTGGGCTGATCATGCTGCGTTTCTTTTTGGTATTTCTTGGCTGGCAGCTGTCGCTGTTTGGTATCAACATGCTCAACTGGGTGCAGGGCCACGTGATACTGCCGTGGACGGCCCTGCTGGCGCGTGTCTGTGCGCACCTGGTAATGTGGTTTGACGCCACGGCGTCGGCGTCGGGCAAGGTGCTCTGGAATACGGTTACGGGGTTCGGCGTGTCGATAGAACCGGGGTGCAACGGTATTGAAGCCTGCATCGTGCTTTTTGCTGCAGTCATGGCCTACCCATCGAGCTGGTGGCAGAAGGCGTATGGGATCGCCATTGGTTTTTTGGCTATTCAGGGCCTGAATGTGCTGCGCGTCATCAGCCTTTTTTATCTTGGGCAGTGGAACACCGACGTTTTCAACTTTGCCCACGAATACCTGTGGCAGGGACTGATCATGCTTGATGTTCTGGTAGTCTGGCTGCTCTGGGTACGCGCCGTGGCAAGGAGCGAGCCGCAGGGGGGCGGTCCGTCCGATCCATCCTCGCCTGCGCCCCCGCCCCCGCCTCCGCCTCCGCCTCCGCCTGTGCCTGTGCCGCGCGGCGATGGTGATCGCGGCAGAATCAGCGATTCCCTGGATCTGACCCCCGGCTGACGCCGGTGCCCTCCAATGGCTGACGACAACCTGCAAACCCCGGCCCGGCAGGGCCGCACAACCGTGGTGGTGCGCTTTGCGCTGTGCGCCGTTGGGGGCTTCATCGTCCTGATGCTGCTGTGGATCAAGGCGTCTCCGTGGCTGTCCTATCCCGTTGCGGCGCTCTCTCACGTGGCGCTGGAACAATCGGCGCCGATGTGGGTGCGCACGATCAGTAAAAAACCCGGAAAGATAGAAGTCGATACGGCGGTGGAAATCGTTGTCCCCAATACGGGCGGGCGCCGTGCGCAGGTGCTGCTCGAAGCCGATCCTGGCCGGTATGCCTTCGGCCTGCCGATGCTGGGTGCGTTGCTGTTCGCAGCATGGGCCGTCAGGCGCGCGCCCGGGCGCATGTGGCGCATGGGGCTGGGGTATTTGATACTTTTGCCGCTGCAGAGCTTCAGTCTGGTGATGTATCTGCTGATGCAGCTGCTCAACGCCAGCGGGTTCGACGTTAGAACGCTGAGGATTGAGCCGTGGCAAACGGAAGCCATTGTTTACGGTTACCAGGTGGGTGTGCTGGTCGTGCCGACCCTTGCGCCGGTACTTGTCTGGTTATTAATTGATCGCGAATTTTTTAGCGAGATCGCACACGACTGGAAAAAGTCCTGGAAGGATTGAGAATACATGGTCACAAAAAAACCAAAAGGCCTGGGCCTGGGCCTGGAAGCCCTGCTCGGCCCCAAGGTGCAACCCCTGCAAGAGCAGGCGCAGGCGGCGCAGGCCGGCCTGCCCAGCAGCCTGCCGCTGGCGCAGCTGGTGCCCGGCATGTACCAGCCGCGCACGCGCATGGACGAGGGCGCGCTCTACGAGCTGGCCGAGTCGATCAAGGCGCAGGGCGTGATGCAGCCCATCCTGGTGCGCCCGCTGGCCGAGGGCGAACATGCCGGCAAGTACGAAATCATTGCGGGCGAACGGCGCTTTCGGGCCTCGCGCCTGGCTGGGCTGGAGCAGGTGCCGGTGCTGGTGCGCAACGTGCCCAACGAAGCCGCCGCCGCCATGGCGCTGATCGAGAACATCCAGCGCGAGGACTTGAACCCGCTCGAAGAAGCGCAGGGCCTGCAGCGCCTGGTGCGTGAATTTGGCCTCACGCACGAGCAGGCGGCGCAGGCCGTTGGCCGCTCGCGCAGCGCGGCGAGCAATCTGCTGCGCCTCTTGAACCTGGCCGAGCCGGTGCAGACCATGCTCATGGCGGGCGACTTGGACATGGGCCACGCGCGCGCGCTGCTCACGCTTGACCGCGCGGCGCAGATCACGGCGGGCAACCAGATTGCTGCCAAAAAACTCTCGGTGCGCGAGGCCGAGGGCCTGGTCAAAAAACTCGGCCAGGCAACAGCGGCGCCGAAGAAGGCGGCGCAAAAATCGGGCGACCTGCGCCGGGTGGAAGAAGAGCTGGCCGACCTGCTCATGGCCGAGGTTGAAGTGCGGGTGAAAAAACGCACCAAGCGCGCCGGCCGCGTCGAGGAAATGGGCGAGCTGGCCATTTCCTTTGGCTCGCTTGACGAACTCAACGGCCTGATCGAGCGCCTGCGCGGCGACGCGCACTAAGGCGTTGGCACCCCATGCGCCTGCCCTGGCCCTTGCCCGCGCTCCTGGCCTGGGGGCTGTGCTGGGTCTTGTTTGCCCTGCTGCAGCCGCGTTGGGGCCAGGGGCCGGCGCTGCTCGCCGCCTGTCTGCTGGGCACGCTCGCCAGCCTGGCGGGTGCGCGCTGGTGGCGGCGCGTGTTCATTGCTGCAGGCTTTCCGCTGGCGCTGCTGCTGTCGGGCGCGGTGGCCTTGCCGGCCTGGGCCTGGCTGCTGGCCTTGTTGGCCTTGCTGGCGGTGTACCCGCTCAACGCCTGGCGCGATGCGCCGCTGTTTCCCACGCCGGAAGGTGCCCTGCAGGGCCTGGCAGCGGCGGCGCCGCTCGCTGCTGGCGCGCGTGTGCTCGATGCCGGCTGCGGCCTGGGCCACGGCCTGCGGGCGCTGCGCGCGGCTTACCCGCAGGCGCAGATCGAGGGCCTGGAGTGGAGCTGGCCGCTGGCCGGCCTGTGCGCGCTGCGCTGCCCCTGGGCCCGGGTGCGCCGGGGCGATATCTGGGCCGCCGACTGGAGCGCTTACCAGTTGGTGTACGTGTTCCAGCGCCCGGAGAGCATGTCGCGCGTGCGCATTAAGTGCGGGGAAATGGCGCCCGGTAGTTATTTGGTGAGTTTGGAATTTGCCCTGCCCGATACCCCAGCGAGCGCGCAGACCGTGGGCCGCGATGGCCGGCCCCTGTGGATTTACCGCTTGCCGCTGGCAGATTAAAAACTGCCGGGTCAGTAAAAACCACAAGGGGTTTTGGTACATTTAGCCCCGGTTTTTGAGGCTGGCACACCCTATATCGACACAGGCCACAGCATGGACTGCAAAAGAGCCGAAGGTTGAGTGGAGGCGCCAGGTTGGTTCCTGATATCACCTGGAAAAGAGAGAGACACACCCATGCACCGCATTTCCGTCTTGCGCCCGCGCTTGCTCAGCGCCCTGGCGCTGAGTGCTTTCCTGGCCGGCTGCGCCAGTATGCAAAGCCACGACAAACTCGCCACCGAAGTGCAGACATCGAGCCGCGCCGAAGGCATCCCTGCCGCCCTGGCGCGCCTCGATGCCACGGCCACCTCCGAGGACGACAAGAAGGCGCTGCTCTACAACCTCGAACGCGGTGAGCTGCTGCGCCTGGACAACCGCTACGAAGACAGCAACGGCTCTTTCCTGGTGGCCGACGAGCGCGTCAAGGAGTGGGAAGACAAGGCCAAGACCGACCCGAGCAAGCTCATGGGCATGGCCGGCGCGGCCTTGATCAGCGAGCGCCTCAAGGGTTATGAGGGCCAGGATTATGAAAAAGTCTTTCTGACCACGCGCCTGGCGCTCAACCGCGTGGCGCTGGGCGATTTGGAAAATGCCCGCGTCGAGATTAAGCGCACGCATGAGCGCGAGGCCGTGATTGCCGAATTCCGCGCCAAGGAATTGGTCGCCGCTGAAGAAGAAGCGCAATCGAAGGGCGCCGCCAAGGGCGGCAAGGAAATCAACGGCTACCCGGTTGAAACCCTGAACGACCCCGAAGTGCTGGCGCTGAAAAACGGTTATTCCAACGCCCTGAGCCATTACCTCTCGGGCTTTTTGTACGAAGTGATGAATGAATCGGGCCTGGCCGCGCCCGGCTATCGCAAGGCCATCGAGCTCAAGCCCGACACCCCGGTGCTCGAAGAAGGGCTGGGCGGCCTGGACAAGCGCAGCAGCTTCACCTGGAAGCGCAAGCAGCGCATGACCGACGTGCTGTTCCTGGTGGAAGCGGGCGATGCCCCGGCGCGCAAGCCCAAGGCCTTCACCCTGCCCGTGCCCACGGGCAATGGCGTGGTTACGGCCAGCATCTCCTACCCCATCATCGAGCCGTCCAAAGATGCGCTGCTGACGCAGCTGTCGGCAGCGGAGCAGAACTTCAAGCTCGAACGCGTGGTGGACGTCAACGTCATGGCGCGCCGTGCGCTCAAGGACGAAATGCCCGGCATGGTGCTGCGCGGCGTGACCCGCGCCGTGGTCAAGGGCGTGGTGCAGGACCAGCTGCAAAAGAACGCCGGCATTTTGGGTGCTGTCATCGGCGCCGTGGCCTCGGTCGCCACCGAGCAGGCCGACGACCGCATGTGGCGCATGTTGCCCGGGCGCATCTATATTGCGCGCGGCTACCTGCCGCCGGGCGAGCACCAGATCAGCATCGACGGCAAGCAAATCCAGGCGCCCATCACCATCGACGGCCAGTACGCCCTGGTGCCGCTGCGCCTGTATGGCGACCGCGTGCTCGTCGGCCAGGTGGCCGTGATGGGTCAGCTCGCCCCCGCGCCGGCAGTGGCGCCGGCGTCGGCCAAGGACAGCGAGGCCAAGCCGGCCGCGCGCCCGGCCAAGGGCGCCAAGTCTGCCAAGGCGGCCAAGGCCCAGACGGCCCCGGCTGCACAGTAAACCGTGATTTGATCCGAGGAGCGTTTAGATGAACTTTCGTCCCCTGCTTGCCGCCGGCCTGATGGCGGCCTGCGCCCTGGCTGCCGCCCCGGCCCTGGCGCAGCACGATCCGGCCACGCCGCCGGCGGTCGCCGCCAAGGTGGCGCTGCGCGGCGAGGCCAATGGCATCGCCGTGCGCGAAATGCGCCTGGTGCGCAAGAACGACATCCTGGTGGTGCAGGCCGACCTGAGCAACGTCGGCCGCACCGACCGCACGGTGTTTTACCGCTTCAAGTGGCTCGACAGCGTCGGCAACCAGGTCGGCGATGGCGAATCCTGGAAGCAGCTGCGCGTGCTTGGCCTGGGCGAGCAGACCGTCAAGAGCGTGGCGCCCAGCGGCGCTGCCGTGGATCTGCGCCTGGAAATGAACGTTGAATCGCGCTGATCCGCAGCGCCCCCCGCAAGAGAAAGAGAGAGAGCACACCATGCAAACCACCGCTGTGCGCCGCGCCCTGGCTTTGGCCCTGGCCGCTGGCACCCTGGCCCTGACGGCCTGTACCAACCTGTCTTCCCCCGTGGTGCGTTTTGACCGCCAGGTGGACTACGGCGATGCCAAGGCAGTCGAGCTCGTGACCAACGAATTCGGCTCCACCGACCTGCAGATGATTGCCGAGAAGATGACCGGCAGCTTGCTCGAAACCGGCATCTTCCAGGGCCGCCCGACGGTGACCATCGCCGGCGTGAAGAACAAGACCAGCGAGTACATCGACACCACCAACGTCATGAACTCGATCCAGACCACCCTGGTCAAGTCCGGCAAGGTGCGCTTCACGCGCTCGATCAACGAGATGCAGCAGGGCGTCGATGAGCTGCAGCGCCAGAACCAAAGCGGCCTGTACAAGCAGAACACCACCGCCAAGGTCGGCCAGATGACGGCGGCCAAGTACCAGCTCGAAGGCGAGCTCACCAGCATCGTCAAGCAAAGCAGCAGCACCAAGGACGTGTTCTACAAGTTCACGCTCAAGCTGTTCGACGTGCAAGAGGGCACCATCGAATGGCAGGACGAAAAAGAAATCCGCAAGACCAGCAAACGCTGACCCCCGGGAGCCGTTTTATGCAACGCAGAACCACCCTCGCCCTGCTCGCCGCCACTGCCCTGGCATGGGGCGCCGGCGCGCAGGCGCAGCAAGCCGGCGCCGCGCCGCGCATCGCCGTCACCAACCTGGCGTACGCGCAGCAGGTGTCGGAATACTTTGAAGTCGGCCAGTACCAGCGCAGCAGCCAGATGAGCGCGCAGGGCAGCCATAGCAGCGGCGGCAGCCACAGCATGTATGGCGGCTCGCACTCGGCCTCGGGCCAGCAGTCCATGCAGGCGAGCGAGCAGGCCAGCGGCACCTATGTGTCCGGGCGCTACAGCTACATCGAGCAGCGCGACCTCTCTGGCTACACCAACGACATCAAGGGCGCCATCCTGCAGGGCACCTTCTTCCGTCTGGTGCAGGGCAAGGAGTTTGACGCCGGCGCGCCGCAGGCGAGCAAGGCCGAGCAGGTGCTCAACCAGGTGCAAAGCGGGCGTATGCACACGCCGCGCAAGCAGCCCTCGGTGACCGACGTCATCGCGCGCATCAAGAAGGGCGAGTTCAACGGCGCCGACTACGTGCTCTTTGGCTCCGTCAGCTCCATCGACTTCACCGATGCGCTCTCGCCGCTGCAAGGCAGCAGCAGCGCCACGCGCCAGTACGGCCTGCAGCTGCTGGCCGACTTCTCGCTCATCAACACCAAGACCTTTGAGATCAAGGCAGCGTTCTCGGCCCAGGGCCAGGGCAACGACACCAAGATCCTGTCGGTGCGCGGCGACATCGCGCCGCCCAACCGCGCCAAGGTCATGCGCGAGACCTCGCTCTCGCTGGCGCAAGACGTGTACCAGCAGCTGACGCAGCAGCTCGGCCTGAGCGACCCCAACCTGGCCCGGGGCGTGCGCCCCGAGGGCGCGGGCGGCCACATCCACGGCCAGCCCATGCCGGTGCAGCAGCCCCAGCCGCAGCCCGAGCAGGTGCTGATCCTCAAGTGATCGCATGACCCGGTGATCTTGTTGATGCGCCATTGCCGATGGCACCAGGCCAGCCGCGTGCTGGCCTTTTTTTGCGCTTTTTTTTGCGCCTGTTGGGGGGCCTTATGGGGCCCGGCGGCGCAGGCGCAGCCGGCCATGGCGCCGGGCTGGATGCTGCAGCCGCTGCCCGCGCCCGGCGGCGCGCAGCTGCTGGCCCTTGAACGCGCGCCGGTGCTGGCGCCGCTGCGCTACCGCGTCATTGCCATCCCCGGCTCGGGCTGCGCCGGCATGGGCACTTTTGCGCCGCGCTACTTTGCCGGCCTGCAGCACGCGCAGCTGCTGGTGCTGCACAAGCCCGGCGTCGATCCCTGGGCGCGCACGCCAGCGGCCGACTGCCCGCCGGACTTCGTGCAGCGCGATGCGCTCTCGGCCTGGCGGGCGGCGGCGCAGCAGGCGCTCACCGCCTGGCTGGCGCAGCAGCCAGCGCTGCCGACCTGGCTGCTGGGCATTTCCGAAGGCGCGGAGCTGCTCGCTGACCTGGCGCCGCAGCTGCCGCACCTGGCCGGGCTGGTGTTGATTGGCGCCAGCGGCCTCGATCCGCAAGAAGCCGGCGCCCTGCAGGCCGCGCGCCTGGGCCAGCAGGCGGCCTGGCAGGCGCTGGCGCGGGCCCAGGCCGGGGAGGCGCCGGACCACACCGTCGTGCAAGGGCGCAGCCTGCGCTACTGGCGCGACCTGTGGCAGTGGCGCCTGGCGCAGCCGCTGCGCGATGGCCCCTGGCCGCTGCTGCAGGTGTGGGGCGGGGCCGACGCCCTGGTGCCCGAGGCCGCCTACCAACGTTTTGCCGCCCGCACCCGCCAGCGCAGCGCGCCGTACTGCGCCCTGCGCCTGGCCGGCGCCGACCACGGCCTGCAAGGCCCGGCGCCAGGGCAGGACGGCTTGCCCCAGGTCTGGGCCCTGCTGGAGCAGGCAGCGCGCACACAGGGGCAGATCGACTGCCCTTGATGCTATCAAAAAAATAGCTACTAGCGCTTGATAGACATGCCCTAGAGCCTGTTCTGACCATGATTGCAGCCCGGCGGCGGCGTTGCAGATACCATGCACACCAATGAATTCCCCCACCCCCGATGCCCGTTGGCGTGAGGACGCACGCACCATCGCCCTCGTCGGCCTGGCCCATGGCTCCTCGCACTTCTTTCACCTGCTGCTGCCGCCGCTGTTCCCGTTTTTGATCGCCGAGTTTGGCTACAGCTACGCCGAGCTGGGGCTGCTGCTGACGGTGTTCTTCGTCATCTCCGGCGTCGGCCAGATGCTGGCGGGCTTCATCGTCGATCGCGTCGGTGCGCGCCCGGTGCTGCTGGGTGCCCTGGGCTGCTTCGTGCTCGCCGGCCTGGCCGCCAGCAGCGCCAGCGGCTACACCGGTCTGGTGCTGGCGGCGGCGCTGGCGGGGCTGGGCAACGCGCCGTTCCACCCGGCGGACTTCACCATCTTGAACCACCGCATCGCCCCGCAGCGCCTGGGCCATGGCTTTTCCGTGCACGGCATCTCGGGCAACCTGGGCTGGGCGCTGGCGCCGGTGTTCATGGCCGGGCTCACTGCCGCCACCGGCTCCTGGCGCCTGGCCTGCCTGGGCGGGGCGCTGCTGGCGCTGGCCGTGCTGCTGCTGCTGTGGTGGCAGCGTGCGGCGCTCGACGACCGCCAGGGCCTGCCAGCGGCGCAGGCCGCCGCGCAGCCGGCCCAGCAGGATGGCCGGCCCGAGCACCCGCTGGCGTTTTTGCGCCTGCCCTCGGTCTGGCTGTGCTTTTCGTTTTTCTTCTGGAGCACCTGCTCGCTCAGCGCCATCCAGAGTTTTGCCGGCCCGGCGCTGCACCAGCTGTACGCCGTGCCGCTGGCGCAGACGGCGCTGGTCGTCACCGGCTACATGCTGTGCGGCGCGGCGGGCATGGTGCTGGGTGGGTTTTTGGTGGTGCGTGTGCAGCGGCTGGAAAAAATCATTGCCCTGTGCCTGCTGGCCTCGGCGGCGCTGCTGCTGCTCGTGGGCCTGGGAGGGCTGCCGGGGCCGCTGGTCCTGGGGCTGACGGTGCTCGCCGGCGCCGGCATCGGCATTGCCGGGCCCTCGCGCGACATGCTCATCAAGCGCGCGGCGCCACCCGGGGCCACCGGGCGCGTGTATGGCACGGTGTATTCGGGGCTGGATTTGGGCTTTAGCGTGGCCGCGCCGGTGTTTGGCGCCCTGCTCGATGCCGGTGCGACCGCCGGCGTGTTCTACGGCGCGGCGCTGGCGCTGGTGTTGAGCGTGGCCAGCGCGGCCCTGGTGGGCCTGGGCGTGGCCGCGCGCCGCGCAACCGGGGCGGCGGCATGAAGATACAGCTCCTGTCCGATCTGCACCTGGAGGTGCACCCGCAGTTCCAACCCCAGCCGGCGCCGGGCGCCGACGTGCTGGTGCTGGCCGGCGACATCGGCTCCTACCAGGCCGGCTCGCTCCTGGCCGATGAGGACTTTGGCCTGGCGCGCTTCTCGCCGCTGCCGCCGGGCGCCGGCGGTGCCGGCTGGCCGACGCCGGTGCTGTTCGTGCCCGGCAACCACGAGTACGACGCGCAGGACTTCGACGCCGCGCACGCACGCCTGCAGGCCGTGTGCCAGCGCCTGGGCATCCACTGGCTGGAGCGGCAGGAGCTGGTGCTGCAGGGCGTGCGCTTCATCGGCACCACGCTGTGGAGCGACTTTGACGCCCTGGCGCAGCACCGGGGCCTGCAGCGCCCCGAGCAGCAGCAGGCGCAGCGCGAGAAAGCCTTTCGCGCCGCCAACTACTACCTGCGCAAAACCGGCGGCACGCGCAACGGCCTGCCTTTTTTGGCGCCCGAGGTGCGCGCCCAGGCGCTGCAGTGCCAGGACTGGCTGCGCGCCGCCCTGGCCCAGCCCTTTGCCGGGCCGACGGTGGTGGTGACGCACTTTGCCCCCAGCCTGGCCAGCGCCGACCCGCGCTACGGCCTGGTGCCGGGCACGGCCGGCTTTTGCAACGCCCTCGATGCGCTGCTGGCGCAGGCGCAGCTGTGGCTGCACGGCCATCTCCACACCGCCATCGACTACCAGGCCCAGGGTTGCCGTGTGGTGGCCAACCCGCTGGGCTATGCGCGCAAGGGCGAACAGGCGGGCTTTGATGCCACGCAATGCCTGAGCATCTGACCCCGGCTCTGGCGCGAGGGCGGTATGGGTGCGGCTACCATGGCGTCATCACCATCCGAGGAGTTGACGCATGAAAATCCTTCTGGCCATCGACGGCAGCCCGTACACCAAAAAAATGCTCGCCTACCTGAGTACGCACGAGGAGCTGATCGCTGGCACGCACCAGTTCACCGCCCTGACGGTGCAGTCGCCCCTGCCTCCGCGCGCGCGCGCCGCCCTGGGCAAGGCGGTGGTGGAGCAGTACTACGCCGAGCAGGGCGAGAAGGTGCTGGCGCCGGTGTCCAAGTACCTGGAGCGCCACAAGGTGCAGTTCACGCCGCAGATCAAGGTCGGCGCCGCTGGCGAGACCATTGCCAAGGTGGCCACCGAGGGCGAGTTCGACCTCATCGTCATGGGCACGCAAGGCCACGGCGCGCTCGGCAAGCTGGTCATGGGCTCGGTCAGCACCCAGGTGTTGGCCAGCTGCCAGGTGCCGGTGCTGCTGGTGCGCTGATCAGGCCGCGTCCAGCACCTGCGCGGCGTGCGCGGTGAGGGCGCCGGTGAGGGCGTCGAGCAGCGCCGATTGCAGGTTCCAGCAATGCCAGTAAAGCGCAATCGGCAGCGCAAAAGCGGGTGCCAGGTTGACCAATTCGCCCTGCGCCAGCGCGCTGCGCGCCAGCAGCTCGGGCACCACGCCCACGCCCCAGCCGGCGCGCACGGCGCGCACCTGGCCTTCGGAGCTGGGCAGGTAGATGTGGCCCAGCGCCACGCGCGGCAGGCCAAAGCAGCGGGCGACAAACTCCGCCTGCATGTCGTCTTTGCGGTTGTAGGAGAGAAACGGCACACGGTGAAAGTTGTGCGCCGTCAGCCCCTGCGGCAGATGCGCCTGGGCGTAGTCGGGCGCGGCCACGGCGACGTAGCGCATGGCGCCCAGCGGCAGCACCTTGCAGCCGCGCAGCGCCTGCGCCAGCGTCGTCACGCAGCCGAGCACCTGGCCCGAGCGCAGCCATTCGGGCGTGAAGTCCTGGTCGTCGGCAATCACCTCCAGCGGCAGGCCGTCCTGCACCAGCGGCTGCAGGGCGTCGGGCGCCCAGGTGGCGATGCTGTCGGCGTTGATGGCCAAGGCAATGCGCTCGTCCTCGCGCAGGCCGCCGGCACTGCCCGGGGTCAGGTCGCGCAGGTCGCGTTCGAGGTCGGCGCGCAGCAGGCGCAGTTGCTGGCAGTGCTTGAGCAGCAGCTGCCCCGCCGGCGTTGCCTTGAGCGGGCGGCTGCGCACGATGAGCACCGAACCCACCTGTGATTCGAGCGCGCGCAGGCGCTGCGAGACGGCCGACTGCGTGATGTGCAGGCGCTGCGCGGCGCGCTCAAAACCGCCTTCTTCGACGATGGCGGCCAGGCATTCGAGGGCGGCGGGGTCGTAGCTGCTCATATTAGTCATTCTGATGAGATGGCAAAGAGTTTAATTTCTCTTTTTAAAAAAACCATCTCGGCGCACACTGCGCGCCATGAAAACCATTGTCCTGGGCGCCGGCATCATCGGCATCAGCACCGCCTGGCATTTGCGCGAGCGCGGCCACGAGGTCACCGTCATCGACCGCCAGCCGGACGCGGCGCTGGAGACGAGTTTTGCCAACGCGGCGCAGATCTCGGTCAGCTACTGCGAGCCCTGGGCGAACCGCCAGGCGCCGTGGAAAGCGCTCAAGTGGATGTTCGACCCCGAGGCACCGCTGCTGTGGCGCCCGCAGCTCGACGCGCAGCAGTGGCGCTGGTGCCTGCAGTTCCTGGGCCAGTGCAACGACCGCGCTTTTGAGCGCAACGTGGCGCAAATTGTCGCCCTGGGCGCCTACAGCCACCAGGCGCACAAGGCGCTGGTGCAGCAGCTGGGCATCGACTACCACCGCCTCGAGCGCGGCATTGCGCATTTCTACACCGACCAGCAATCGTTCGAGGACGCCGCGCAGGCCGTCGAAGTGATGCGCCGCTACGGCGTGCAGCGGCGCGTCGTCTCGCGCGAGGAGCTGTTCCAGATCGAGCCCGCCTTCCAAGCCTACGGCGCGCACATCACCGGCGGCACCTACACCCGCAGCGACGAGAGCGGCGACGCGCGCGAGTTCACCCAGCAGCTGGCGCGCCACTGCGCCGCGCAGGGCGTGGAGTTTCTCTACGGCCAGGCCGTGCAGCGGTTGCACAAAGACGGTAATGCTATTAAATCTGTAGCTATTCGCGCAGTCTCAGAAAGCGCTAGAGGCCAAAAAGAGCAGATATTGCAGGCGGACGCCGTGGTCGTCGCCTGCGGCAGCTACAGCGCGCCGCTGCTGCGCGGCGTGGGGGTTGATTTGCCGATCTACCCCGGCAAGGGCTACAGCGCCACCTTCCCCATCCTGCGCCCGGAGGCGGCGCCCGTGGTTTCGGCGATTGACGACGGCAAGAAGATTGCCATGAGCCGCCTGGGCAACTTCCTGCGCGTGGCCGGCACCATCGAGCTCAACGGCTGGGGCATGGATTTGAACAGCCACCTCGGGCGCGCGCGCTGCCACATGCTGTCGCGGCGCATCGAAACCATCCTGCCCGGCGTGTGCGACACGCGCACGCCCGAGGAGGGCGGCGACCCTCAGTACTGGATGGGCCTGCGCCCGGCAACGCCGACCAACATCCCCTTCATCGGCCAGACCCGCGTCGCCGGCCTGTGGGTCAACGCCGGCCACGGCACCCTGGGCTGGACGCACGGCGCCGGCTCGGGCAAGGCGCTCGCTGAGCTCATCAGCGGCGAGCGCCCGGCGATGGCGTTCGACTTCCTGGGCGAAGGCCGCCAGCGCCAGCACCGCCGGGCAGCGGTGGGTACATAGGCTGATATCTGGCGCAAAAGGGGGTGAAAGCTGCACCAGATAAGCGTGAGCAGCTATCTTTTTTGTGGCTTTTCGTCGCTGTGCGCCAGGGCGGGCTGCAGGCGCTGGTCCATCCAGCGCAGCAGGTCGTGCCACATGGCTTGGACGTCGGTGGGGCGGGGCATTTTTTGGGCGTGTTCGAGCTCGATGGTGACCACCGGCAGCCCTTGCTGCACGCTGCCGTAGTGGCCCAGGGAGCCGGGGAACAGGCCGACGCGTTCGAGGTGCAGGCGGCCCAGGCGCTGCGGCGGTGTGTGCGGGCCGTCGAAGTCGAGCACGCCGTACGGCGCGTGGATGCTCACGACCAGCTGCGGGGAAAATTCCTGCAGCTGCGCTTGCAGGAACTGCGTCTCGGGCTCGGACAGTGGCGCCGGCCCGGGCCAGCGGCGCGGGTCTTTGCGGGTGCGCTTTTCCCAGTACAGCGGTGCGTCGCGCTCCCAGCCCGGGGTGGCGAAGTTGCGGTTGAGATCGACGCCGCGCGCGTTCACCCGCGTGGGGCGCTTGGCCAGCAGGCCGTCGGGGTTGAGCAGCGGGATAAAGCGCCAGTGCACCGAGCGCGGGCTTTTTTCGGCCAGCGCCAGCCATTGCAGTGCCAGGGCGGCAGCCGTGAGTTCATCACCGTGGATGGCGCCCACCACCAGCACGCGCAGCGGTGTGGTGCTGCCCGCTGGGGCTGGCAAATCGCGCAGCAGCAGTGGCCGCCCCAGGCGCGAGCGTGCGCCGCTGGGCACGAGCTGCAGCGCCTGGCATTGCGCCTGGTTGATGCCCGGCAGGCGTGCCAGCCAGGCGCGGGTGCAGGGCTCGGCCAGGGGGCGGGACGAGGGGCGGGGCGGGGTGGCGGGGGTGTTGGCGGCGGCCCACAGCGGCAGGCTGCAGGTGAGTGCGGCGCCGGCGCGGCGCCAGAGAAGGGAAAACGGCTCGGTCATAAAAAAACACCCGCCCGGCAGCAAGGCCAGGGCGGGCGCTGAACATACCACCGAAGTGGCAGCGGGCTTATTTTTTCTTTTCCAGGCGAATGCCCATGGGGCCTTTGATCGAGCCGTCTTCCTGCAGCGTCAGCACCAGGTTGCCGCTGGGGGTGATGAGCTTGACCTTGTTGTCCTCGACCTCGTACTTCATCTCCACCTCCATGCCCATGACGGTCTGCACCACCTTGCCGCCAGATTTGAATTCAAGATCCATGCCGGGGCCGGTGTAGGTGCCGCTGACCTTGGCGCCGCAAGCGGCCAGGGCCAGCACGGCGGTGAGGGCCAGCAGGTGGCCGATACGCTTACCTTTCATACTTACCTCCTTCACTCTCTGGTTAAAAAACATGGGCTGGGGGCGTGGGGTGGGGCAGGGCGATAATTGGGCGCCTTGTGCCCCCCCTTTCGTCACCGTCTTGGGTTTTTCTGCCTTGAAGCCTGCCGCCGCCCCCGCCGTTTTTTCTGCCCGCCAGTTCCGTGATGCGCTGGGCATGTTTGCCACTGGGGTGACCATCGTCACCGCGCGCGGGCCGCAGGGCGAGCCGGTGGGGCTGACCGCCAGCTCGTTCAACTCCGTCTCGCTCACACCGCCCCTGGTGCTGTGGAGCCTGGCGCACCACACGTCGGCGCTGGCGGTGTTCCAGGGCGCCACGCATTACGCCATCAACGTGCTGACGGTGGCGCAGCGCCCGCTGGCCGAGCGCTTTGCCACACGCGGCATCGACCGCTGGGCAGGCGTGGCTTACAGCGAGGGCGCATCGGGCGCGCCGCTGCTGCAAGGGGCGGCAGCGGTGTTTGAATGCGCCAATCGCAGCCAGTACGTCGAGGGCGATCACACCATCTTCGTCGGCGAGGTGCTGCACTGCACGCACCAGGGCGGCAGCAGCCCGCTGCTGTACCACGGCGGCATGTTCTACACCGAGCATCCGCTGGGGAGCATCTCGCCGCAGGCGTTGCGTCCGGCGCATAAGTGATCAGCGCAGCGGCGCGGGTGCGCTGCTGCCCTGCTCGGGCAGCTCGATCTTGACTTCGAGCACTTCCAGGTTGTCCTGGCGCTCGAAGTGCACCTTGAGGTCGCTCGAATCGATCTTGACGTACTTGGAGATCACCGCCATCAGCTCGCGCTGCAGCGCTGGCAGGTAGTCCGGCTGGCTCGGGCCACGGCCGCTGCGCTCGTGCGCGAGGATGATCTGCAGCCGCTCCTTGGCGACATGGGCCGATTTTTTCTTCTCGCCCATGAACATCGACAGCAAAGACATGGCCGCTTACCTCCCGCCGAACATGCGTTTGAAAAAACCGGGCTTCACGGCGTCGATGAAGCGCAGCGGGCGCTCCTCGCCGAAAAAGCGCGCCACCACGTCCTTGTAGGCATCCGCCACGTCGGTGCCGGCGAGGTGGATGGCGGGCAGGCCCTGGTTGGAGGCTTGGAGCACGGCTTCGGATTCGGGGATGACACCGATCAGCGGGATGCGCAGAATGTCCTGAATGTCCTCGATGCTCAGCATCTGCCCCTCCTGTACGCGACTGGGGTTGTAGCGCGTGATCAAGAGGCGTTCCTTGATGGGCTCGCCGCCCTCGATGGCGCGGCGGGTCTTGCTCGCCAACATGCCCAGGATGCGGTCGGAGTCGCGCACCGAGGAGACTTCCGGGTTGGTCACCACCAGGGCCTCGTCGGCAAAGTGCATGGCCATGAGGGCGCCGCTCTCGATGCCGGCGGGCGAGTCGCAGACGATGTACTCAAAGCCCATTTCGGCCAGGTCTTTGAGGACTTTTTCCACGCCTTCGAGCACCAGCGCGTCCTTGTCACGCGTCTGGCTGGCGGCGAGCACGAACAGGTTGTCGCACTGCTTGTCTTTGATGAGCGCCTGGTGCAGGTTGGCCTCGCCCTGGATGACGTTGATGAGGTCGTACACCACGCGCCGCTCGCAGCCCATGATGAGATCGAGGTTGCGCAGGCCGACGTCAAAGTCGATAACGGCGGTTTTGTGCCCCGCCAGCGCCAGGCCGGAGGCGAAGGCCGCGCTGGTGGTGGTCTTGCCCACGCCCCCTTTGCCGGAGGTGACGACGACGATTTTTGCCATGAATGCGGTTTCCTTAGGGATTGAAGGTCGGTACTGAAAAATTACAAGGGTTCGATCAGCAGCTTCTCGCCGTCCAGGCGCACCTGCGCCGGCTTGCCGCGCACGTTCTCGGGCAGCTCGGTCTCGGTGGTGCGGTAAATGCCGTTGATGGACACCAGCTGCGGCTCCAGACAGGTGCTGAAAATGCGGGCGTGCGGGTTGCCGCGTGCGCCGGCCAGGGCGCGCCCGCGCAGTGGGGCGTAGACGTGGATGTCGCCGTCGGCAATCACTTCGGCGCCAAAGCTGACCATGGCCAGCACCACCAGGTCGCCGCCGCGCGCGTACACCTGCTGGCCCGAGCGCAGCGGCTTATCGACCACCACCGTGGGCGCGTGCACGGCGACTTCGCGGATCACTTCGACCTCGCGCACCACCTCCACCTCGCGCACCGCTGCCGGCGCGGGCGCGCTCGCCGGGCCGTGCGGGGCCTCGGGCGCGGGCATCAGGCCCGCATCCAGGGCGGCGGCCATTTGTGCGCTGTTGCCGCCGCGCACGGCCACCGGGCGCGTCTTGTAGTGGCGCAGCACGGTCAGCAGGGCGGGGAAGTCGATGGGGCTGCTGGCCTCGCGCACGGCGGCGAGGTCGATGAGCACCGGGTCGTCGTCAAAAAAATCGGGGTGCTCGCCCAGCTTGGCGGCCAGGTCGGTGGCCAAAATGGCCACGTCGGTACTGCGTAAAACCACGGCAACCACGGTCACGTGGGTGGTTTTGAACTCCAGGCTGGTGCGGGCAGTGGTGGCCATAAGCTGGGGGCGTGGGTGGCAATGGCCGCAGTGTAACGGTCACAATTTGGGAATGCGGATGCGGCTGATCATGAGCGAGCCCGAGAGCGCAAACAGCAGCACCAGCGGGTGCAGCGTAAAGCCGCCCAGCTCCCAGGCGCCGCCCCACAGCTGCTCGCGCAGCGCGCCCTGCCAGGCGGCGAGCGCGAGCAGGCCGACGAGGGCGATGGAGGTGGGAATGGGCGTGCCCTCAAAGTACTTGACCTTGCCCCCCGGGCTGCCGGCCAGGGCCTCGGCCGTGACGTTGTAGCGCGCCAGGCGCGAGACGCCGCAGGCGACGAAGAAGGCCAGCACCACGCGGTCGTACAGCCCCTGCATCCCGCAGCCGTAGGCCAGCAGCGCGGGCGCGACGCCAAACGAGATCACGTCGGCGAGCGAATCGAGCTCGCGCCCCATGGCCGAGCTTTTTTGGCGCCAGCGCGCAATGCGCCCGTCGAGCACGTCAAACACCAGCGCCGCCAGCACCAGGGCGCAGGCGTAGAGCACGTGGCGCGCGTCGTGCGTCTCGATGTAGCTCAGGGTGGAAAACAGGGCCCCGACGCCGCAGACGGCGTTGCCCAGGGTGAACCAGTCGGCGAGGTGGAACTCGCGGATCATGGAAAAGCGTTTCGGTGTCGGCGCTAGCATGGCGCGCATTATGAAACCAGGGATGTGCCTCTTGTTGGGGGCAGCGCCTTACAACGCCGTGCAACACCTTACTATTGGCCCCTTACGACGAAACGATCCACCATGCCCGAGACATCATTGCCCCTGACCCGCCACGACAGCCCCCTGCACAGCGACGTGCTCATCGTCGGCGGCGGCCCGGCCGGGCTGTCGCTGGCCACCTCGCTGGCACAGTTTGGCCTGCAGGCCACGGTGCTGGAGCTGCAAACGGCAGCCCAGCTGGCCGACCCGGCGCCCGATGGCCGCGAGATCGCCCTGACCCACCCCAGCGTGGCGCTCTTGCAGCGCCTGGGCAGCTGGCAGCGCCTGGCCGAGCACGAGGTGGGTGTGCTGCGCCAGGCCGAGGTGCACGACGGCCCGGTCGGCCACAGCCCGAGCATGGCGCTGCACGCGGGCGGCACCGGCGTGGCGCAGCTGGGCTTTATCGTGCCCAACAGCGCCCTGCGCCGCAGTGCCTACGAAACCGCCGCGCGCACCGCTGGCGTGCGCATCATCACAGAGGCCAAAGTGCTGCGCGCGAGCACCTACGCCACCCACGCCGAGGTGGAATACCAGGACGCCAGCGCCCCCGGCCTGCCGCCGCAGGTGCTGCAGGCGCCGCTGCTGGTGGCGGCGGACAGCCGTTTCTCCGGCGTGCGGCGCCAGCTGGGCATAGGCGCGGCCATGACCGACTTTGGCCGCACCGTCATCGTCTGCCGGATGCACCACGAACTGCCGCACCACGAGACGGCGCACGAATGCTTTGGCTACGAGCGCACCCTGGCCATCCTGCCGCTGCCCAACGACTGGATCGACGGCCAGCCGCAGTGCTCGGCGGTGATTACCGCCAGCGCCGAGCAGGCGCAGGCGCTGCTGGCGCTCGCGCCCGAAGACTTTGCCGCCAGCGTGCAGGCGCAGTTCGGCCACCGCCTGGGTGCCATGGCGCTCACCGGCGAGCGCCACGCCTACCCGCTGGTGGCGGTGTACGCGCACCGTTTCAGCGGCGCGCGCTGCGCCCTGCTGGGCGACGCCGCCGTCGGTATGCACCCGGTGACGGCGCATGGCTACAACCTGGGCCTGGCGGGCGTGCAAAGCCTGAGCGAGGTGCTGTACGCCGCCTGGAGCCACGGCCAGGACATTGGCGCCGCCAGCGTGCTGCAGCCCTACGCCAACGCGCACCACCGCCACGCCTGGCCGCTGTACCAGGGCACGAACGCCATCGTGCGCCTGTACACCGACACCCGGCCCCTGCCGCGCCTGCTGCGCCAGGCGGTGCTGGCGGGCTCGCGCCGCCTGCCGCCGCTGCAGGCGCTCATCGTCAGCCAGCTCACGGGCCGGCGCCCGGCCTGGCCGCGTGTGGGTGGATAACTCCTGTTTAACTCCTATTTTGATAGCTGCTCGCGCTTATCTGGTAAGCGTTATCGGCTTTTTTTGTCTCAAACCTGACGCACAGCCAACAAAGCCTCTACCATCGCCGCACTAAATTTTTGAGGAGTGGCGATGGCCTTGATGCAGTGGAACGAACGCCCGGCGCAGGCGCTGGCAAATGGCGGGGTCATCGGCCCCGATGAGCGCCTGCCCTGGGGGCAGACGGGGTTGATGGGGGTGCAGCACGTCATCGCCATGTTCGGCTCGACGGTGCTCGCGCCCATCCTCATGGGGTTCGACCCCAACCTGGCGGTGTTCATGAGCGGCATCGGCACGCTCATCTTCTTTCTCATCACCGGCGGCAAGGTGCCGAGCTACCTGGGCTCGTCGTTCGCCTTCATTGGCGTGGTGATTGCCGCCACCGGCTACGCCGGCCAGGGGCCGAATTCGAACATCGGCCTGGCGCTGGGCGCCATCATGGCCTGCGGCGCGGTGTACGCCGGCGTCGGCCTGGTGGTGCACCTGGTGGGCACAGGCTGGATCGAGCGCTTCATGCCGCCGGTGGTCACCGGGGCGGTGGTGGCGGTGATTGGCCTGAACCTGGCGGCCATCCCCATCAAGAACATGGCGGCCAATAATTTTGAGAGCTGGATGCAGGCGCTGACCTTCGTCTGCGTCGCCCTGGTGGCGGTGTTCACGCGCGGCATGGTGCAGCGCCTGCTGATCCTCGTCGGCCTGCTGCTCGCGAGCGTGCTGTACGCCGTGTTCACCAACGGCCTGGGGTGGGGCAAGCCGGTGGATCTGTCGGGCGTGGCCGCCGCTGCCTGGCTGGGCGTGCCGCAGTTCCACGCGCCGCAGTTCAGCGCCAATGCCATGCTGCTGATCGTGCCGGTGGTCATCATCCTGGTGGCCGAGAACCTGGGCCACATCAAGGCCGTGACGGCCATGACGGGCAAGAACCTCGATCCCTACATGGGCCGCGCCTTCATTGGCGATGGCATCGCCACCATGGTCAGCGGCGCCGCTGGCGGCACCGGCGTGACGACGTACGCCGAGAACATCGGCGTCATGGCGGCCACGCGCATCTACTCCACGGCGGTGTTCCTGGTGGCTGGCGTGTTGGCGGTTGCGCTGGGTTTTAGCCCCAAGTTTGGCGCCCTCATCCAGGCCATTCCGCTGCCGGTGATGGGCGGCGTCTCCATCGTCGTCTTCGGTCTGATCGCCATTGCCGGCGCCAAAATTTGGGTGGACAACCGGGTCGATTTTTCGCAGAACAAGAACCTGATCGTCGCTGCCATCACCCTCATCCTGGGCACGGGCGAGTTCACCCTCAAGTTTGGCGACTTTGCGCTCGGCGGCATCGGCACCGCCACCTTTGGCGCGATTGCGCTCTACGCCTTGCTCGACCGTGAATAATGCTATGCATACAAAGCAAATGCACATTACGCCGGGCTGACAAAATACGGCGGCCTCGGTCATTACGGGTTAACCCTGGAGATACCACCAAGCCGCAGTAGCATCACGTTTTTTCGAGAGCGATTGGAGACAACCATGGCCCTGGCAGAGCGCGTGCGCTACGCAGATTTCTTGTCCCGCTGCATGAGCGCCGAGCAGGCGGCGCAGCTGGTGGCCCCTGGTGCCACCGTGGGCCTGAGCGGTTTTACCGGGGCCGGCTACCCCAAGGTGTTGCCGCAGGCGATTGCGGCGCGCGCACGCGCCGAGCACGCCGCCGGCCGGCCCTACCAGATCAAGGTCTGGACGGGCGCCTCGACCGCGCCCGAGGTCGATGGCGCGCTCGCCGAGGCCGGCGCCATGGCGCAGCGCCTGCCGTTCAACTCCGACCCCAAGGCGCGTGCGCAAATCAACGCCGGCAGCATCGACTACATCGACATGCACCTGTCGCACGTCGCGCAGCAGGCCTGGTTCGGCTTTCTGGGCAAGATGGACGTGGCCATCGTCGAGGTCGCGGGCATCACCGCCGACGGCCTGCTGATTCCCTCCACCGCGGTGGGCAACAACAAGACCTGGCTGGAGATTGCCGACAAGGTCATCCTGGAAGTGAACACGGCGCTGCCGGCGCAGCTCGAAGGGATGCACGACATCTACTACGGCACCGCCCTGCCGCCCCGGCGCGTGCCCATCAGCCTGACGCACGCCGACAACCGCATCGGCGAGCCCTACCTCAAGGTCGATCCGGCCAAGGTGGTGGCGATTGTGCAGACGCACAGCCTCGACAGGGACAACCGTTTTTCCGAGCCCGATGCCACCTCGCAGCGCATTGCGGCGCACATCATTGATTTTCTGGCGCACGAGACGCGCCACGGCCGCCTGCCGCGCCAGATGTTGCCCATCCAGTCGGGTGTGGGCAACGTCGCCAACGCCGTGCTTGCCGGCCTGCAGGACAGCCCGTTCGAGAAGCTCTTGGGCTTTACCGAGGTGCTGCAGGACGGGATGCTGGCGCTGCTCAAAAGCGGCAAGATGGTGCGCGCCTCGGCGACGGCGATCTCGCTCTCGCGCGCTGCCTATGCCGATTTTGTGGACAACCTGGACTTCTACCGCGAGCGCATCATCTTGCGCCCGCAGGAGATCAGCAACCACCCCGAGCTGGTGCGCCGCCTGGGCATCATCGCCATGAACGCCATGATCGAGGTGGACATCTACGGCAACGTCAACTCCACCCACCTCATGGGCAGCAGCATGATGAACGGCATCGGCGGCTCGGGCGACTTTGCGCGCAACGGCTACCTGTCGTTCTTCGTCACGCCCTCGGTCGCCAAGGACGGCGCCATCAGCTGTCTCGTGCCCATGGTCTCGCACGTGGACCACACCGAGCACGACACGCAGATCATCGTCACCGAGCAGGGCCTGGCGGACCTGCGCGGCCTGTCGCCGCGCCAGCGCGCGCAGGCCCTCATCGCCAACTGTGCCCACCCCGACTGGCGCCCGCTGCTGCAGGACTACTTTGACCGCGCGCGGCAACAAGGCGCGCAGCACACCCCGCACCTGCTGGGCGAGGCGCTGTCCTGGCACCAGCGCTACCTGGAAACGGGCAGCATGAAGGCGTAACTACCAGCACGCCCTACACAAAGCGCCCGCTGCTGCCGAGCACGCCCAGGTCGAGAAAGCGCGAGCCGACGTAGGGCGGCTGGCTGGCGTAGTCAATGGCAAAGCCGCCGAGGTTGAGCTTTTTGATGCCGGCCAGGGCGGCGTTCAGGCGCTGCGCGTTCGGGTCGCGGCCAGCGCGCTCCAGGCCCTCGGCGAGCACGCGGGTGTTGACGTAGGCCTCCAGGCTGCCCTGGCTGAATTCTTCCTGCCCTTTGGCGCGCATGGCGCTTTGGTAGTCGCGCACCAACTGCAGCTTGGCACGGTGCGGGTCGGGCACGACCATCGACAGGGCAATGCCGCTGGCGTCCTCGCCCAGGGGCTTCAAGCTGTCGCTGGGCAGGGTGGGGCTGATGCCGGCGAGCAGCACGCCCGCTGCGCTCTTGCGCAGGCCGCGCACCAGGCCGACGGAGACGGTGCCGGCGGTGGCCAGCAGCACGGCGGTGGGGCGCGCGGCTGCCACCTGGGCGACTACGCTGGCCAGGTTCTGGCCATCGGTGGCCACGCTCGCCTGCAAGGCTGGTTTTTGGCCCAGGGCATCCAGGGCGCGGCTGGCGTCGGCCAGCATTTCCTGGCCGTAGCTGTTGTCCTGGTAAACGATGGCGATGTTTTTCAGCCCCATCTCTGCCAGGCGCTGCACCAGGCGCACGATTTCGTCGCTGTAGCTGGCGCGCACGTGAAAGACGTTGCGTTGGCCCTTGCGCAGCGAGAGTGCGCCCGAGACCGGCGCGACGTAGGGGATGCCCGCCTCCTGCACCAGCGGCAGCAGGGCCTGGTTGGTGGGCGTGCCAAAGCACGAGAGCAGGGCCAGCATGTCGTCTTGCGCCAGGAGTTTTTTCACGTTGGCGGCGGCGCGCTCGGGCAGGTAGGCGTCGTCGAGCAGCTGCAGCTGCAGCTGCCGGCCATGGATGCCACCCCGGGCGTTGATCTGCGCCATGGCGGCTTCGGTGCCGCGCTGGATGTCCAGTCCCGAGCTGGCCAGAGGGCCGGTGGTGGGGGCACTGCAGCCGATGAGCAGGGGTTTTTCCTGAGCCCAGGCCGGTGCGCACAAGGCGGCGGCGGAGCAGGCGGCAAAAGAGACGAATTGGCGGCGTTGCATACGTGAACCCGATTCAAAAGCGCAAAAAAAATAAGACCCCGCGCTGTCGCCTGCGCAACAGCCGAGGCCCCTCCTGCATCCGAATAATATGAATGCGAACGGTCATTCTAAAAAGCGGGCATTACGCCAAACTGTCCCGCAAGTTACCGCCTTTTTTGAAGGAGACACCCCCATGACGATTTGGAACCACGACCTGACCCTGGAGCAGCTCAACGCCTGGAACCAGGGCTGCGCCGTCTCGCACCTGGGCATCGAGTTCACCGAGATCGGCGCCGACTACCTGCGCGCGCGTGTGCCGGTGGATGCGCGCACCAAGCAGCCCTACGGCCTGCTGCACGGCGGCGTGAGTGTGGTGCTGGCCGAGACGCTGGGCTCGGTCGGCGCCGCCTGCGCCTGCCCGCCGGGGCACAAGGCGGTGGGGCTCGATATCAACGCCAACCACCTGCGCGCAGCCACCAGCGGCTGGGTCACGGGCACGGCGCGGCCGGTGCACATCGGCAAGAGCACCCAGGTGTGGCAGATCGACATGGTGAACGACGCCGGCGAGATGACCTGCGTCTCGCGCATCACCATGGCCATCCTCGCGCCCAAGGGGTAGGGCGGGGCGCGCAAACAAATTGCGGTCAAAAATTGGGGTCAGATTCCAATTAATCCCTGACTAATTGGAATCTGACCCCAATTTATTCTTCCTCCAACCGCTTGAGCCGTTCGCTGTGCCAGTACACCTCGGCGCCGCCGTCCATGCGGTTGAGCACGCGCGCGAGCACGAACAGCAGGTCCGAGAGGCGGTTGAGGTACTGGCGCGGGCCGGCTCGCATATCCTCGCGCGCTTGCAGCGCGACCACGGCGCGCTCGGCGCGGCGCGCCACCGTGCGGCAGACATGGGCTTGGGCGGCGGCGCGCGTGCCCGCTGGCAGGATGAATTCCTGCAGGCGCGGCAGCTGCGCGTTGTAGTGCGCCAGCGCCTGGTCGAGCTGCTGCAGGGCGCTGTCCTGCAGCAGCGCAAAGCCCGGCATGGCGAGCTCGCCGCCGAGGTTGAAGAGCTGGTGCTGGATGTCGATCAGCAGCTCGCGCACCTCGGGCGGCAGCGGCTCGCACAGCAGCAGGCCCAGGTGCGAGTTGAGCTCGTCCACGTCGCCCATGGCGTGCGGGCGGCCGCTGTTCTTGGATACCCGGGTGTTGTTGCCCAGGCCGGTGCTGCCGTCGTCGCCGGTGCGGGTGGCAATTTGAGAGAGGCGATTACCCATGAGAAGCTCCTTATGCATGGAGGTATTGCACTTCGGCATTGGACGCAACCAGGGGTAAACCCTAGGATTGCGCCCATGCCCCATGTCGGGGCGCCGTAACGAGGAATTTCACCATGACCAGCATTGCCCATCCCCATTCCCTGCAGCTTCCGGCAGGCGTGGCCGGTGTGGAGCGCATCGCCGCTGCCCTGCGCAGCCTGCTGCCAGCGCGCCGCGCCGCTGCGGCCCCGGCCCCGGTGGTCAATACCCTGCTGCAGCAAGAGCGCGCCGAGGCCGCCCTGGCCCGCGCCACGCTGGGCATTGCGGTCAGCAATATCCGCCGCTACGACTGAAGCCGACCGGACTGACGCCCGCATGGGCGTTAATAAAAACGATAGCTGCCAGCGCTTGCCCTGTCTGGTTTTGATGGTGTTTTCCATCTGAAACCAAGGCGGAGCAAGCGCTGGCAGCTATCGTTTTTTTATGCCTGCCCCCACAGGGGCAGGCGTTGCCAGGGGGTTAGCCCAGGCGTTTTTCCAGCGCGGCCTTGGTGGCCAGCAGCGCTTGCGGCAGGCGGTAGGCGAGCTTGTCGAAGTGTTCGGCGTGCAGCTTGAACTCTTCCTGCCAGGCCGCTTTGTCGATGCTGGTGACGGTGTTGAACTGCGCGGCAGAGAAGTCCAGGCCGGTCCAGTTGATCTCGGCGTACTGCGGGGCGATGCCGAACATGGTGTCCTGGCCCTGCGCCTTGCCTTCGATGCGGTCGATCATCCACTTGAGCACGCGCATGTTCTCGCCGTAGCCGGGCCAGACGAACTTGCCGTCCTCGCCCTTGCGGAACCAGTTGACGCAGTAGATGCGCGGCAGCGTGGCGCCCTGCGCCTGCAGCTTGGCGCCCAGGCTGAGCCAGTGCTGGAAGTAGTCGCTCATGTTGTAGCCCATGAAGGGCAGCATGGCGAAGGGGTCGCGGCGCACCACGCCTTGCGCGCCAAAGGCGGCGGCGGTGGTTTCAGAGCCCATGGTGGCGGCCATGTACACGCCCTCGGTCCAGGAGCGCGCCTCGGTCACCAGCGGAATGGTGGTGGAGCGGCGGCCGCCGAAGATGAAGGCGTCGATCTGCACGCCCGCCGGGTCGTCCCAGGCGGGGTCGAGCGCCGGGTTGTTGGTGGCGGCGACGGTGAAGCGGGCGTTCGGGTGCGCGGCCTTGGCGCCGGTTTCCTTGGCGATTTGCGGCGTCCAGTCGCGGCCCTGCCAGTCGATCAAATGGTCGGGCAGCTTGCCCTGGTCTTTTTCCATGCCTTCCCACCAGACGTCGCCGTCGTCGGTCAGGGCGACGTTGGTGAAGATCACGTCCTTGTTCAGGCTGGCCATGCAGTTGGGGTTGGTCAGCGTGTTCGTGCCCGGGGCGACGCCGAAGTAGCCGGCCTCGGGGTTGATGGCGCGCAGCGTGCCGTCGGCCTGGGGCTTGACCCAGGCGATGTCGTCGCCAATGGTGGTGACCTTCCAGCCGGCAAAACCGGCCTCGGGCGGCACCAGCATGGAGAAGTTGGTCTTGCCGCAGGCGCTGGGGAAGGCGCCGCCGACGTGGTACTTCTTGCCCTCGGGGCTGGTCACGCCCAGGATCAGCATGTGCTCGGCCAGCCAGCCCTGGTCACGGCCCATGGTGGAGGCGATGCGCAGCGCCAGGCACTTCTTGCCCAGCAGGGCGTTGCCGCCGTAGCCCGAGCCGTAGCTCCAGATTTCGCGCGTTTCCGGGTAGTGCACGATGTACTTGACCTTGGGGTTGCAAGGCCAGCTGGTGCTGTCTTTTTCACCAGCGGCCAGGGGCGCGCCCACGGTGTGCATACAGGGCACAAATTCGCCATCCACGCCCAGCACGTCGTACACGGCGCGGCCCATGCGCGTCATCAGCTTTTGGTTGACGGCGACGTAGGCGCTGTCGGTCAGCTCGATGCCGATGTGGGCAATGTCGCTGCCCAGCGGGCCCATGGAGAAGGGCACGACGTACATCGTGCGCCCGGCCATGCAGCCGTCAAACAGGGGGGCCAGGGTGGCGCGCATCTCGGCCGGATCGGCCCAGTTGTTGGTCGGGCCGGCGTCTTCTTTCTTGGCGCTGCAGATGAAGGTGCGGTCTTCCACGCGCGCCACGTCCGAGGGGTCGGAGCAGGCCAGGAAGCTGCCCGGGCGCTTGGCGGGGTTGAGCTTTTTGAAAGTGCCGGCATCGACCAGCAGCTGGCACAGGCGGTCGTATTCCTCTTGGCTGCCGTCGCACCAGTGGATGGCGGCGGGCTTGCACAGCGCGGCCATCTCGGCCACCCAGGCAACGATCTTGGGGTTTTTGACGTAGGCGGGGGCCTGGATGGCCAGGCCGGCGGCGGGTGCGTTCATCGGAGCGTCCTCAAGTTGAAAAACCATTTTTTCAAAGGCCGCGCACCGCACGAGAGGAGGTGGCTTTTGAAAAAACGGCTCACTGTCACGCCGACAGAACCGATGATTCTATGAAACCACGCTGAAACTGTGTTGCCGTATGCTGGTAAATCTATGCAAACGATGCATGTGGTTATGCATCGTTTGCGCGGCGGCGGCGCCGCTCAATGGTGCTCGGCCTGCATTCCGGCGGCGCGCAGCTGCGCCAGCACCTGCTGCACGTGCGCCTGGCCGCGCGTTTGCAGCACCAGTTCGATCTCGACGTTCTGCGCCGCCAGCATGGTGAAGGCGCGCTGGTGGTGCACCTCCTCGATGTTGGCGCCGGCGGCGGCGACGGTGGCGGTGATCTGCGCCAGCACGCCGGGCACGTCGCGCGCGCTCACCTGGATGCGCGCCAGGCGGCCCGAGCGCACCAGGCCGCGCTCGATGATGGCGGCGAGCAGCAGCGGGTCGATGTTGCCGCCCGAGAGCACCAGGCCGACTTTCTTGCCGGCAAAGCGCTCGCGGTAGCGCGCAAGCGCCGCCAGGCCGACGGCGCCCGCGCCTTCGACCAGGGTTTTTTCAATCTCCAGCAGCATCAGCACGGCCTGCTCGACGTCGCCCTCATCGACCAGCAGCAGGTCGTCCACCAGGCGCTTGACTACCTCTTGCGTGATGGCGCCGGGCGTGCCGACGGCAATGCCCTCGGCAATCGTCGATTGCCCCATGGGCAGCGCGCGCCCCTGCACGGCGTTGAGCATGGAGGGAAAGCGCTCGGTCTGCACGCCGATGACCTCGATGCCCGGCTGCAGCGCCTTGGCGGCGGTGGCCACGCCGGCAATCAGCCCGCCGCCGCCGACGGCCACCACCAGGCAATCGAGGTCGGGCTGCTGGCGCAGCATCTCCAGCGCCAGCGTGCCCTGGCCGGCGGCGATGGCCTCGTCGTCGTAGGGGTGGACAAACACCAGGCCCTGCTCCTGCGCCAGCTGGTAGGCGTGGGCGCGGGCGGCTTCGAGGGTGTCGCCGTGCAGCACCACCTCGGCGCCAAAGCCGCGCGTGCGCTCGACCTTGACCCCGGGCGTAAAGCGCGGCATGACGATGACGGCGCGCAGCCCCAGGCGCTGCGCGTGGTAGGCCACGCCCTGGGCGTGGTTGCCCGCGCTCATGGCGACGACGCCGCGCGCGCGCTCCTCGGGCGAGAGTTGGCTGAGCTTGTTGCAGGCGCCGCGCTCCTTGAAGGAGGCGGTGAACTGCAGGTTCTCGAACTTCAAAAACACCTGCGCGCCGACGATCTGCGACAGCGTCTGCGATTCGACGCAGGGGGTTTCGAGCACTTGGCCGCACAGGCGGGCGGCGGCGTCCTGGATGGTCTGGAGGGTGAGCATGGTCGGGCCATTGTGGCGCAGCCCTGTGGCTGCGTTGGTTTCATGGTCAAAAATGCTGCTAGCGCTTATAAAACAAGCGCTAGCAGCTATTGTTTTGATAGTGTTTCTTTCAGCCCCAGGCGCTTGGCGAGCTTGTGCAGATTGCTCGCGTCCAGCCCCAGGCTGCGCGCGGCCTGCGCCCAGTTGCCCTGGTGCTGCGCCAGGGCGGCGTGGATGTGCTGGCGCTGACAGGCTTGCACGGCCTGGTGCAGGCTGGGGGCGGCAGCGGTGGGGCTGGCGCGGTGGCTGGGGTTGATCGGGCTGCTGGGGGGGCTGGGCCCGGTGTCGAGATCGAGCAAGGCGGACTCGAGGGTGACGATGTCGCCCGGGTGTGCGCCCTGGCTCAGGGCCTTGAGCGCGGCGCGGCTGATGACGTGTTCGAGCTCGCGCACATTGCCCGGCCAGCGGTAGCGCGCCAGCGCCTCCTGCGCCGCCGGCGCCAGGCGCAGGCTGCGCAGGCCCAGGCGGGCGCGGTTGAGCTCCAGAAAGCGCCCGGCGAGCAGCAGCACGTCGCTGCCGCGCTCGCGCAGCGGCGGGATCGGCACCGGGTAGACCGAGAGGCGGTGGTACAAGTCGGCGCGAAAGCTGCCGGCGGCCACCTGCTCGCGCAGGCGCCGGTTGGTGGCGGCGAGGATGCGCACGTCCACATGCCGGGGCTGGTCGGCGCCCAGGCGCTGGATTTCGCCGTTTTGCAGCGTGCGCAGCAGCTTGGCCTGCACCGCCAGCGGCAGCTCGCCGACTTCGTCGAGGAACAAAGTGCCGCCATCGGCGGCCTCGAAGCGCCCCGGGCGCTCGGCCAGCGCGCCAGAAAAAGCGCCGCGTGCGTGGCCAAAGAGCTCGCTCTCGGCCAGCGACTCGGGCAGGGCGGCGCAGTTGACGTGCACCAGGGGCTTGTCTGAGCGCGGCGAATGGCGGTGCAGCCAGCGCGCAAACAGCTCCTTGCCCACGCCGGTCTCGCCCAGCAGCAGCACCGGCAGTTCGGAGCCGGCGACCACGCGCAGCTCGTGCAGCAGCTGCGTGAGGGCCGGGCTTTGGCCGACGATCTCGGCGTCGCCCGCCAGCGGCAGGGGCGTGTCGGCGCTGCTGGCGCGCGCGCTCGGCGCCAGGCGCAGCTGGCTGATCTCGCCATCGCGCTGCGCCATGCGCACCGCCGCCTGCACCAGCAGGGCGCAGTGCGCCAGCGCGCGGCGCTCGGCCGGGCCGAAGGTGCCGGTGCGCAGGGCGTCGAGCGTGAGCACGCCCCAGGGGCGCGCGTCCAGCCACAGCGCCACGCCCATGCAGTCGTGCACCGGCAGCGGCGCGCCGGGCAGGGCGTCGAGCAGGCCGTCGTAGGGGTCGGGCAGCTGGCTGTCCTTGTCAAAGCACAGCACCTCGCGCTGCGCCAGCAGGGCCGCCAGGCGTGGGTGCTGGTGCACGGCAAAGCGCCGCCCCAGGGCCTCGCCCACCAGGCCGTCGATGGCCACGGGGCGCAAAAACGATTCTTCCAGCCGCAGCAGCACCACCGCGCCGCAGTGAAAACGCGTGCGCAGCTGGCCCACCAGGCGCTGCAGGCGCTCAGCCGGGGCCAGGTCTTGGGACAGCTCGGCCAGCAGGTCGGGATCGACAAGGGTATTCATTACCCGATTATGGTTTAAACAACCGTTTTTGGCTGGGGTTGAAATGACCGTTATCTTGCCAATGCCTTGCTAAGTCATTGTTTTATGGTGTTTTTTGGGCTGGCATGGGGTTTGCGTTACTTGTGGTGACATGAACCCATAGGAACTGTGATGAACATCGACAAATTCAAGCACCAACACCTGGACATCCTCGCGCGCATCGACCATTTGCGCACCCTCACCCGCGCGGGCGTGATTGCCAACGCCGGGGCGTTGGCACAGGGCATCGTGGCCATCAGTGCTGTCATCAAGCTGCACCTCTCGGTGGAAGACCAGGCGCTGTACCCGGCGCTGCAGCGCAGCGACGACGCGGGCCTGGCGCGCCTGGGCCAGCGTTTTCAGCACGATATGGGGCCGATTGCCGCTGCCTTTGATGCCTTTGCCCGGCGCTGGAACACGGCCGCGCGCCTGTGTGCCGACGAGGCAGGCTTTCGCCGCGACGCCAACGACGTGCTGCGCCGCGTGTACGAGCGCATGAAGCACGAAGACCGGGACTTTTACCCCCGCATTGAAGCGGCACAGGAAACCGCCGCCGCCCAGCCCTAAAAACCCTGATCCTCTCGCGTCTTTAGACGCTTCTTGCTTGGGCCGCCCTTGGGGCGGCCCTTTTTTTGTCCGACGTAATTGCTCAGGTTTTTGCGTTAAATCAAATGCGGCAAACAACTACCTATGGTGTTTTGAGCTGTGGTTGCACACTACATGTAGTGTTTAATTTGCCTGGAGCTGCCGCATGTCCACCCCCGTCGCCACCTTGCCCCGTGACGTCATTGACCGCGATGGCGCGCGCGCCGCGTTCGATGCCGAGCGCATCGCCTCGGCCATCGCCCGCGCCGGCGCGGCCACCGGCGAGTTTGGCGTGGACGAGGCGCAGCTGCTCACCGCCCAGGTCACCAAGGTGCTGGGCCACCGTTTTCACGGCCAGGCGCCGACCATCGAGCAGATCCAGGACGTGGTCGAGCAGACGCTGATCGCCGCCAACCACCTGCAAACCGCCCGCGCCTACATCGCCTACCGCGAGCGCCACGCCACCTTGCGCGCCGACCGGCAGACGCTGGTGCATGTGGAGTCCTCCATCAATGAATACCTCTCGCGTGCCGACTGGCGTGTGAACGCCAACGCCAACCAGGGCTATTCGCTGGGCGGCCTGATCCTGAACGTGGCCGGCAAGGTCACGGCCAACTACTGGCTGTCGCATGTGTACGCGCCCGAGATCGGCGAGGCGCACCGAAGCGGCGACATCCACATCCACGACCTGGACATGCTCAGCGGCTACTGCGCCGGCTGGTCGCTGCGCACGCTGTTGCACGAGGGGCTCAACGGCGTACCCGGCAAGGTGGAAGCCGGCCCGGCCAAGCACATGAGCTCGGCCGTGGGGCAGATCGTGAACTTTCTCGGCACGCTGCAAAACGAGTGGGCGGGCGCACAGGCGTTCTCCTCGTTCGACACCTACATGGCGCCCTTTGTGCGCAAGGACGGCATGGACTACGCCGCCGTGCGCCAATGTATGCAGGAGTTGATCTACAACCTGAACGTGCCCTCGCGCTGGGGCACGCAGACGCCGTTCACCAACCTGACCTTCGACTGGACCTGCCCCGAGGACCTGCGCGAGCAGGTGCCGGTGATTGGCGGCGTGGAAATGCCGTTTTGCTACGGCGAGCTGCAGGCCGAGATGGACCTCATCAACCGTGCCTACATCGACGTGATGACCACGGGCGACGCCAAGGGCCGGGTGTTCACCTTCCCCATCCCCACCTACAACATCACGCCCGACTTCCCGTGGGAGAGCGAGAACGCCGCCGCGCTGTTCGAGATGACGGCCAAGTACGGCCTGCCCTACTTCCAGAACTTCATCAACTCGGAGCTGTCGCCCAACATGGTGCGCTCCATGTGCTGCCGCCTGCAGCTCGATTTGCGCGAGCTCTTGAAGCGCGGCAACGGCCTGTTCGGCAGCGCCGAGCAGACCGGCAGCCTGGGCGTGGTCACCGTCAACTGCGCGCGCCTGGGGTTTTTGCACGCGGGCGACGAGGCCGCGCTGCTGGCCGCGCTCGACCGCCTGCTCGAACTGGGCAAGCAAAGCCTGGAGGTCAAGCGCAAGCTCATCCAGGGCCTGATGGACCAGGGATTGTTCCCCTACACCAAACGGTATCTGGGCACGCTGCGCAACCACTTCAGCACCCTGGGCGTGAACGGCATCAACGAGATGGTGCGCAACTTCACCAAGGGCGAGCAGGACATCACCAGCGACTGGGGCCACCAGTTTGCCCTGCGCCTGCTGGACCATGTGCGCGCGCGCATCGTCACCTTTCAGGAAGAAACCGGCCACCTCTACAACCTGGAGGCCACGCCCGCCGAGGGCACGACCTACCGCTTTGCCAAAGAGGACAAAAAGCGCTGGCCCGCCATCCTGCAGGCCGGCAGCGAGGCCCAGCCCTACTACACCAACAGTTCGCAGCTGCCCGTGGGCTTTACCGACGACCCCTTCGAGGCGCTGCAGCGCCAGGAGCAGCTGCAGTCCAAGTACACCGGCGGCACCGTGCTGCACCTGTACATGGGCGAGCGCATCAGCAGCGGCGCCGCCTGCCGCGAGCTGGTCAAGCGCGCCTTGAGCAACTTCCGTCTGCCCTACATCACCATCACGCCCACCTTCTCCATCTGCCCCACGCACGGCTACCTGGAAGGCGAGCACAAGTTCTGCCCGAAGTGCGACGAGGAGCGCCTGGCAGAAAAGCGCCGCAAGATTGCGGCATAAAAACAGCCTGTAAGGCTTATGTATCAAGCGTCAATAGCTATCATTTTTGAAGGAAACACCATGAACGCCCTGAGCACCGTTGAAACCACCGCCCTGGCCGCTGCCGACGTGCAGCTGCAAGACAGCGAGCGCCAGCCCTGTGAAGTCTGGACCCGCGTCATGGGCTACCACCGCCCGGTCGCCAGCTTCAACACCGGCAAGCAGGGCGAGCACAACGAGCGCCAGTTTTTCAGCGAAGCCACCTGCTGAAATGACCCTGCGCGTCGGTGGGCTGACCCGGCTCACCACCATCGACTTCCCCGGCCGCCTGGCGGCCGTTGTTTTTTGCCAGGGCTGCCCCTGGCGCTGCGGCTACTGCCACAACCCTGAACTGCTCGATGCATCCCAGCCAGGCACCCTGGCCTGGGCGGATGTGCTCGGCTTTCTGCACCAGCGCCGGGGCCTGCTCGACGGCGTGGTTTTCTCCGGCGGCGAGCCCCTGGCGCAGTCCGCCCTGCCTGCGGCCCTGCAGCAGATGCGGGACATGGGCTTTGCCACCGCGCTGCACACCGGCGGCATGTACCCCGAGCGCCTGGCCGCGGCGCTGCCGCTGCTCGATTGGGTGGGGTTGGACGTGAAAGCCCCCTGGGCGCAGATTCCCGCCATCACCGGCGTGGCCGGCAGCGGCGCCAAGGTGCGCGCATCGCTGGCGCTGCTGCTGGAAAGCGGCGTGGCGCACGAGGTGCGCAGCACCTGGCACCCCGGCCTCTATCCGTTGGCAGACCTGCAGGCCCTGGGCCAGGAGCTGGCCGCGCTGGGCCTGTGCGACTGGGTACTGCAGCCCTGTGACGACCCGCGCGCGCCGGGCAGTGCAGCGGCGGCACGCCAGGCGCTGGCAGGCATCACGCCCGGGCAGGGCGGCTGGCCGGCGCTGCGTGTGCGGGGCTGAATCGCCCTTGATGCACTCTTGATGGCGGCCCGCGCAATCCTTGTAAGGACTTGATGCCGGCGTTTCTACATTCAGGCTGTCTTGACTACCGGCCCGCCAACGGGCCCGTTTTGTATGAAGCCTGTTGTCATCCTCCAGCACGAAGCGGCGCAAGGCCCCGGGGTACTCCTCGACCATCTGCAGCAGCAGGGCATGGCCTATGTGGTGATCGATCCGTGCACCCAGGGCGCGGCGCCGGTGCGCGCACGCGACTACAGCGGCATCGTCGTGCTGGGCAGCAACCACTGCGCCAACGAGCAGCTGCGCTGGATGGAGCAGGAACGCTGCCTGCTGCAAAACGCCCTGGCGTGCGACGTGCCCGTGCTGGGCCACTGCTTTGGCGCGCAAATGCTGGCCCGCGCCATGGGCGCGCGCGTGTGGCGCAACCCCTGCCCCAATATCGGCTGGAGCCGGGTGTGGGTAACCCGCAGTGCGCAGCAGCAGATGGCCCTGCCCGCACAGGCCACCCTCTTTCACTGGCATTACGACACCTTTGAGATTCCACGCGGCGCCATGCGCACCATGTACGGCGCGCATTGCCTGAACAAGGGCTTTGTCCATGGCCCCCACTGGGCCTTCCAGGGGCACCTGGAAGTGACGGCGCAAAGCATCCGGGACTGGTGCGACGAAGGCCATGGCGAGCTGCTGCAGGCCCAGGGCCCGGCGGTGCAGAGCCAGACGCAGATCCTGGCGCAGCTGCCGCTGCACCTGGAGCGCCTGCACGCGGTGGCGCTGCGCACCTATGCGGCCTGGACGGCGCAGCTGCGCCGGCCCGTCCAGGCATCTGAGGGCTTCATGGCGGGGTGTTTTGGGTAGATGCAGGACAATTCACTTTATCTATTCATGCGTTGCTTTGTTTGGTTCAAAAATAGCGTGAAATATCTATTCATTTAGGCCATGACAACCTCCCCGCCCCCCCCGGGCTCTGAACGCCTGCTGGCTGCCCTGCGCCAGCTCGGCAGCGTTGCTACCAGCGCCCAGCTGCAGGCCGCGCTGCAGGCCAGCCAGCCGACGGTTTCGCGCGCGCTGGCGCCGCTGCTGGACGCGGGCCGGGTGGGCAAGGTGGGGGCGGCGCGTTCGCAGCGCTACCTGCTGCTGCGCAGCGTGCGCGGCGTGGGCACGCAGGTGCCGCTGTGGCGCATCGACACCCAGGGCCGCCCGGCGCCGTTTGCGCAGATGTGGGCGCTGGCCGGCGGCGCCTTTTGGGTGGAGGAGGCCGACGGCGTGCGCGAGCGCCACGATGGCCTGCCCTGGTTCCTGGCCGATATGCGGCCGCAGGGCTTCATGGGGCGGCATTTTGCGCAGCGCCACCCCGATCTGGCCCTGCCGCAAGACCCGCACCACTGGTCAGACGACGATGCGCTGCGCGCTCTCGCCCTGTGTGGTGAAGACCTGCCGGGCAACCTGCTGGTGGGCGCGGCCTCGCTGGCGCGCTTTGCCGCGCTGGCGCCGCAGCTGGTGCAGGCCCAGAGTGCCGCTGACTACCCCGCCCTGGCGCGCAGTGCGCTGCAGGGGCAGTGGCCAGGCTCGTCTGCCGGGGGCGAGCAGCCCAAGTTTTGCTGCGTTACGGCTGGGCGCAGCGTGATCGTCAAGTTCTCCCCGGCAGGCGACAGCCTGGCCGAACAGCGCCTGCGCGACCTGCTGCACTGCGAGCATCTGGCGCTGCACACCCTGGCCCAGGCGGGGCTGCCGGCAGCGCCTACGCAGGTGTTCGAGCGTGCCGGGCGGGTGTTTTTGCAGTCGGAGCGCTTTGACCGCCGCAGTCCCTGGCCCGGCCTGGTGGACGGCCCGCCGCCGGGGCGTATCGGCATGGTGTCGCTGCTGGTGTACGACGCGCAGTACATCGGCGAGACCGACAACTGGGCCGCCACCGCGCTGCGTATGCGCGCCCACCAGCCGCCGCTGCTGACAGGGGCCGACGCCATGACCTTGCGCCTGCTCGAAGCCTATGGCCAGCTCATCGGCAACACCGACCGGCACTACGGCAACATCTCGCTGGTGCTCGAAAACGACGACTGGCGACTCTCGCCCAGCTACGACATGCTGCCCATGCGCTACATGCCCATCGCCGGCGAGGTGGTGGCGCAGGACTTTGCCCCGGCGCAGCTGCAGCCCACGGCGGCCACGGCCGATGTTTGGTTGCAGGCGCAGGCCCTGGCGCAGGCGTTTTGGCAGGCGGCGGCGCAGGAGGCGCGGATTTCGGCACCGTTTCGGCAGCTGGCGACCGGGCACGCGCAGGCGCTTGCTGGGGTGGTTTCTGGGGAGACCGTTTCCTACAATGACCCACCATGAGCGCGCGCAAAAAACTCCCCATCGGCATCCAGTCCCTGCGTGAAATCCGTGAGGACGGGCATTACTACGTCGATAAAACGCCGCTGGCGCTGCAGCTGATAGCGCAGGGGAAATACTTCTTCCTCTCGCGCCCGAGGCGCTTTGGCAAAAGCCTGTTTCTCGACACGCTCAAGGAGTTGTTCGAAGGCAATCAGGCGCTGTTCACCGGGCTGCACGCAGAAAAAAATTGGGACTGGTCGGCCAAACATCCCGTTTTGCGCTTTAGCTTTGGCGGCGGCGTGGTGCAAGACGTACCTGATTTGCAATCGCGCCTGGATTCGCACCTGCAGCGCTACGAAACCCAGTGGCAGCTCCAGCCGGTTGACCAAAGCCACCCCGAGCGCTTTCGCAGCCTGATCCAACACCTGGCCACCCAAACCGGCCAGCGCGTGGTGGTACTGATCGACGAATACGACAAGCCCATCCTCGACCGCATCGAAGACCGAACCAAAGCCGCCGAGATCCGTGATGCGCTCAAAGACTTCTATTCCGTCATCAAAGACAGCGACCCCTATCTGCGCTTTGTCTTCCTCACCGGCGTGTCCAAATTCAGCAAGGTGAGCCTGTTCTCGGGCCTGAACAACCTCAACGACATCACCGTCGATGCCGACTATTCAGCCATTTGCGGCTATACGGATGAAGACGTGGACACCGTCTTTGCCCCCGAACTGCCGGGCCTCGATCGTGCAGAAATCCGCGCCTGGTACAACGGCTACAACTGGTGCGGCACCTCGGTGTACAACCCGTTTGATTTGCTGCTGCTGTTCCAAAAACGCATCTTCCGCCCCTGGTGGTTTGAAACCGGCACGCCCACCTTCCTCATCAAACTGCTGACCGAGCGGCGCCAGTTCACCCCGCTGCTGGGGCAAACCTTTGCTTCGGAGCAACTGCTCTCCACCTTCGACGTGGACACCATCCCCAGCGAAGCGCTGATGTTCCAGGCGGGCTACCTCACGGTCGATAGCTGGCGTGCCATTCCGGGGCGGCTGGAATTTCAGCTGCGCTACCCGAATCTGGAAGTCAAAGCCAGCCTCAACAGCAGCCTGCTGGGCACGCTGTGCGGCAGCCCCAGCATTCCCGACCGCCACATCAGCCGCCTGTACGACCTGCTCGTCGCTGCCGATGTGCCAGGGATGAAGGACTTGTTCCACGCCTTCTTCGCCACCATCCCGCACGACTGGTACCGCAACAACCCCATTGCCCAATACGAAGGCTACTGGGCCAGTATTTTCTACAGCTACTTTGCCTCGCTGGGGCTGGACATCGTGCTCGAAGACGTGACCAACCAAGGCCGCATCGACATGGCGGTGCGCTTTGGCGGCCATGTGTACCTGTTCGAATTCAAAGTGGTGGAGCTGGTGCCCGAAGGCAAGGCGCTGGCGCAGCTGCAAGCGCGCAACTATGCCGACAAATACCGCGCCCGGGGCGAGCCCATCCACCTGGTGGGCGTGGAGTTCAGCCGGGAAAGCCGCAACATCGTCGCGTTTGACGTGCAGACGCTGGAGTAAGCCAAGGCCATGCAACGCAAAAAACTCCCCATCGGCATCCAGTCCCTGCGTGAAATCCGTGAGGACGGGCATTACTACGTCGATAAAACGCCGCTGGCGCTGCAGCTGATAGCGCAGGGGAAATACTTCTTCCTCTCGCGCCCGAGGCGCTTTGGCAAAAGCCTGTTTCTCGACACGCTCAAGGAGTTGTTCGAAGGCAATCAGGCGCTGTTCACCGGGCTGCACGCAGAAAAAAATTGGGACTGGTCGCGCCAGCACCCCGTGCTGCGCTTTAGCTTTGGCGGCGGGGTGCTCGGCTCGGTGGCAGACCTGCAAGACAGCTTGAATGAGCAGCTTGGAACCCTGGAGGCGCGCTTTCAACTGCCGGCCGAATACCCCGATGCGCGCAGCCGATTCAAGCGGCTGATTTTGCGTTTGGCAGAAACAACAGGGCGCACGGTGGTGGTGCTGATCGACGAATACGACAAGCCCATCCTCGACCGCATCGAAGACCGAACCAAAGCCGCCGAGATCCGTGATGCGCTCAAAGACTTTTATTCCGTCATCAAAGACAGCGACCCCTATCTGCGCTTCGTCTTTCTCACGGGCGTGTCCAAATTCAGCAAGGTGAGCCTGTTCTCGGGCCTGAACAACCTCAACGACATCACCGTCGATGCCGACTATTCAGCCATTTGCGGCTATACGGATGAAGACGTGGACACCGTCTTTGCCCCCGAACTGCCGGGCCTCGATCGTGCAGAAATCCGCGCCTGGTACAACGGCTACAACTGGTGCGGCACCTCGGTGTACAACCCGTTTGATTTGCTGCTGCTGTTCCAAAAACGCATCTTCCGCCCCTGGTGGTTTGAAACCGGCACGCCCACCTTCCTCATCAAACTGCTGACCGAGCGGCGCCAGTTCACCCCGCTGCTGGGGCAAACCTTTGCTTCGGAGCAACTGCTCTCCACCTTCGACGTGGACACCATCCCCAGCGAAGCGCTGATGTTCCAGGCGGGCTACCTCACGGTCGATAGCTGGCGTGCCATTCCGGGGCGGCTGGAATTTCAGCTGCGCTACCCGAATCTGGAAGTCAAAGCCAGCCTCAACAGCAGCCTGCTGGGCACGCTGTGCGGCAGCCCCAGCATTCCCGACCGCAACATCAGCCGCCTGTACGACCTGCTCGTCGCTGCCGACGTACCGGCCATGCGCGAACTGTTCCACGCCTTCTTTGCCACCATCCCGCACGACTGGTACCGCAACAACCCCATCGCCCAATACGAAGGCTACTGGGCCAGCATTTTCTACAGCTACTTTGCCTCGCTGGGCTTGGACATCGTGCTCGAAGACGTGACCAACCAAGGCCGCATCGACATGGCGGTGCGCTTTGGTGGCCATGTGTACCTGTTTGAATTCAAAGTGGTGGAGCTGGTGCCCGAAGGCAAGGCGCTGGCGCAGCTGCAAGCGCGCAACTATGCCGACAAATACCGCGCCCGGGGCGAGCCCATCCACCTGGTGGGCGTGGAGTTCAGCCGGGAAAGCCGCAACATCGTCGCGTTTGATGTGCAGCATTTGCCCGCATAACTACAGGCCCACCACCCGCAGCACGTCGGCTCCATAGGCTTCGAGCTTTTTCGTCCCCATGCCGTTGATGCCCTCCAGTTCGGCGATGGACTGGGGGTGCTGCTGCGCAATCGCCGCCAGCGTGGCGTCGTGGAAGATCACATAGGCCGGCAGGTTGTGCGCGCGCGCCACTTCGGCGCGCCAGGCTTTGAGGTTGATGAAGCGCACCTGCGCGTCCGGCCCCAGGTCGGCGGCGGCCACCGGCAGGGCGCCGGCGCGGCGCGTCTTCTTGCCGCGCGCCTGCGCCGTGGCTTCGCGCAGCAGCACGGCCTGTTCGCCGCGCAGCACGGGGCGTGAGGCGGCCGTCAGCGTCAGCGTGTCGAACGCGTGGCCGGCCTCGGTGGTCACGCGCTGCACGCCGATGGCGCCCAGCGCCAGCAGCTGGCGTGCCACGGCGCGCAGCTGCGCTTCGCTGTACGGCGCACCCAGGCCGAAGGTGGAGAGCTGCTGGTGGCCGAACTGGCGCACCTTGTCCGTCTCCTGGCCGCGCACCACGTCCATCAAATGCCCCAGGCCGAAAGTCAGGCCCGCGTCCTGCTGCTGGATGCGGTAGATGGTCGAGAGGAGCTTGCGCGCCGCGTCCGTGCCGTCCCACACGGCGGGGGGATTCAGACAGTTGTCGCAATTCCCGCAGGGCTTGGATTCCTCGCCAAAGTAGCGCAGCAGCCGCACGCGGCGGCAGTCCGTGGCTTCGGCCAGGGCCAGCAGGGCGTCGAGCTTGCCGCGCAGCACGGCCTTGAATTCCTCGGCGGCGTCGCCGCCCTCGATCATGCGGCGCTGGTTCACCACATCCTGCAGGCCATAGACCATCCAGGCGTCGGCCGGCAGCCCGTCGCGCCCGGCGCGGCCTGTTTCCTGGTAGTAGCCCTCGATGTTTTTGGGCATGTCCACGTGGGCAACAAAGCGCACGTCCGGCTTGTCGATGCCCATGCCGAAGGCAATGGTCGCCACCATCACCACGCCGTCCTCGCGCAAAAAGCGGTCCTGGTGCTGCTGGCGCATGTCGGCGGGCAGGCCGGCGTGGTAGGGCAGGGCGTTCACGCCCGCGTCCTGCAGGCCCTGGGCCAGTTCTTCCACGCGCTTTCTGGATTGGCAGTACACCACGCCCGCATCCCCGGCGTGCTCGCGCTCGATGAAGCGCAAAAGCTGCTCCAGCGGCTGCTTTTTTTCTTCGATGCGGTAGCGGATGTTGGGCCGGTCAAAGCTGCTGACGAACTGGCGCGCGTCCTGCAGCTGCAGGCCGGTGGCGATGTCGGCGCGCGTCAGGCCGTCGGCTGTGGCCGTGAGGGCGATGCGCGGCACGCCCGCGTAGCGCTGGTGCAGCACGGTGAGCTGGCGGTATTCGGGCCGAAAATCGTGGCCCCATTGGCTCACGCAGTGCGCCTCGTCGATGGCGAACAAGGAGAGCTGTCCGCGCGCGTGCAGGTCGTCCAAAAGGCCCAGAAAGCGCTCGGTCACCACGCGCTCGGGCGCGGCGTAGAGCAGGGTGATGTCGCCGCGCGCGAGGCGCCGCTCCACGTCGAGCGTCTGCTGCCAATCGAGCGTGGAATTGAGAAACGCCGCCTCCACCCCCGCCTCGTGCAGCGCGCCCACCTGGTCGTGCATCAGCGCGATCAGCGGCGAGACCACGATGGCCACACCCTGGCCCGCGCGCTGGCGCACGATGGCCGGCACCTGGTAGCACAGGCTCTTGCCGCCGCCCGTGGGCATGAGCACCAGCGCATCGCCGCCGGCGGCCACGTGCTCGATGATGGCCTCTTGCGGGCCACGAAATTGCGCGTAGCCAAAGACGGCGTGCAAAACGGAATGCGCGGGGGACAAGGGAATGCTCTTAATTTGATAGCTTCTAGCGCTTGATGGATAAGCGCTGGAGGCCGATTTGGCTCATAAACTGGGGGCGGGCCCGGTGTGCCGACGCCGGGGCGTATTGTGCGCGCAGGGCCAGCGTCTCCTTCCTACAATCGCCCCATGACCTTGCCGACCTACACCCGCGCCCAGCAACTGCCCGCCATCCTTGCCCAGCGCATCGCCATCCTCGACGGCGCCATGGGCACCATGATCCAGCGCTTCAAGCTCACCGAGGCGCAGTACCGGGGCGAGCGGTTCAAGGACTTTGCCCGCGACGTCAAGGGCAACAACGAGCTGCTCTCGCTCACGCGCCCGGACGTGATCCGCGACATCCACGCCGGCTACCTGGCCGCCGGTGCCGATCTGGTCGAGACCAACACCTTCGGCGCCACCAGCGTGGCGCAGGACGACTACGGCATGGGCTCTCTGGCCTACGAGATGAACGTGGAGAGCGCAAAAATCGCCCGCGCCGCCTGCGACCAGTTCAGCACGCCCGCGCACCCGCGCTTCGTCGCCGGTGCCCTGGGCCCCACGCCCAAGACGGCCAGCATCAGCCCCGACGTGAACGACCCCGGCGCGCGCAACGTCACCTTCGAGCAGCTGCGCGCGGCCTACCTGGAGCAGACCCTGGGCCTGATCGCCGGCGGCGCCGACGTGCTGCTGGTGGAAACCATTTTCGACACCCTCAACGCCAAGGCGGCGCTGTTCGCCATCGACGAAGCGTTTGAGCAAACCGGCGAATGCCTGCCCATCATGATCAGCGGCACGGTGACGGATGCGTCCGGGCGCATCCTCAGCGGCCAGACGGTGACGGCGTTTTGGCACAGCGTGCGCCACGCCAAGCCGCTGTCGATTGGCCTGAACTGCGCCCTGGGCGCGGCGCTCATGCGCCCCTACATCCAGGAGCTGGCCAAGGCGGCGCAAGGCACTTTCATCAGCTGCTACCCCAACGCCGGCCTGCCCAACCCCATGAGCGACACCGGCTTTGACGAAACGCCCGAGGTCACCAGCCGCCTGGTGCACGAGTTTGCCGCCGAGGGGCTGGTCAACATCCTGGGCGGCTGCTGCGGCACCACGCCCGACCACATTGGCGCCATTGCGCGCGCCGTGGCCGGCGTGCCGGGGCGCGCGCTGTTTTACTCCGACAAGGCGTGATGCAGGATGATAACTGCCGCTAACGCGCTCTGAATAAGCGTCAGTAGCTAGCATTTTGAGAGCACAAAGGGCCGGGCGCAGAATGCCGCCATGCCCAGTACGCCGCCCCTGATGCCCTCGCCACCTGCGCCACCGGCCCTGGCGCAGCGCTTGGCGGAGGCCGCCTTGCAGCGCCAGGCGAGCCTGCTCGACGCCAGCGCGCCAGCGCCCGCTGCACCGGGGCAGGCGCCAGCGTCCCCCCCTTTGCCGCAGCCACTATCGGCGGCGCCCGATCTGCTGCACCTCTCGCCGCAAGCGCAAAGCCAGCTCAAGGCGGCAGTGCCACCGACCGTGACTGCGGCACTGCCGGCCTGGCCGGTGGCTGCGGTGCCGGCGCCGCAGCGCGCCTTGGTCGATGCCTTGCTGCAGCAGCTCGTCGCGCCGGCGCGCGCGCCCCAGATGCTGGCGGCCCAGCCCTGGCCGGCGGCGCTGCTGCCGCAGGTCGATGGCGCGCAGGCTGCGCCCGGCGTGCCGCCGCTGGTCACCTGGCTGGTGCGCCAGGGGTTGGTGCAGACAGAGCAGGGGCTGCGCAGCGTGGTCGTGACCTTGCGCACGCCGCCAGCCTGGGCGCAGGCCCAGCCGCAGCCGCCGGCGGCAGGCCAGCCGCCGCTGCAGGCGCGTTTTGCCGGATGGCCGCAGGCGCTGACCTCAGGGGCCTGGGCGCTGGTGCTGCAAGGCGCGGGCTCCACGCCGGCGCGCAGCAGTGCGCTGCTGGTGCTGGAATTTGCACCCCTGGCCCCGCCGCTGTACGGGCGCGAGCTGCTGGCGGGGGCCCATCGCACGGACCCCTGGCTGCTGCTGGCGGCGCTGCAGGCCAGCGGCCAGCTGCCGCGCGACGAGGCCCTGGCGGCCGAGCGCGAGGCCCGCCTGTGCGCCCAGCCCGGCTGCCCCTACGCCGGGCGCGCGCCCTGCGAGCAGCCGTTTTGCCTGGCGCTGCGCACCGTGCTGCCGGTGGCGCCGCCGCCGGACGTGGCGCCGCAATAAAAAAGCCCCGCTGGGCGGGGCTGGGTGCGAAGGCGGGCGCTCCTCAGAGAGCGCAAGCGGGCGGCTCAGGGGTACAGGCCGCGCACTTCGCGGGCGTGCAGGATGCGCTTGCACGAGACGATGAAGGTGGCCGTGCGCAGGCTCACCTTGTTCTCTTGCGCCACCTGCCAGACGGCGGCAAAGGCGTTTTGCATGATGCGCACCAGGCGGGCGTTGATCTCGTCCTCGGTCCAGAAGAAGCTGGAGAAGTCCTGCACCCACTCGAAGTAGCTCACCGTCACGCCGCCGGCGTTGGCGATGACGTCGGGCAGCACCAGCACGCCCTTGTCGTTGAGGATGTCGTCGGCCTCGGGCGTGGTGGGGCCGTTGGCGCCCTCGATCACCAGCTTGGCCTGGATCTTGCCGGCGTTGTCCTTGGTGATCTGGCCTTCGAGCGCGGCGGGGATGAGGATGTCGCAGGCCACGCCCCAGAACTCGTCCTTGGCCATGACGTCGGCGCCGGCAAAGCCGCCCACGCCGCCGGTTTTGCGCACGTGTTCGAGCAGTGCCGGCACGTCCAGGCCCCGGTCGTTGTGGATGGTGCCGGTGTGGTCTTGCACGGCGACGACCTTGGCGCCGGCCTCGGCGAACAGCTTGCCCGCCGTACCGCCGACGTTGCCAAAGCCCTGCACCGCCACGCGGGCGCCGGCAATCGTCAGGCCGGTGAGCTTGGCGGCTTCGACGCCAACGGTGAACACGCCGCGCCCGGTGGCCTCGACGCGCCCGAGCGAGCCGCCGATATCGACCGGCTTGCCGGTGACGACGCCGGTGGCCGTGGCGCCGGTGTTCATGGAGTAGGTGTCCATCATCCAGGCCATGACCTGGCCGTTGGTGTTCACGTCCGGCGCCGGAATGTCTTTGGAGGGGCCGATGATGATGCCGATCTCGCTGGTGTAGCGGCGCGTCAGGCGTTCGAGCTCGGCTGTGGACAGGGTCTTGGGATCGACGCGGATGCCGCCCTTGGCGCCGCCGTAGGGGACGTTGACGGCGGCGTTCTTGATGCTCATCCAGGCCGACAGGGCCATGACTTCGGACAGCGTCACGTCCTGGTGGTAGCGCACGCCACCCTTGCCCGGGCCACGGCTCAGGTTGTGCTGCACGCGGTAGCCCTCGTAGTGGGCGATGGTGCCGTTGTCGAGCTCGATCGGGATATCGACGATGAGCGCGCGCTTGGGGCGCTTCAAGGTTTCCACCCAGCGCGCCAGGCTGCCCAGATAGGGCGTGACGCGATCGACCTGCTGCAGGTAAATGCCCCAGGGGCCGAGGTGGTTCGGATCGAGGTAAGAGGGCAGGGTATGGCTTGTCATGGAGTCTCCTTGTGGGACGAACAATGCAAGCCGGGCAGCTTACTCCTGGGTTTTGCCGCTGTCCAAGGCGGCTGTGTTTGGCTGGTATGCGGGGGCGGCATAGGCCCTATCGCATTCAGGGGTGTTGCTATGGTTTGCGTAGCTGCTCGCGCAGCAGGGATGGGCGCTAGAGGCAAAAAAAAGCCCGGACGTTGGGAGCGTCCGGGCGGGCGGGGTGGCGGGCTGGGTTACTGCACGACCACGGTCAGCGTGATGCCGGGTGGCACGTCCAGCTGCTCCTGGTAGTTGCCCTGGGCGTCGCTCTGGCGCGTGAACGGGAAGTGGCCGTGGCCGACCAGGGTGCTGGGCACCTGGGTGGGCAGCTGGCGCGCAGCGGCCAGGGCTGGGCCGTCGATGCCGACCAGGGTGTAGCCGCTGGCGTCCTGGCGCTGCGGGTAGCCAAAGCCCTGCGGCGAGGCCGCCGCCGGCAGCAAGGCGATGCTGCTGCCCCAGCGCGGCAGCGTGCCGGCCAGGCCCGGGCCGCCGGCCTGGGTGATGGCGTGGTCGAGCACCGTCCAGGAGTCGCTCGACGAGGTGTCTTTGAGCAGCTGCTGGTAAAAGCCCACGCCGTACTGGCGCAGCAGATAGGCGCCGTAGGCGCCGACGACGTTGTAGCCAAAGCAGGTGTCACCGATGCCCCAGTTCGTTGGGTCGCAGTTGAAGGTCGAGCGGTTGAGCCAGCGCGGCACCAGGCCGTCGCGGGCGCTGTTGCTGCCGGGGGTGAGTTTCTCGCTCAGGATGTCTTCGATCATCACCGCCGACATCTCATCGAGGAAGGTGTCGAAGGCGTAGCGCGGGCCCTTGAGGACGCTGCGCTGGTAGAAGTTGATCATGTGGATGAACTCGTGCGCCAGCGTGCCCACCTGCGCGTCCATGCCCTTGGTTTTGTCGAGGTACAGCGTCTCGGTGTCGATGTAAAACGACAGCGATTCGTTGCTGTACTTGAGTTGGTCGTGGGCAGGGTTTTTCTTGAAGTTGTTGAGCGAATGGAAGTAGCCCATCAGCCCATAAGGCTTGCCGTCGGGGATGAAGTTGACGAGCACGATGTCGATCGGTTGGCTGGACGTAATCAAATCGGTGTAGTTACCGTATGTGCCCCAGGGCTGGCCGGCCAGGCCGGTGACCATGCCATAGACCGAATACTGAGGCCGGGCAAAGCGGTCGAGCAGGGTGTCGAGGATGGCGTCGGTGACCTTGCTGCTGCCAGTCTCGGTGTTCTCCAGCCAGAGGTTGATGACGCGGCCATCGGCAAACGTGGCCTGGCGCTGCAGCGTGGCGGTGCGCGCTTGCATACCCTCGTCAAGGCTGATGAACCAGCTGCGCTCGCTGCCCCTGGCCGCTGCCGCGCGCGGGGTTTGGGCGGCCTGCACGGCAGCGGCGCCGGTGCGCAGGTGCTCGGCGGGGCGGAAGTCGCGCACGGCGGCCGGAATTTGGTTGCCATGCTCCTGGGCATCGTCGCCCTGCAGCGCCTGGCGCGTGCTGGTGCCGGCCTTGGGCGTGAGGGTCAGCGTCGGCATTTGCACGCCGGGGGCGTTGGGGTTGGAGTACACCAGGGTCAGGCTGCGCTGGCCGAGCTGGCTCAGGGACACGGGCAGGCGCACCGTCTGGGCGGAGGTGTTGCTGTAGTTCCAGACACCCACGCCTGCGCCGCTGTAGCTGCTGTTGCTGGCAGCGCCGCAGAAGGCGCCGCTGCAAGCCGCTTGCAGGCCGGTGCTGGCTGCAGGCGGGGGCGTGACGGGCGGCGTGGTCGGCGTGACGGGAGTAGGGGGCGTGACGGGTGGCGTGACGGGGGGCGTTGTTGGTGTGGTTGGTGTGGCGGGCAGCGGCGGAGCACTGTCGCTGTCGCCGCCGCCACAAGCCGCCAACACCAACCCCAGAGCCATGGCCAGTGCGGTGCGCGGTAGGTGGTGCATGTTCATCGGTGCCTCTTGCGTGAAAAGCTGGACTATAACCGGCGCCCATCGCTGGCATAGGTGTTATTGCTTATCGTTTGCGCTACCCGCCTCCGGCACATAGACCATGGAGCCGTCCTTCATCTTGTAGGCCACGCCGGCCTTGGCGCCCTGGCCTTCGCCGATCTCGCCGCTGGCCTTGTAGTGCTCGATCTTCTGCCCGTCCTTGATCATGATTTCCATGTTCTCCTTGCCGGGGTTTTTGATGACCGTGACCTGCTCGGCGCCAAACGGGTTGGCCGGGCTTTGCGCCACCGCCAGCAAGAGCGCGGCGATGATGACCAGGAACACGTCGATGAGGTTGACCACCGAGAGGATGGGATCGTCCTCGTCGCTGTCGTCGAGCAGGTTGCGCCGGCGCGCGCGTGCGGCTTCTTGGGCGGGGTGGGCGCTCATGCGGTGGCCTCCGCCAGGGCGGCGTCCTGGTGCGCGGCGGCGACGGGGGCCGTGAGCCCTTCCTCGATGGCGGCCAGGTCGGCGCTGTACCAGCGTTTGCGCACGTTGACCACGGTGAAGCTGATGGCCGCCGCCAGCAGCGCCAGGATGACGGCGGAGAACGCAATCATCAGGCTGCGCGAGACATCCTGCAGCTGGCCATCGGCCAGCGCCTTGAGCGCCGGGCCCATGGGGATCATGGTCGCTACCAGGCCGAGCATGGGCGCGACGCGGGTGGCGATGCGCGCGAACTCCAGGCGCTTGACGGCCAGGGTTTCGAGTTCGAGCAGCGTCATTCCCGGCTGGCTGGCGTGGACGGCGTGCAGCTCATAGCCGTTGGCCTGGCCGCGCGCGCGCTGCAGCGCCTGCCAGGCAAAAGCGCCCAGGGCGTAGAAGGCGTGCACAAACAGCGCCGAGATGGCGAGCAGCACGGGGTAGAGGAAGAACTGGCTGATGTCGTACATCGCCATTTCAAGGGGGGTGTTCATGGGTAGGACTCCTGTGGGCAATAAAAAAAAGGGGTTAAACCGCACCCAGCCGCCGCTGGCGCCAGGCGCCGCCGGCGGTGATGGCCGCCAGCGCCAGACCAAAGCCCAGGTGGCGCAGCGGCGCATCCAGCGGATCAGCCGGGGGCGTGGGCGGCACGGATTCCAGGCGCATACCGCTGATGGGCGGCGGCGGTGGCGGTGGTGCGGCCGGTTCGGGCGGCGTGGGTTGGGCGGGGGCTGCATCGGCAGGCGGCGGCGGCGCGGCGGCGGCAGCGGCAGCGGCAGCGGTGCTGTTGCTGCGCGGCGCGTCCATGCCAAAGCCGGCGCCAGGGCTGGCGCTGGCCCCCACGTAGGCGGCAAAGGCGGCGTTGTCGGTTTTGACGTCAAAGCGCTGCGAGAGGTCGCGCCAGCGGTTTTTCAGCTCTTTGACCGTGGCGGCGTCGGTCTGCCAGTAGCCCTGGCGCTGGGCTTCGATCATGCGTTCTATGGTTTGTGCCAGCGCGTGCGGGTTCTTGGACTCGAACCACTTTTTCAGCCCCAGCTGGTGCTTGTCGCGCACGTACACATCGACCATTTCCTGCCACTGGTCGTCGCGCACGATCTCGCGCGCGGTCGCCGTCCAGCCCCAGAAGTTGTTGGTCGCGTCCAGCACCTGCAGCGTGCCGGCGTAGCCTTCCTTCATCAGGCCCTGGATGTAGCCGGGGTGGAACTGGCGCGTGGCCAGCTCCTTGGCCAGGAATTGCGCCGCGCCCTCGACCCGGCCCGCGCCCGCGCCGCGCAGGTTGCTGATGTAGAGCTGCGGCGCCTTGCCGTCCAGGTGCCGCACGGCCAGCGCGATGCCGCCGAGGTACTGGAAGGGGTCGTCGGTGGTCAACATGCCGTAGAGGTTGGAGCTGCGCGAGAGCACTGCGCCCTCGGTGCCGCGCAGGTGCTGGGCGTAGAGGTTGATGGCCTGGCCGCCCTTGCCGCTGGCCCCGGCCACGCCGGCGCTGCCCCATTGCTTCTCGTCCGGGCCGTAGGCGTATTGCATCTTCGCCAGGTACAGCTCGGCGAGCTTGCGGTCGCCCTCGGCCTTGCCCTTCCAGGTGTCGGTGGCCAGGGCGGCGTCGTCCAGCCCGGTGCCGTAGCTGCCGCTGGCCGAGGCAAAGATGCGCGTCGCACCAGCGAGTTCAGCAGCCTGGGCATCGGCGCCCTGGGCGATGAGTTGCTCGGTGATGCGCGTGCTGTTGGCGGCCACGGGGTTGTCGGCCTCGCCCCGGGCGCGCGACGCCAGCAGCACCGCCTGGGCCAGTTGCTTCATGACGTTGGGGAAATGGTCGCGGTACAGGCCGGTGGCCGAGAGCACCACGTCCACCCGGGGGCGGCCCAGCTCTTTGCGCGGCACGAGCCTGACGCCCGTCACGCGCCCGCCCTCGTCCCATACGGGCTCTGCGCCCAGCAGCCACAGCGCCTGCGCTTCGAGCAGGCCGAAGTGGCGCATGGTCTCGACCGACCAGAGGCTGAAGGTGAGCTTTTTCGGCGGCTGGCCGTGCAGCTTCTGGTGCTCGGCCAGCATGTTCTCGGCCGCCTGCTTGCCCGCTTCCCAGGCTTGTTTGGTGGGGATGCGCGAGGGGTCGAAGCCGTAGAGGTTGCGCCCCGTCGGGTAGGCGTCGGGGTTCTTGATCGGGTCGCCGCCGTAGGAGGTGGGCAGGTACTGGCCACCGAGTACCGCCAGCAGGCCCGGCAGCTCGCCCTGGGCGCCGATGTCGGCATACATCCTGGCCGCTTGTTGCAATGCTTTTTGTAGCTGCTCGGGCAGGCTGGACGTGCTCTGGCCGTCGATTACATGCTTTTTCAGGAGCTGGTAGGGCGCGGTCTGCGCCAGCTTGTCCCAGGGGCCGACCAGGGCCTCGTCCAGGTCTTGCGCGGGCACGCCAGCCTGGTGCGCTGCGGCTTCCCAAAACGGCTTGCCCAGCGCCAGCAGCACGGTGCCCAGGCGGTGCAGTTCCTCGGGCGCGCGGCCCAGGGTGTGCAGGCCCTGGGGTTGGGCGGTTTGCGCCAGCTCGTGCAGGTGGTCGTGCAGGGTTTGCACAAAGGCCGGGAACTCGGCACGCACGCGCGCCTCGCTCCAGCCCAGGTCGGCGACGATGCGCTCCTTGTGCGCCGCTGCCAGCAGGTCGGCGGCCAGGCGCTCTTTGACTGCGCCCTCGTCCTGCGCTTGCCACTGGTGCAGCAGGTCGTGGATCTGCGTGAGTGCGTCGTGCAGGCCGCCGGGGGCAAAGGGCGGCGTCTGGTGGCTGACTATTGTGGCGCGGCCCCGGCGCTTGGCCTGGGTGGCTTCGCCGATGTTGTCGGCGATGTAGGGGTAGGCCACGGGAATGTCGCCCAGCGCCAGCAGCGGCGCGTCGTACACCGAGAGGCCGCGCTCCTTGCCCGGCAGCCATTCCTGCGTGCCGTGGGTGCCAAAGTGCACCAGCGCGTCGGCCTGCTGGCGCATCCACAGGTAGCTTGCCAGGTAGTGGTGCGGCGGCAGCGCGGTGGTGGAGTGGTACAGCTCTTTCTCTTTGGCGCGGGCGTCCTGGCCGCCCGGTTGTGCGCCGCTGCGTCCGGGCTGGGGCAGCAGGGTGATGTGGCCGAGCTGCAGGCGCGGGATGACGAAGAAGTCCTCCCCGCCTTGGCGCAGCACCCAGGGGGATTTTTCCGGCGCGCCCCAGGCGCTGGCCATCGCCTGCTGCGTGGCCGGTGGCAGGCCGGTGAGCCAGGCGCGGTAGTCCTTCACCGGCAGGCGCGCGGCCAGGCCGTCTTGCAGCAGCTGCGGCAGTTGGCCGGCGCGGTAGCTGGGCGCGAGCAGGCGCTGCAGCACGGTGATGAGGTGGGTTTCATCCGGCGTCTCGGTCTGGTAGCCGGCACCGGCCAGGGCGGTGAGCGTGCTTTGCAGGCTGCGCGGCACGTTCATGAAGGAGGCGCTGAAGTTCTTCTCGCCCGCCGGGTAGTTCCAGAACATGACGGCGACTTTTTTCTCGGCGTTGGGCAGGCGCTGCAGGCGGGCCGTGGCCAGGGCTTTGTTCACCACCGCCTGGGCCTGGGCGGCGATGGGCAGGATCTGGTCGTCGCTTTTGCGCGTGGCGGCGGCGATCTGGATGTCGGTCACGCCGGCGTACTCGGGCTGGGCGAGGTAGAACGGCACGTCCATGATGCGCATACCTTGCGGGTCTTTTTCCCAGTCGGCCTCCTCGCCGCCCCGGTAGGCCATGGCCTGCAGCACGGGGATGCCGAACTGCTCGAATTCTTTGCGCCGGTCGTCGCCGGTGAGCATGATTTGCGTCGTGATGAGCACGTCGGCCAGCGGTGGCTGCCCGGCCTGGGGCTGCAGCAGTTTGGTGAAGCTGCGCGGATCCATCATGGGGGTGTAGAACGGTAGCGCCACCGCGCCGCCGGCCTCGATGCGCGCCACCAGGTCGTCGATGAAGGCGGTCTGCATGGAGGCGATGTACTGCTGGTGCAGGGCGATGGCGACGATGGGCTTGCGTGCGCTGCGCGGCGCGCGCGCGTCCACGCCCTGCCAGGCGAAATAGGCTTGCGCGCTGGCAAACACCTGCTGCGCTGCCTTGGGGTGGTAGAAGGCCGCCTTGGGGTAGATGACGGGCGCGGCCACTGCCGGCAGCGGCTGGCCGCGCAGCTGCGCCGCCAGGGTGGCGAAGAAGCCGCCAAAGTTCTGCTGGCCGCCGTTGCTGTAGTAGTCGATCAGGCGGCGCGCCACGGGTTCGGGAAAGCCGCCCCAGCGCGGGTTTTGGTCGTACAGCCACAGGTGGGGCGCTTTCAGGCCGGGCAGGGCCTGGGTCAGGTGTTCGCTGACCTCGTCTTGCAGATAGCTGTCGAACAGCACGGCGGCGTGGCCTTGCCACAGGCCGGCGTCCTGGTTCTTGGGCAGCTGGTGCAGGTAGCGCAATTGCAGCTGCAGGCCCAGCGGCTCGGCAATGGCCTGGAGCTGGCGGAACTTGCCCGCCGGCACGTTGCCGGTGGCGATGAACAGCAGCGACAGCGGGGGCTGGTTCTGCTGTGCCTGCGCTGTGGCACACAGCAGCAGGGCGAGCAGGACTTGCAGCAGTCGTTTAAGCATGAAATCAACCTCTAGGGCTTGCTGGTTAAGCGCAAGCAGCTATCAAATTAAGAGCAACCGGGGTGGGGTATCCACCCCGGTCCTCCCCCGTGGGGGGAGGGGTCGCTTTAAAAGTCCAAACGGGCGTTGACGAACAGGCGCCGGCCTTGCTCGGCGTAGCCGAAGTCGGTGGTTTTGTCGGCCAGGCGCACATTGGCCAGGTTGTCGATGCCGGTGCGCAGGTGCAGGCTGCGGCCCTCGCCCAGTGTCCAGGCGCGGCCGGTGCTCAGGTTCCACAGGGTGTAGCTGGGCAGGGCTGCGCCGCCGGTGGCGGTTTGGCTGCTGGTGTATTCCAGGCCCAGCAGGGTTTGCCAGGCGCCCAGGCGCCAGTTCAGGCGCGAAGCCAGGCTGGTGTCGGGGCGGTCGGCCAGATCTTTGCCGGTGCTTTTGTCGCGGGTGCGCAGCAAGGTGGCGTCGGTGCTCCACTGCAGGGCGGAGGAAATGTTCCAGGTTGCTCCCAGCTCCAGACCCTGGATGCGGGCCGCATCCACGTTGTCGTACTGGTACACCCGGCGCGAGCCGATTTGGCGCAGCAGCTTGTAGGTGATCAGATCCTTCACCTCGGTGTGGAAGAACGTGCCGCGCAGCGATAGGCGTTCGGCGGCTTGCCAGTCGGCGCCGATTTCAAACGAGTTCGATGACTCGGGCTTGATGTTGGCGTTGCCCAGGAAGCTGTGCGGGCCTTCGGCACCGACGTAGTTGGGCGAAATTTGTTTGAGCGTGGGGGCCTTGAAGGCATGACCCCAGCCGCCTTTGACGACCAGGGCGGGGCTGGCCTCCCACACCAGGTAGGCGCGGGGGCTGGTTTCGGAGCCAAAGAGCGCGTGGTGGTCGGTGCGCAGGCCCAGGGTGGCAAGCAGGTTGGGGGTCAGGGCGAACTCGTCCTGCACGAACAGCGCTTTGTGGGTGGCGTCGTCTGCGCCATTCTTGAGCCCGGCGTTGACCAGGTTTTCTTTGCGCCACTCACCACCGAGGGTGATTTGGTGCGCGCCCCAGCGGGTGCTGGCGTGGCCGTCTACGACATCGTCCTGCATGTTTTGCGGGCGCGTGGGGGTGACGCCGTTGCTGCGGCTGTTGCGGATGTCGATCTCGCTGCGGTAGGCGCGCAGCTGGCTGCGCCAGGTGCCCCAGTCGGCCTTCCAGCCGATATGGGCCTGCTTGCGGTCGAGGTCGTAACGGTTGGCGTAAGGCCGGGGGGTATAGCCCCGCTCATTGGCGTGGCGCTCCTCCTGGCCATCGACCAGGCCGCCTTCGATTTCGTGGCCGGGGGTCAGCTGCCATTGGGCGTTAACGCCCAGGTTCTGAGGGCGGTTGCCCTCGATCTCGGAGATGCTTGGGTCGTCCAGATTGGCCACGGGCTGGCGGTAGGCGCGCTCGGCCTGCACTGACAGGCGGACCCGATCCCCAAGGGGGCCGGAAGCGTAGAGCGACGTGCGTGCCTCGTGCGCAGCGCTGTCCGACTCCAGGGGCACGCTGCCACCCAGGCCGAGCGAGCCGCTCCAGCGGTCGCTGGGTTTTTTCGAGATCAGGTGGACTACGCCGCCCAGCGCCTCGGAGCCGTACAGCGCCGACATCGGGCCCCGGATGATCTCCACCCGTTCGATGGCCGAAATAGGCAGCCAGCCGTATTGGTAGTCCGAGTGGCCAATTACGTCGTCGCTGGCGCTGATGCGCCGGCCGTCGATAAGAGTGAGCGTGTGCTTGCCTTCCAGGCCGCGCAGAGCCATGGTTTTGCGGCCACCCACCTGGCGACCGGTGAGGGTGACGCCGGGGGCCTGGCGCACTGCATCGAGCAGATCGGCAGCGTTTTTCTTGGCCAGCTCGTCGGCGGTGATGACAGTCACGCTCGCCGGTGCGGTGCGTGCATCTTGCTCCGTCATGGTGGCCGTGACGGTGACGGCGGGCAGGGGCTTGGCCGTGTCGGCCTGGGCCAGGACGGTGGCCGATGGCGCGGCAGCATCTTGTGCGGCGGCGTGGGCGGTCAAAAACAAACAAGCCACGCAGGCGGCCAGCGGAGTCAGGCGAAAGGGTTGTCGCAACATGAAAGCTCTTGCAAGGCAGGCATCCGCACGGGCACGCAGGCGCAGCGGATGGCAGGGGTTGAGAATATTGGCTGGCGGCAACCCCTGACGCTAGGCTACTCCGTGCAGAAATAGACGCGATGGAGCCAAGCTGGCTTTCATCAATAATGTTAATGCGAATTGTTTTTATTGGCAATGCGATGTATGGCAAAAACCGTTCAACGGCATTGGGAGGGCGTGCGGCCTATACTCGCGCCCCATGTTTGTTGTTTTTTCGCCAAAGGGGCTGCAGGGCCCGCTGCGCCGGGTGGTGTTCGTCACCCTGTATGAATTGCTGGCCATTGCCTGCGCCAGCGGCTTGTTTGTGCTGCTGGGCCAGCAGCCCGCCGCCTCGGGGGCCATGGCGGTGGTGGCGTCCGCGATTGCCGTGGCCTGGAATATTGGCTTTAACCACCTGTTTGAACGCTGGGAGGCACGCCAAAGCGTCAAAGGCCGTTCGGTGCGCCGGCGCGCAGTCCACGCGCTGGGTTTTGAGGGCGGGCTGGCGCTGGTGCTGGTGCCGCTGATGGCCTGGTGGTTCGGCATCGGCCTGTGGCAGGCGCTGGTGCTCGAAGCGGGGCTGCTGCTGTTCTTCCTGGCCTACACCTACGTCTTCAACTGGAGCTTTGACCGCGTCTTTGGCCTGCCGGCAGCGGCGCAGTAAGTGCTGCGCCGCCGCCCTGCGGTGGCTTTAGGGCAACGCTGAAAAAGCTCCTCGCGCGCGCCGCATCCCCGGTTTGGGCGATCTGCGGCGTTGCAAATGCTCGCAATAGCTGCGGCTATTGCTGCGCTTTGCGCCTTGCAGCTCATCCCAAACCAGGGCGCATCGCATCGCGGGGACTTTTTCAGCGTCGCCTTAGCGCGGCACCAGGAACACGGCTTTTTCCGTCACCTTGTCACTCCCGCCTACGGCGTCGATGTGAAACTGCACCGGGTGCGAGCCGGCTTCGGCGCTGCCATATGGAATGTGCAGCTGCACCGGCACCCAGCGCGACTGCGCCGGCTCGACGCTGACCTCGGCCTCTGAGGCCACGCGCAGCCCCTGCAGGCCACTGGCGCTGATGCGGTAGCGCTGCGGCTGCTCGGTGGCGTTCATGATCTGCAGGCGGTACACGTTCTCCAGCTGGCCGCCAGCGACCAGGCGCGAGAGCGTGGCGCGGTCGCGCACCACATCCACCTTCAGCGGCACGCGCTGGCTCAGGCTCCAGAGCATGGCGCCGCACAGGCCCCAGAGCACGGCGCTGTAGAGCAGCACCCGGGGGCGCAGCACGCGGCGCAGCATCTGCAGGCGGCTCCAGCCCTGCGCCATGCCGTTTTGCGTGGTGTAGCGGATCAGGCCGCGGGCGTAGCCAACCTTGTCCATGACCGAGTTGCAGGCATCGACGCACAGGCCGCAGCCAATGCATTCGTACTGCAGGCCGTGGCGGATGTCGATGCCGGTGGGGCAGACCTGCACGCACAGCGAGCAGTCGATGCAGTCGCCCAGGCCGGCGGCCTTGGGATCGACCTTTTTGCTGCGCACGCCGCGCGGCTCGCCGCGCGCGCTGTCGTAGGTGACGATGAGCGTGTCCTTGTCGAACATCGCGCTCTGAAAGCGGGCGTAGGGGCACATGTACTTGCACACCTGCTCGCGCATATAGCCGGCAAAGCCGTAGGTGGCAAAGCCGTAGAAGCCGACCCAGAACAGCTGCCAGGTGCCACTCAGCGCCATGAGCTCGCCGCCGAGCTCGCGGATGGGGACGAAGAAGCCGACGAAGGTAAACCCCGTCCACAGCGCCACGCTGATCCAGGCGAGCTGCTTGGCGCCCTTCTTCCAGAGCTTTTCCCAGGACGTCCAGGGTGCCTTGTCCAGGCGCATCCGCGCGCTGCGGTCGCCCTCGATGCGGTTTTCCAGCCACATGAAAATCTCGGTGTAAACCGTCTGCGGGCACGAGAAGCCGCACCACAGCCGCCCGGCCACCGCCGTGAACAGGAACAGCGACAGCGCCGAGATGATGAGCAGCCCCGTCAGGTAGATGAAGTCCTGCGGGTACAGCACCAGGCCAAAGAGGTAAAAGCGCCGCGCCCCGAGGTCGAACAGCACCATCTGGCGCTCGCCCCACTGCAGCCAGGGCAGGCCATAAAACACCAGCTGCGTGCACAGCACCAGCAGCCAGCGCCAGCGGTTGAAGACGCCGTCGATGGCGCGCGGGTAGACCTTGGTTTTCGCCTGGTACAGGGGAATGAAGTTTTTCGGCGGGCTGGTTTTCGGCGGAGTCTCAAGCGGCATGGCAGCAAGTCAGGATGTGGATGCTTGTCGTATATCAAGAGCCGTGCCAGCCCCGCAGGGGGCACGCTCCCCAGCCATGGTCGTGCAAAAACAAGGGCTTACGGCCCGATGCCGCAATGGCACGGTCGGCCATTGCTGGCAGTGTGACGGCAGAGGCTGCCATTTCGTGGCAGCATGGGGCATGACCGCACCCTCGACCGACCTGCCCAGCTGGAGCGCCTACCTGGAGGCGCTGCCCGAGCCGCACATCCTGTTCGACCGCAGCTACCGCATCCTGGCGGCCAACGCCGCCTACCGGCGCCAGTACGGCCAGGGCCAGGGCGTGCTCGGGCGGCGCTGCCACGAGGTCTCGCACCATTCGAGCGTGCCCTGCGACCAGGCCGGCGAGGTCTGCCCGCTGGCGCAGGCCCTGCACAGCCGCGCGCGCGAAAAAGTGCTGCACCTGCACCACAGCCGCCACGGCGAGGAGTACGTGCAGATCGAACTGCTGCCGCTGGCCGGGGCCGAAGCGGCCGACGGTGCACCCGCCTTTTTCCTGGAAAAAATGGAGCCCCTGCCGCTGGCGCACCACGGCAGCGCGGGCGACGGCGCACCCGGCATGATCGGGCGTGCGCCCGCCTTCCAGGCGCTCCTGGGGCTGATCGCCCGCGTCGGCCCGAGCGCGGCCAGCGTGCTGCTGCTGGGCGAATCGGGCACCGGCAAGGAGCTGGCGGCGCGCGCCATCCACGACGCCAGCAGCCGCGCCGCCCGCGCCCTGGTGGTCGTCGATTGCGCCAGCCTGCCCGAGACGCTGTTCGAGAGCGAACTTTTTGGCCACGAGCGCGGCGCCTTCACCGGCGCGCACGCCGCCCGCGCCGGGCTGGTGGAGGCGGCACAAGGCGGCACGCTGTTCCTCGACGAGGTGGGCGACATCCCGCTGTCGATGCAGGTCAAGCTGCTGCGCCTGCTCGAATCGGGCACCTACCGCCGCGTCGGTCAGACCGAGCTGCGCCGCGCCGACATCCGCCTGGTGGCGGCCACGCACCACGACCTGCAGGCCCTGGTGCGCGCCGGGCGCTTTCGCCAGGACCTGTACTACCGCCTGAGCACCTTCCCCATCCGCCTGCCGGCGCTGCGCGAGCGGCGCGAGGACATCGCCCTGCTGGCCGCCGCCCTGCTGCAGCGCCTGGCCCCCGGGCGGACACTGCGCCTGGCGCCCGAGGCGCTGCAGCTGCTGGCGCAGCAGCCCTTCCCCGGCAACGTGCGCGAGCTGCGCAACGTGCTCGAACGCGCCGCGCTGCTGAGCGACGGCAGCGACATCAGCACCGCCACCGTGGCCCAGGCGCTGGCGCTCGACGGCGCGCCCAGCGCCCTGCCGCTGGCGCCAGCCCCATCCCCCGGCAGCACGCGCCGCGCCCAGGCGCAGGCCCTGGGCATCAGCGAACGCACGCTCTACCGGCGCTTGCGGGGTGGGGGGTAATTTGCTATTAATTTAATAGCTGTTAGCGCTTGTCTGGTAAGCGTTAGCGGCCTTTTTTATGCCGGAAGCGCCACCAGCGGGTTGCCCCACATCGGGTCGTCGTGCTGCGAGGCCAGCGCCTTGTGCAGGTCCAGCCCCAGCGCCTGGGCCACGCCGGCGCCGTAGGCCGGGTCGGCGGCGTGGCAGTTGCGGATGTGGCGGTGCTTGACGAACTCGGGCGCGTCGCCCATGGCGCGGGCGGTGTTGCCGAACAGGGCCTGCTTTTGCGCCGCGTTCATCCGCTGGAAGAGCTTGCGCGGCTGCTCGAAGTAGTTGCTGTCGTCCTCGTCAAAGCGCCAATGCTGGGCGTTGCCCGACAGGCGCAGCGGCGGCTCGGCAAACTGCGGCTGCGCCTGCCACTGGCCAAAGCTGTTGGGCTCGTAGTGCGGCGCGCTGCCGTAGTTGCCGTCCACCCGGCCCTGGCCGTCGCGGTGGTTGCTGTGCACTGGGCAGCGCGCGGCGTTGACGGGGATCTGCTGGTGGTTCGTGCCCAGGCGGTAGCGCTGTGCGTCGGCGTAGTTGAACAGGCGCGCCTGCAGCATCTTGTCGGGCGACACGCCGATGCCGGGCACCAGGTTGCTGGGCGCAAAGGCGCTCTGCTCCACATCGGCAAAGAAGTTCTCGGGGTTCTTGTTGAGCGCGAACTCGCCGACCTCGATCAGCGGGTAGTCGGCGTGCGGCCAGACCTTGGTCAGGTCGAAGGGGTGGTAGGGCACCTTCTCGGCATCCTGCTCGGGCATGACCTGCACGTACATCGTCCACTTCGGGAAGTCGCCGCGCGCAATGGCCTCGTACAGGTCGCGCTGGTGGCTCTCGCGGTCACGGCCGATCAGGGCCTCGGCCTCGGTGTCGCTCAGGTTCCGGATGCCCTGCTGCGTCTTGAAGTGGAATTTGACCCAGAAGCGCTCGCCCGCCGCGTTCCAGAAGCTGTAGGTGTGCGAGCCAAAGCCGTGCATGTGGCGGTAGCTCGCCGGGATGCCGCGCTCGCTCATGACGATGGTGATCTGGTGCAGCGCCTCCGGGATGAGCGTCCAGTAGTCCCAGTTGTGCGTGCTGCTGCGCAGATTCGTGCGCGGGTCGCGCTTGACGGCCTTGTTCAGGTCGGGGAACTGGCGCGGATCGCGGATGAAGAACACCGGCGTGTTGTTGCCCACCATGTCCCAGTTGCCCTCCTCGGTGTAGAACTTGAGGGCAAAGCCGCGAATGTCGCGCTCGGCGTCGGCCGCGCCGCGCTCGCCGGCCACGGTGGTGAAGCGCGCGAACATCTCGGTCTGCTTGCCCACCTGGCTGAAGAGAGCAGCGCGGGTGTAGCGGGTGATGTCCTGCGTCACGGTGAAGGTGCCGAACGCGCCGGAACCCTTGGCGTGCATACGCCGCTCGGGGATCACCTCACGCACGAAGTTGGCCAGCTTCTCGTTGAGCCACACGTCCTGCGCCAGCAGCGGGCCGCGCGCTCCGGCCGTGAGGCTGTCGCGGTTCGTCGGCACGGGGGCGCCGAAGTCGGTGGTCAGGTGGGTGGCAGCGTGGGCGAAAGGGCATTGCTTGCGGGGGTCGGTCATGGGGCGCTCCTGGTGCGGGGGTGAAAAGAAGAGGCCGTTCACGGCTGCGCCCATGGTAGGAAAACCAGCCGCAAAAGAAAAATCAATTGAGCCAATGCCGGCGATATACAAAAACCATATCAAGACCGGTGCACGGTCAGCGTCTGCAGGCCCCAGTGGTGCAGCGCCCCGCGCGCCATGCGCTGCGCGTGCTCGGCCACGACCTCTGCTCGAACTTGTCCATGTCGGCCTCGGGTATGCCTTCCAGGCGCACCGTGAACCGGCCCTCGCCGGCCACCACATGCAGCGGCAGCAGATGCTCCTCGGCGCGCGGCGGGTGCGACAGGCGCCCGGCGGGGCCGCTCGCCACGGCCCAGTCGGCCAGCAGGCCGGGCTGGGCGGCGGCGCCAACCAGTGCGCCGTGATGAGCACGATGGCCTGCGGCCGCGCCGCGCGGTGCTTTGCAGGCGCTGGCGCTGGAGCAGCCGGCGCGCGATCTGGGCGGCATCCACGTCGTCTGGCCGGCGGCGCGGCACACGCCGGCCAAGGTGCGGGCGATGATCGACTTCCTGGTGCAGCGGCTGGGCACACAGCCGGAAGCACAGGCACGGCCCTGGCCGTAAAATCGCAGGCTTCGCCCCAAGGAGCGCTGCAGCAGCGCGGGTGCCGTCCGGCACGCGCTGTCAGGCTTGGGGTGGCGGCGGGAAGCGCCCTGCCGACGCGATGCAACGGCGCTCACCTGTCTTTTCTGCCCTCGGTTTTTCACAGGTGAGCCCATGTCTGCCGTTTCCGCACCCACCCTCCCCCCCATGAAGCTCTCCGGCCTGGAGCCGGTGTTCATTGGCGAGGGCAGCCTGTTCGTCAACGTCGGCGAGCGCACCAACGTCACCGGCTCCAAGGCGTTCGCGCGCATGATTCTCAACGAACAGTACGAGGATGCGCTGTCGGTCGCCCGCCAACAGGTGGAAAACGGCGCCCAGGTCATCGACGTGAACATGGACGAGGCCATGCTCGACAGCAAGGCGGCCATGGTGCGGTTTTTGAACCTGATTGCGTCGGAGCCCGACATCGCCCGCGTGCCGGTGATGGTGGACAGCTCCAAGTGGGAGGTGATCGAGGCCGGCCTGCGCTGCCTGCAGGGCAAGGGCATCGTCAACTCCATCTCCATGAAGGAGGGGGTGGACAAGTTCAAGCACGAGGCCAAGCTCATCCAGCGCTACGGCGCCGCCGCCGTGGTCATGGCGTTTGACGAAACCGGCCAGGCCGACACCTACCAGCGCAAGATCGAGATTTGCGAGCGCGCCTACCGCGTCCTGGTCGATGAAGTCGGCTTTGCGCCCGAGGACATCATCTTCGACCCCAACATCTTCGCCGTCGCCACCGGCATCGAGGAGCACGCCAACTACGCCGTCGATTTCATCGAGGCCACGCGCTGGATCAAGCAGCACCTGCCGGGGGCCAAGGTCTCGGGCGGCGTCTCCAACGTGAGTTTTTCCTTCCGGGGCAACGAGCCGGTGCGCGAGGCCATCCACACCGTGTTCCTGTACCACGCGATTCAAGCGGGCATGGACATGGGCATCGTCAACGCCGGCATGGTCGGCGTCTATGACGACCTGGAGCCCGAGCTGCGCCAGCGCGTGGAAGACGTGGTGCTGAACCGCCGCCCCGACGCCGCCGACCGCCTGCTGGAGATCGCCGAAGCCGCCAAGGGCGCGGCCAAGGACGACAGCAAAAAGCTCGAATGGCGCGGCACGCCCGAGCACCCCAAAACCGTGGGCGAGCGCCTGTCGCACGCGCTGGTGCACGGCATCACCGACTTCATCGTCGAGGACACCGAGGAGGCCTACCAGGACATTTGCGTTGCCAAGGGCGGGCGGCCGCTGCACGTCATCGAAGGCCCGCTGATGGACGGCATGAACATCGTGGGCGACCTGTTCGGCGCCGGCAAGATGTTTTTGCCGCAGGTGGTGAAAAGCGCGCGCGTGATGAAGCAGGCCGTGGCCCACCTCATCCCCTACATCGAGGAAGAAAAGCGCCAGCAGGAGGCGGCGGGCCTGGACGTGAGCAGCAAGGGCAAGATCGTCATCGCCACCGTCAAGGGCGACGTGCACGACATCGGCAAGAACATCGTCACCGTGGTTTTGCAGTGCAACAACTTCGAGGTCATCAACATGGGCGTGATGGTGCCCTGTCACGAAATTTTGGCGCGCGCCAAGGCCGAGGGCGCCGACATCGTCGGCCTCTCTGGCCTCATCACCCCCAGCCTGGAAGAGATGCAGTACGTCGCCGCCGAGATGCACAAGGACGACCATTTCCGCATCAAAAAAATTCCGCTCTTGATTGGCGGCGCCACCTGCTCGCGCGTGCACACCGCCGTCAAGATCGCGCCCAACTACGACGGCCCCGTGGTCTATGTGCCCGATGCGTCGCGCAGCGTGAGCGTGGCGCAAAGCCTGCTGGGCGAGGGCAAGGACGCCTACCTGGCGGAAGTGCAGGCCGATTACGACCACGTGCGCGAGCTGCACGCGAAGAAGAAAAAAGTGCCGCTGTGGCCTTTGGCGCAAGCCCGCGCCAACGCCACGCAACTCACCTACGCCCCGGTCGTGCCGCGCGCCCTGGGCCGGCGCGTGTTCAAGAACTTTGACCTGGCCGAGCTGGTGCCCTTCCTGGACTGGGGGCCGTTCTTCCAGACCTGGGACTTGGCAGGCGCTTACCCGGCCATCCTGCAGGACGAGATCGTGGGCGAGGAAGCGCGCAAGGTGTTTGCCGACGGCCAGGCGATGCTGAAAAAAATCGTCGAGGGCCGCTGGCTCACGGCCAACGGCGTCATGGGCCTCTTCCCCGCCAACCGCGTGGGCGACGACATCGAGTTCTACACCGACGAGAGCCGCAGCCAGGTGCTCATGACCTGGTACGGCCTGCGCCAGCAGACTGAAAAACAGCTGGACGCCGAGGGCCGGATGCGCCCGAGCCGCTGCCTGGCGGATTTTGTGGCGCCCAAGGAGTCGGGCATTGCCGACTACGCCGGCCTGTTCGCCGTCACCGCCGGCATCGGCAGCGAGAAGAAGGAAAAGGAATTCCTCGATGCGCTCGACGACTACAGCGCCATCATGTTCAAGGGCCTGGCCGACCGCCTGGCCGAAGCCTTCGCCGAATGCCTGCACCAGCGCGTGCGCCAGGACTTGTGGGGCTACGGCGCGGGCGAATCGCTCAGCAACGCGGAGCTGATTGCCGAAAAATACCAGGGCATCCGCCCCGCCCCCGGCTACCCGGCCTGCCCCGACCACACGGCCAAAATCGCCCTGTTCGATACCCTGGCTGCGCCCGAGATCGGCATGGAGCTGACCGAGAGCATGGCCATGTTCCCGGCGTCGAGCGTCAGCGGTTTTTACCTCGCGCACCCCGAGGCGACTTACTTCGTCGTCGGCCAGATTGGCGACGACCAGGTGCAAGACATGGCCGCACGCCGGGGCATGGACGTGGAAGAACTGCGCCGGCGCCTGGCACCCAACCTGGGTTGAGGCAGCGACCGTTTTAATCCCGCCAGGCCAGTGCCGCCGCGTGCGGCACTCTGCAGTGGTGTTTTGCTATAAAAAAATGAGCTATTTACGCTTATTGGGTAAGCGTTTGCGCTGGTTTTTATCTAAGCGGCTCGGGCAGGCAAGGGCATCGCGCAATCGAAAGAAGTCCCTGCGATGCGGCGCGCGTGAGGGACTTTTTCAGCGTTGCCCTCATTACCGCCGCGCCTGTTCGTAGAGCTTTTGCACCTTCGGCAGATTGGCCTGCAGTTCGTGGATGCGGTCTGGCCCCGTGGGATGGGTGGACAGAAAACCGAAGCCCTCGCCGCCGCTGGCCTGGCTCATTTTTTGCCACAGCGTCACGCTCGCCTGGGGGTTGAAGCCGGCGCGCGCCGCCAGCTCCAGACCGACCAGATCGGACTCGCTCTCGTCGCTGCGGCTGAACTTGAGCGTCAGCAGCTGCCCGCCCAGGTTGGCCGCCAGGGTGCCGACATCACCCAGCCCCAAGAGCTGCGCGCCCAGGCGCAGGCCGATGTTGGTGGCCTGGGTTTTGACCAGCCGCTCGCGCGCGTGCTCGCGCAGGGCGTGCGCCATTTCGTGGCCCATGACCATGGCGATCTCATCGTCGGTCAGTTGCAGCTGGTTGAGGATGCCGGTGTAGAAAACAATTTTTCCACCCGGCATACAAAAGGCGTTGACCTCCTTGCTGCCGATGAGGTTGATCTCCCAGCGCCACTGGCGCGCACGCGGGTTCCACTGCGCCGCGTACGGAATCAGGCGCTGCGCAATGGCGCGCAGCTTGCGCAGCTGTGGGTTGCCCTCGGGCGCCAGGGCACGCTGCGCCCGCGCCTGTTCGAGCAGCTGCGCGTACTGCTGCTGCGCCGACTGCTCCAGCGTCTCGGCCGGCACCAGGGTGCGCAGGCTCGACGCCGCGCCCACATCCACCTGCGCCCAGGCCGCGCCCGCAGCCAACGCCAGGGCGGCGGCAAGCATTCGCACACAAGACAAAGGCAGGGTTTTTTTCATGGCAGCCAGTTGGGGACAAAACGCTATTTTTCCATCACCGCCGCTGCGTGCGCAGCTCGGCCCAGACCACCAGCAGCAAGCCCAGCAACACCGCCCCCAGGCCGGCATAAGCCAGGGCCTGCGGTGCCTCGCCCACCACCAGCACCGCCAGGGCAAAGGCCGTCACCGGCTCAAACAGCGCCAGCGTGACCCCGGTGGCGCCCGAGACATGGCGCAGCGCCGTCGTGAACAACAGGTACGCCAGCCCCGAGCTCACCAGCCCCAGGTACAGCGCCACCGCCCAGCCCCGGGCATCGGTCTGCAGCGGCCCGGCCAAGGCCCAGGCCAGCGGCAGCGACAGCAGCGAGGCCAGCACAAACACGCCCAGATTGGTGCGCGCCGGCCCCAGCTGCAGCACCAGCGATTTGCTCAGCAGCGCGTAGATGGCATAGCACAGGCCCGCCAGCAGACACAGCGCCACGCCCGCTGCCGACAGCTGCAGCGCCCCGCCCTGGCCCAGCACCATGGCCACGCCGCCGGCCACGCTCACCACCGTGCCCAGCCACCACAGCGGGCTGGGCCAGCGGCGCAGCCACAGCGCTTCGAGCAAGCCCGCCCACAGCGGCCCGCTGCCAATCGCCAGCGCCGTGCCCAGGGCCACGCCCGAGAGCTTGACGCCGGCAAAAAAACTCAGGTTGTAGCTGGCAATGCACAGCGCCGCCGGCCACAGCCGGCGCCAGGGCCAGGGCGGCTGCGCTCCCACGGCGCGCGGCCCGGCCAGCAGGGCGAAAAAAACGGCGGCAAAGGCCACGCGCAGCGCCCCCACCCAGTACGGCGAGAGCTGTGCCGGCGCCAGGCTTTGGGCCGTGCCGCCCGTACCCCAGAGCACAGCCGCAAGAACCACCAGGGCCATGCCCCGGGTGGAGGGGGAGAGGTGCATCATGGGCCGGCATCTTGCCCCAAGATCGGCTCCCGCCAGGGCCATGGCGCAAAATAACCGACTGCAGCGCCCATGCTGCGCCAGTCGCTACCTATTTCAGAGCATTTCACGCCGCTTTCCCGCATGTCCCAGCCCTCCTCCATGCCCCCCCGCCGCAGCTGGGCCGCCACCTGGCGCGTCTATACCGAACCGGCCAGCCTGCGCATGTTGGCGCTGGGTTTTTCTGCTGGATTGCCGCTTTTGCTGGTGCTGGGCACGCTGTCGTTCTGGCTGCGCGAGGCGGGGGTGGACCGCACCACCATCGGCTACCTGTCCTGGGTCGGGCTGGCCTACGCCTTCAAGTGGGTGTGGGCGCCGCTGGTCGATCGCCTGCCGCTGCCGTTCCTGACGCGCGCCCTGGGGCGGCGGCGCAGCTGGCTGCTGCTGGCGCAGGCGCTGGTGGTGCTGGGCCTCGTGGGCATGGCCGGCAACGATCCGCAGCAGGCGCTCACGCCGCTGGTGTGGTGTGCGCTGGCGGTGGCGTTTGGCTCGGCGACGCAAGACATCGCCCTGGACGCCTACCGCATCGAAAGCGCCGACACCGAGCGCCAGGCGGCGCTCTCGGCCACCTACCAAAGCGGCTACCGCCTGGCCATGATCTGGGCCGGCGCCGGCGTGCTGTGGCTGGCGGCGCGCTCGGAGGCAGCGGGCATCAGCGGCTACCAGGCGGGCGCCTGGCGCATGGCCTACCTGGCCATGGCGGCGTCGATGGCGGTCGGCATGATCACGGTGCTGCTCGCGCCCGAGCCGCAGTCGCGCCCGCAGCCGCCGGCGCAAGGGCTGGCGGCCTGGCTGCACGGCGCGCTGGTGGCGCCGTTTGCCGATTTTCTGGGCCGCTACCGCTGGCAGGCGCTGCTGATCCTGGCGCTGATTGCGGTCTACCGCATCAGCGACGTGGTGATGGGCATCATGGCCAATCCGTTCTACGTCGATATGGGGTTCACCAAGGACGAGGTGGCGGCCGTGACCAAGATTTACGGCGTGCTCATGACCCTGGGCGGCGCCTTTTTGGGCGGCGCCATGGCGCTGCGCTGGGGCGTGATGCGGGTGCTGCTGCTGGGCGCACTGCTGTCGGCGGCGAGCAACCTGTTGTTCGCCTGGCTGGCCACGCGCGGGCACGACCTGACGGGGCTGATTTTTGTCGTCTCGGCCGACAACCTGGCCGGCGGCATCGCCTCGGCGGCCTTCATCGCTTACCTCTCGGGGCTGACCAATGTGCAGTACTCGGCCACGCAGTACGCGCTGTTCAGCTCCATGATGCTGCTCGCGCCCAAGTGGCTGGCGGGGTTTTCCGGGCGCTTTGTCGATGCCTACGGCTACCAGGAATTTTTCCTCGGCACGGCGCTGCTGGGGCTGCCGGTGCTGCTGCTGGTGGCGCTGGCGGCCAGGGTGCAGGCGCGCTCCTGAAGCGCCATTCCAGGCGCCACCTGCAAAGCCTTTACCCCCGCTTTACACCGCCGACAAGCGCCCGGTGCGTGCCGCCGTGACAATCAAGGCATGAACACCCCGTTGCTGATGATCGAAGACGACCACCGTCTGGCGCAGATGGTGGCCGAGTACCTGGGCCACAACGGCCTGGCGGTGCTGCACTGTGCCGACGGCGCCAGCGGCCTGGCGCAGCTGCAAGGCGAACGCCTGCCGGCGTTGGTGCTGCTGGATTTGATGCTGCCCGACATGGATGGGCTGGAGATCTGCCGGCGCATCCGCGCCCTGCCCGGGGCGGCGGCGCAGGTGCCGGTGCTCATGCTCACGGCCAAGGGCGACCCCATGGACCGCATCATCGGCCTGGAGCTGGGCGCGGACGACTACCTGCCCAAACCCTTCGAGCCGCGCGAGCTGCTGGCGCGCATCCGCGCCCTGCTGCGGCGCAGCGCCAGGGCCCCGGCCACGCCCGGCGGCAGCGAGCGGCTGCGCTTTGGCCAGCTGGAGATCGACCGCGACGCGCGCAGCGTCACCGTTGCCGGGCAGGCGGCGGAGCTGACCTCGTACCAGTTTGATTTGCTCGTCACCCTGGCCGCCAGCGCCGGGCGCGTGCTCACGCGCGAGCAGATCATGGAGGCCGTGCGCGGGCGCGAGCTCGAAGCGTTCGACCGCTCCATCGACGTGCACATGGGCCGCATCCGCGCCGCCATCGAGGCCGACCCCAAGAGCCCCAAGCGCATCCTCACCGTGCGCGGCGTGGGCTACGTTTTTGCCAAGCAGCAGGACTGACATGGGCTTGCTGCGCGCCCTGGCCCGGGCTTTCTCACAGCGCCTGTACCTGCGCATCTGGCTGGCGGTGGTCGGCGGCGTGGCACTGCTGACGCTGCTCGTCGGCTGGGCCTGGCGCATTGCCGCCGAACAAAACACCGCCCCACCGACACCGCCCACGCGCGACATCGTGCTGCTGGGCCGCAGCGGCGAGGTGGTGCTCGCCGGCCAGGCCCAGCGCCTGCCCGGCCCGCCCGCCGAGGGCGTGGAATGGCGCATCGAAGGCCGCGACGGCCAGGACTATCGCCTGCACATGGCCCCGCGCAGCGACCGCAGCGGCGGCCCTCCGGGCCCGCACCGCAACCCCGAGGTGGCCTTCTGGCTGCGCCCGCCGCTGGGTTTTCTGTGGCTGCTTGGCCTGGTGAGCCTGGCGGTGGTGGTGGGGGTGTTCCCCATCATCCGGCGCCTGCTCAAGCGCCTGGAGATCCTGCAGCGCAGCGTGCAGCGCTTTGGCGAGGGCGATTTGACGGCGCGCGTGCCCGAAGGCGGGCAGGACGAGGTGGCCGACCTGGCGCGCCAGTTCAACGCTGCTGCCGCCCGCATCGAGGCCCTGCTGGCCGCGCACAAAAGCCTGCTCGCCAACGCCTCGCATGAGCTGCGTTCGCCGCTGGCGCGCATCCGCATGGGGCTGGAGCTGCTGCCCGCGAGCACCGGCGCCGCCCTGCGCCAGGAGATGCAGCGCAACGTCAACGAGCTTGACCAGCTGATCGACGAAATTTTGCTCGCCAGCCGCCTGGACGCGCGCGAGGCCGACATGGGCAGCGTCGAGCGCATCGACCTCATCGGCCTGGCCGCCGAGGAGGCCGCCCGCGTCGGCGCCGAACTGCACCTGCCGCCAGACTGCACCGCGCTGGAGGTGCCCGGCGTCGCCAAGCTGCTGCGCCGCGCCCTGCGCAACCTGCTGGAAAACGCCCGCCGCTACAGCCCCGGCCCGATCGAGCTGCACCTGCAGCTGCTCGCCGGCCAGGCCCAGCTGCAAGTCTGCGACCACGGCCCGGGCGTGCCCGCCGCCGAGCGCGAACGCATCTTCGAGCCCTTCTACCGCGCCAGCGGCGCCAGCGAGCGCGAGGGCGGCGTCGGCCTGGGCCTGGCGCTGGTGCGCTCCATCGCCCAGCGCCACGGCGGCCAGGTGCAATGCGGCGCCCGCCCCGACGGCAGCCACGGCGCCTGCTTTACCCTGCAGCTGCCGCTTCAAGGAAAAAACAGCTGCCAACGCTGACCCATCAAGCGCGAGCAGCTATTATTTTTATAGCTATTGACGCCGCCAGCGCAGCACCATGGCAAGGTACACCAGCGCCCCCAGCACCAGCGCCCCTGCGGCCGTGCCCAGGGCCCAGTCAAAGCCCTGCGCCTGCGAAGGCGCGCGTGCCAGCAGGGCCGCCACCATGGGCGGGCCAGCGATCTGGCCAATGCCGTAGAGCGCCGTCAGCAGGCCGGTAAAGCCTGCGCCCGCCTGCGGCCACTGGTGGCGTGCCTCGGCCAGGGCAAAAAACGTGATCGCCGTGAACGGTATGCCCAGCAGCAAGCTGCCGAGCGCAAACCCCAGGCGCCCCGGCCACAGCAGGCCCAGGGCAATCGCCAGCGCCTGCAGCACGTAGGCCAGCGCCAGCAGCACGCGCCGGTCGCGGGCGGGAGAGATGCGCGTGGACAGCACCGCCCCCAGCGCCACCCCGAGGCCAAACAGCGGCCAGAACAAATCCGGCCAGACCGAGCCCGGCGGCAGCGCTGCACGCGCAATCACCGGCAAGAAAGTGGCCGTGACGATGTAGCCCAGCCCCGCCAGGCCGTAGGCCAGGGCCAGCAGGCTGCGTTCGAGCAGCGGCGTGGGCGCCGGCAGCTGCGCCGCCGCCGCCGCCGCCGTCGCACCGGCGCCGGTACCATCGGCTGGCGCCAGCGGCACGAAAACCCGCCACACCAGCGCGCACAGCAGGCAGGCGAGCAGGGCAAACAAGCCCCAGCCGGCAGCGGCCGTCCAGTGCGCCGCCACCATGGCGCTGGCCGCCAGCCCGGTGAGCACGATGCCCAGCCCCGGGCCGCAAAAAATCAACCCGCCCAGCGCCGGCGCCTTGAGCTGCGCCAGCCGCCCCAGGCACCAGTTGACCGTGCCCAGGAATACCAGCGCGCTCGCCACCCCGGCGAGCAGCCGCCAAAACGCCCAGCTGCCCGGCCAGGGCAGCAGCAGCGCCGCTGTCACCAGCGCCGTCGCCACCAGCCCGCCGCGCACCAACGTCGCATTGAGCGCCAGCCCATGGCTGGCCCCCGGCCCGTGCAGCAGGCGCGGCAGCGCCATGTACAAGAGCGCGCCGCTGAGGTAGCCAAAGTAATTCGCCGTCGCCAGCCAGCTGCCCTGGGCGATATCGACCACGCCGTCGTGCAGCATCATGGGCAGCAGCGGCGTGAAGGCAAACCGGCCAATGCCCATGGCCGAGGCCAGCGCGGCCATGCCGGCAAGAGCGATGAGGAGGGGGGAGGTCAGGGGCATGGTGGCAGACGGCAAGGACAGGGCCGTAATTAGTTTGCACACTTATAAAGCAAAACAGCCCGCCTTGCTGCGCTAGGAGCCTGTCGGATTTGGAGCGTCGAAAGCGAAAATCGGCCCCAGCGAGACCAGTTTTTGCCGGATTTGCAGCCGACGATTTCCAAGTCCGACAGGCTCCTAACCTGGGTGCTGCGCACGCCTACCCCAGTGGGCCTGTGCGCCCCACAGCAGCAGCATGAGGATGAAAAAATGGCTCTCGCGGGCGCTGAACAGGGGGGCGTTGATCAGGCTGTTCACGGCCAAGATGGCGCTCAAGCCCCACAGCAGAGGCCGATCGGTGGGCGCCGCCTGGCGCGCCAGCCAGGCCGGGGTGGCCAGCAACAACACGAACAGCAGCAGCCCGGGCAGGCCGTTTTCCATCCAGAAAAACAGGTACTGGTTGTGCGGATGCCAGCCGCCGAAATGGCACCAATCGGGCCGCCCCTTTTGCGTCACATGCTGACACCAGGTGTTGTGGTAGCTGCCCGTGCCCCAGCCCTGGAGGGGTTTTTCCAGCGCCATTTCAGCCGTCAGGCGCCAAAAATTGATCCGCCCGCCCACGCTGGTGATTTCCATGTTGGTGCTGGTGCGGGCTTCTTGCCAGCCCAGCGCCATGCGCTCGCGCACCACGGGCGAGGCCCATAGCGCCAACGCCAAGGCACTGGCCGCAGCCCCCAGCGCCCACCAGCGCCCCCGCCCCTGCCAGGCCACGAGTATGTACACCGCCAGCACCACGGCCAGCAGCAGGTAGCCGGTGCGCCCCTCGGACAGCTGCGTAATCGCCAGCGCCGCCAGCGCCGCCAGCAGCCACCAGGTGGCGCGCAGCCAGTGCCAGCGGGCGGCCTGGCCGCGCACCAGGGCCAGCAGCACAAAAAAGCACATCATGATGTTTTGCGTGATGTAGTCGCCCGCCACGGTGTGGTCGCCCCCCCAGCCCAGGGTCTGTTTGGCCGACCATGGCAGCAGCCACCAAATACTGGCGTACACCGACAGCAAAATGAACACCATGGCGGCAGCAAAGGCGTTGGTGCAGCGCCGGCGCCAATGCGCCTCTTGCAGCAGCGGCCAAAACAGCGGCAGCACCAGCAGCTTGCCGTACTTGCTCAGGTGCACCTGCATATCTGCCCAAGGCGCTGGGCTGTAGGCCACGCCCAGCAGCACGCAGCCGTACAGGCCCAGCGCCCACCACAGCAGCGGCGTGCTGCCTATCTGCTGCCAGCGCTGGCGCCAGCCGCCTGCCAACAGGGCCAGCACAGCGGCCAGTGCGATAGCGATGTTCCCCAACGCCAGGAACACCGGGAAGAACAAAAAACCTGCCACCAGCGCCCATTGCGCCCCGGTGTGCAGGCGCTGCTGCAGCTTGGCGCCCATGTTTTCTTTCTAGCGCCGCACGGGCGCGTTCAACTCCGCCCGGTCCACTTCCAGCGCGACGTAGCGAAAAAAGCATTCCAGACCGACGAAGAAGCTGTACAAGAATCCTGCCCGCCCACACAAAAAGCCACGCTGGAACAGGTACAGCCGTAAAAAATTGGCCAGCCCCGAGCCCATGCCGCGCAACAGGCCGCCGCGCTTGCCGGCCTGGTGGCGCTTGAGCGCGCCCAGCTGCACGTACTGGGCGAGTTTTTGCAAGCTGGCATAAATCGTCTCGCGCGAGTAATGCGGCAGGCGCGCACGCAGGCGGCGCGTGGGTGCGCTGCGGCGCAGCACGGCGCCTTCGTGCACGGCGCCGTCAAAGCGTTCGAGCAGGCGGCGCGGGAACAGCCGCGCCACGCCGCCGGAGCCACCCATGCGCGCCAGCGACTGGCCGTAGGCCATCTGCTCCCAGACGACTTCCCACACGGCCTCCTCGTCGCGCGCGACGACGGCGGCGATCTCCTGCGCCAGCGCCGGCGTCATGCGCTCGTCGGCATCGAGAAAAAACACCCAATCGCTCTCGGCCACATGGGCCAGGGCGCGGCTGCGCTGCACGCCAAAGCCCTGCCAGTCGGCGTACACCTGCACCTGCGCGCCCAGGGCCTGGGCCAGGGCGACGGTGGCGTCGCTGCTGCCGCTGTCGAGCACCAGGCGCGCAGCCTGCAGCCCCTGCAGGCTGCGCAGGCAGGCCTCGATGTGGTGCGCCTCATTGAGCGTGAGGATGACGACGGTCAAACAGGACATGGATGGGCCTCAGTAATGCACTGGCGCCGACCACAGGCCCTGGATGCGCCCCCACAGGCGCGCCACGTGCTTGGGTGAGGGCGCGAGCAGGCGCAGCAGCAGCAGCGCCAGGGCGCCGGCCAGGGCCTGGCGGCGCTGGCGCGCGGCCGGCTGCGGGCCGTGGTGCTTGGCGGTGAACAGAATCTTCGAGCGCGCATGGTGGTAGCCCCGGCCCCATTCCACGCGCAGCGGGCGCGGGCCGCGCACCGAGCCCCGGTTGGCGTGCGCCACGCGCACCGCCGGCTCGATCAGCACCGGCTTGCCGGCCTGCAGCAGGCGCAGGCACAAATCCTCGTCCTCGTAGTAGAGGAAAAAACGCGTATCGAACCAGTCGCGCGTCGGCAGGGCCGACAGGCGCAGCAGCATGGCGGCGCCGCAGGCATTGCCGACGCAGGCCAGGCCCTCGGCCCCGGGGCCGCGCGCGGCCCATTGCCGGCGCAGCCAGCCGTAGTTGAGCTGCGGCTGGCCCCGGCCATCGACCAGCTGCGGCACCACGATGGCGGCCTGCGGCCACTGCGCCATGCACGCCAGCAGCGCCAGCGCCTGTGCGGCGTGCAACTCGCAGTCGGGGTTGATGAGCAGGGCGTAGGGCGTGCTCACCCGCGCCAGGGCGGCGTTGTTGGCAGCGCCAAAGCCCCGGTTTTCGCCCAGCTCCAGCACCTGCGCCTGCGGCAGCTGTTGGCGCAGGACAGTGGCGGTGGCGTCGCTGCTGCCGTTGTCGGCGACGATGACGTGTGGCCAATCGGCGAGCTGCGCCGCCAGGGCCGGCACGCAGTGCGCGCTGTTGTAGCTGACGATGACGGCGGTGACGTCCCCTAAGGCAGGACAGCGCCCGGGCAGGGCGCTGTCGGCGGGCGGTGCAGCCGGGGGCTCAATGCCCACCCTGCACCACCTCCCCCGCCTTGAGCTGGTACACCGTGCCGCAGTACGGGCACTTGGCGCGCCCCTGGTGGGCGATGCCGAGGAACACGCGCGGGTGGTTGTTCCAGAGTTTCATGTCGGCCTGGGCGCTGGGGCAGTGGATGCCGCCGTTGTTGTCCAGGTCTTTGGCCAGCAGTTCTACGGTTGCTTGGGTCATGGTATTGCTCACACCTTGGTCAGCCAGTGGGCGTATTTCGGGTTGCGGCCGTTGACGATGTCAAAGAACGCGGTTTGGATTTTTTCCGTGATCGGGCCCCGGCAGCCGGCGCCGAGCTCGATGCGGTCGAGCTCGCGGATCGGTGTCACTTCCGCCGCCGTGCCGGTGAAGAAGGCTTCGTCGGCGATGTACACCTCGTCGCGCGTGATGCGCTTTTGCACGATCTCCAGGCCCAGGTCGCGGGCGATGTGGAACACCGTGTTGCGCGTGATGCCGTTCAAGGCACCGGCGGACAGGTCGGGGGTGTAGATGACGCCGTTCTTGATGATGAAAATGTTCTCGCCCGCGCCTTCGGAGACGAAGCCAGCGCTGTCGAGCAGCAGCGCCTCGTCGTAGCCGTCGTCGGTCGCTTCCATGTTGGCGAGGATGGAGTTGCTGTAGTTGCTCACCGCCTTGGCCTGCGTCATGGTGATGTTGACGTGGTGGCGCGTGTAGCTGCTGGTCTTGACGCGGATGCCGCGCTTCAAACCCTCTTCGCCCAGGTAGGCGCCCCAGGCCCAGGCGGCGACCATGGCGTGGATGGTGTTGCCCTTGGGCGAGACGCCGAGTTTCTTGTCGCCAATCCACACCAGCGGGCGCAGGTAGCAGCTCTCGAGCTTGTTGGCCCGCACCACGTCGAGCTGCGCGGCGTTGAGCTGCTCGGCCGTGAAGGGCAGCTTCATGCGCAGGATTTTGGCGCTGTTCATCAGGCGCTCGGTGTGCTCCTGCAGGCGGAAGATGGCCGTGCCGCCGGCGGTGTTGTACGCGCGCACGCCCTCAAAGGCGCCGCAGCCGTAGTGCAGCGTGTGCGTGAGCACGTGGATCTTGGCATCGCGCCATTCGACCATTTGGCCGTCCATCCAGATCTTGCCGTCACGGTCGGCCATCGAGGGAACTACGGGGCTCATGGGAATCCTTTGCAAGGGCGAGCGGCCAGCGGGCCGCAAAAAAGGCAATTCTACGGGCGCGGCAGGCGTTTCAATCGAGTCCGCGCACCACGGTCATGGCCTCGTCCACGCGCTCGACGGCGTGGATCACCAAACCCGCAATCGGCTTTTTCGGCGCATTCGCCTTCGGCACCACGGCCACCGTGAAGCCGAGCTTGGCCGCCTCCTTCAAACGCTCCTGGCCGCGCGGCGCGGGCCGCACCTCGCCCGCCAGGCCGACTTCGCCAAAGGCGATAAAACCCTTGGGCAGGGCCTTGCCGCGCAGGCTGCTGGTGATGGCCAGCAGCACCGCCAAATCCGCCGCCGGCTCGCTGATGCGCACGCCGCCGACGGCGTTGACGAACACGTCCTGGTCGGCGCAGGCGACGCCGGCGTGGCGGTGCAGCACCGCCAGCAGCATGGCCAGGCGGTCGCGCTCCAGGCCCACCGACAGGCGCCGGGGGCTCACCCCGCCGCCATCGACCAGGGCTTGAATCTCCACCAGCAGCGGGCGCGTGCCTTCAAGGGTGACCAGCACGCAGCTGCCGGGCACGGGCTCGCTGTGCTGGCTCAAAAAAATTGCGCTCGGGTTGGAGACGCCGCGCAGGCCGCGCTCGGTCATGGCGAAGACGCCGATCTCGTTGACGGCGCCAAAACGGTTCTTGATGGCGCGCACCAGGCGGTAGCTGCTGTGCGTATCGCCCTCGAAGTACAGCACGGTATCGACCATGTGTTCGAGCACGCGCGGGCCGGCGAGCGCGCCCTCCTTGGTCACGTGGCCGACCAGGATGACGGCAATGCCCGTGGCCTTGGCCAGGCGCGTGAGGTGCGCGGCGCACTCGCGCACCTGGGCGACGCTGCCGGGGGCGCTGGTGAGCTGGTCGGAGTACACCGTCTGGATGGAGTCGATGACGCACACCGCCGGCTGCTCGGCCTGTACCGTGGCGAGGATTTTTTCCAGCTGAATTTCAGCGAGCAACTGCACCTGGCTACCCTCGATGCCCAGGCGGCGCGCGCGCAGCGCCACCTGCGCGCCGCTCTCCTCGCCCGTGACGTAGAGCGTGGGCAGGCCGGCGCGCTGCAGCGCATCCATGGCCTGCAGCAGCAGGGTGGATTTGCCAATGCCCGGATCGCCGCCGATGAGCACCACCGCGCCCTCGACGACGCCGCCGCCGAGCACGCGGTCGAGCTCCTCGATGCCGCTTTGCGTGCGCGCCACCTCGTTCGCCTCGATGCTCACCAGCGGCTGCACCGCCTGCGCCTGCGCCAGGCCGGTGTACTGGCCGGCGCTGGCGCTCAGCCGGTTCTTGCCGCTGCCGGCACTCTCGGCCAGGGTCTCCACCAGCGTGTTCCAGCCGCCGCAGCCGGGGCACTTGCCGAGCCAGCGCGGGCTGCTGGCGCCACATTCGTTGCAGGTGTAGAGGGTTTTGTCTTTGGCCATGATGGATGATGAAAAATGCCGCAAACGCTGATCCAGCAAGCGTCAGAAGCTATTGTTTTAGTAGCTAACGACGCAGTTGCTGCAGCGCCTGCGGCAGGGTTTGCGCCCCGGGTAGCCAGTGGTCGATGGCAGCCCCCAGGGCCACGGCGCACAGCAAGGCGGCGAGCATGGGCTTGCACGTCAGGCGCATGGCGGCGCCCAGCCAGCCGTGGCGCTCCAGGCCCATGGTCGTGCGCGCGGCCACGCTGGCAAAGGCCAGCTCCACGGCCACGGCCAACAGCGCGTCCCAGCCAAAGAACAGCAGCGCCAGCGCCCCGGCGCCCATGAACAGCGCCGTGCCGATGGCAAACAGCGCCAGCACCGGCACGACCACCACGGCGCCCTCATCGGCGCTGCCGACGGCTTCGAGTGCGCCTTCGGCCCAGTCGGCGACGCCGGTTTCGGCCTGAACGTGGGTCTCGGCGGCGTCCATGCCGCTGGCTGGGGCCGGACGGGGCCGGGGCAGCGCCGCAGCAATATCCGCACCCAGTTCCACGCCATCCACGGCATCACCCAGCCCCACCTGCGCCGGCTGCAGCAGCTGCTGCGCCCACCAGCGCAGCAAGAGCAGGTAAGCGCCGTAACCCAGGCCCAGCGCCAGCAGGTAGCGCAGCGCCAGGCTGTCCACGCCCCAGCGGCGCAGCACGGTGGCGCCGGCCCAGGTCAGTGCCAGGGTGAAGGCCCCCATGAGCGTGCCGTGCAGGCGCAGGTGGTGGCGCTGCTGCAAATCCTGCGCCAGGGCCTGGCGCTGCAGCTGCAATGTGGCCCAGCGGCGGTGCAGGCCGGGCATGTCAGATCGCGTCCACCACGACGGGCACGCGCGGCGCGACGGCGCACATTAGCTCGTAGCCCACCGTGCCCGCGCCCTCGGCCACATCGTCGATGGGCAGCACCGTGCCGTTGCCCGCGCGCCCCCAGAGCGTGACTTCGCTGCCCAGGCCGGGGGCCAGGCCCGCTTCCAGCAGCGGCGTCAGATCGACGCTCAGCATGTCCATGCTCACGCGCCCGACCAGGCGTGTGCGCACGCCATCGACCAGCACCGGCGTGCCGTTGTCGGCGTGGCGCGGATAGCCGTCGGCGTAGCCGCAGGCGGCGATGCCGATGAGCATCGGCGCGCTGGCCGTAAAGCGCGCGCCGTAGCCGACGCTGTCGCCCGCCTGCAGCTGCTGCGTTGCCAGCAGGCGGGTGGCGAGCGTCATGGTCGGCTGCAAGTCCCAGTGGGCGCTGCGGTGCGCCGGGTGGTCGGGGGCGCTGCCGTAGAGGGCGATGCCGGCGCGCACCCAGTCGCAGCGCACCGGGGCTTGGTCGCCGTGGCGCAGCAAGGCGGCGCTGTTGCTCAGGCTGCGCTCGCCGGGCAGGTCGTGCGTGGCGGTATGGAACAGCTGCAGCGGTGCGGCCAGGCCGCCCTCGACATCGGCGTTGGCAAAGTGCGCCATGTGCGAGATTTCATCGACCTGCGGCAGCGCCGACAGCCGCGCCCAGGCGCTGCGGTAGCGCTGCGGCGTAAACCCCAGGCGGTTCATGCCGGTGTTCATTTTCAAAAAGACGCGGTGCGGCGCCTGGGTTTTGTGCGCCGCCAGCCAGTCGATCTGCGCCTCGCAATGCACGGCGTGCCACAGCGACAGGCGCGAGCACAGCTCCAGGTCGCGCGGCTCGAACACGCCTTCGAGCAGCAGGATCGGGCCGCGCCAGCCGAGCTGGCGCAGGCGCTGCGCCTCGGCCAGGTCGAGCAGGGCAAAGCCGTCGGTGCCGCGCAGGGCGTCGTACACGCGCTCGATGCCATGGCCGTAGGCGTTGGCCTTGACCACGGCCCACAGGCGCGCGTCCGGCGCCGCCGCGCGGCAGCGCGCCAGGTTGTGCTGCAGGGCCGGCAGGTCGATGGTGGCTTGGATGGGACGGGGCATGGCGGCAGGCAAAAAAGCGAGGACGGGCGATTTTTGCACCATCGGGGTGCGTGATATAACCCGCCATCCCCGTATCCCGGCCTTTTTCACCCCGCATCAGTACCGCTGATGCAGCCTCCCCTGTTCGATGAAGCGCGGTTTCTACACCATCATGGCGGCGCAGTTTTTCAGCTCGCTGGCCGACAATGCCCTCTTCGTCGTCGCCGTGGAACTGCTGCGCTCGGCCGGGGCCGCCGAATGGCAGCGCGCCGCCCTGGTGCCCATGTTTGCGCTGTTCTACGTGCTGCTGGCGCCCTTCGTCGGCGCTTTTGCCGACGCCCTGCCCAAGGGCCGGGTCATGTTCCTGAGCAACGCCATCAAGGTGCTGGGCTGCCTGCTCATGCTCTGGGGCTCGCACCCGCTGCTGGCCTACGCCATCGTCGGCCTGGGCGCGGCGGCGTACTCGCCGGCCAAGTACGGCATCCTCACCGAGCTGCTGCCGGCCTCGCAGCTGGTCAAGGCCAACGGTTGGATCGAGGGCCTGACGATCACCTCCATCATCCTGGGCGTGCTGCTGGGCGGGCAGCTGGTGGCGCCGCACCTGGCGGGCCCGATCCTGGCCTGGCAGCTGCCGGGCATCGACTTGCCGGCTGAGGCGGCCATCCTGGCACTGGTGCCGGTGTACGCGCTGGCAGCGGGCTTCAACCTGCGCATCCCCCGCACCGGCGTGTCCTTGCAGCCCATGCCGCGCCAGCTGTGGCAGCTGTTGACCGATTTCTGGCGCTGCAACCTGTGCCTGTGGCGCGACAAGCTCGGACAGATCTCGCTGGCGACGACGACGCTGTTCTGGGGCGTCTCGGGCAACCTGCGCTACATCGTGCTCGCCTGGGCGGCAGCAGCGCTGGGCTACAGCACCACCCAGGCCTCGGCGCTGGTGGGGGTGGTGGCCATCGGTACGGCGGCGGGCGCCGTCTGGGCCTCGCTGCGGATGCGCCTGAACAAGGCCACGCGCGTGATTCCGCTGGGCATTGCCATGGGCCTGCTGGTGGTGGGCATGAACCTGATCCACAGCGTCTGGCTGGCGGTGCCGTTTTTGATCGTGCTCGGCGGCCTGGGCGGCTTCCTGGTGGTGCCCATGAACGCGCTTTTGCAACACCGGGGCCACAACCTGATGGGTTCGGGGCGCTCGATTGCGGTGCAGAACTTCAACGAGCAGGCCGCCATTCTCTGCATGGGGGGCTTCTACAGCCTCTCAACGCGCCTGGGCCTGTCCGCCTTTGGCGCCATTGCCGTTTTTGGCCTGCTGGTGGCGAGCGTGATGTGGCTCATCGGTCTATGGCTGGCCCACAACACCCGCCGCCACCGCAAAGAGATGGGTCGGCTGCTCGCCATCGCCCGGCGCGATCACCATTGATGCTCCTGTTTTGATAGCTTGTGGCGCTTGCTGTACAAGCGCCAGAGGCTTTTTTTCTTGTATTTTGAGCCGTGTGGGGCCGGGCGTTGCGCGCGCTCAGTCGTGCGACGGATAGCCCGTAATCGCCCGAATGTCGCGGTACAGCGGCTGCAGCCGCTCATACATGCGCTGGTACACGCGCCGGTAGAGCTGCTCGTAGGTGCGCGCGTGCGCCGGCTCGGGGGTGAAGACCTGGCCGGTGCGCGCCATGGCGCGCACGGCGCTGGCGTAGTCCGGGTGCAGGCCCAGGCCGACGCTGGCGATGATGGCCGCGCCCAGGCCGCTGGTTTCGTACAAATGCGGGCGCTCGCAGGGCAGGTTGAAGACGTTGGCGGTGATCTGCATGGCGGCGTCGCTTTGCGAGCCGCCGCCCGAGACGCGCAATCGCGTGATGGGCACGCCCGTGCGCCGTTCGGTGCGCTCCTTGGCCTCGCGCAGGGCGTAGGCCAGGCCCTCCAGGATGGCGCGGTACATGTGGGCGCGGGTGTGCACGTCGCCAAAGCCGATGATGGCGCCCTTGGCCTCGGGGCCGGGCCATTTGATGCCGGGGTTCCAGAAGGGCTGCAGCATCAGCCCCTGGGCGCCGGGAGGCACGGCGCCCACCAATGCGTCGAACAGGCTCTCGGGTGCCACGCCGCGCGCCAGGGCTTCTTTCTCCTCGTGCTGGCCGAACTGCTCCTTGAACCAGCGCACCATCCAGAAGCCGCGCGTGATCTGCACCTCGGTGTTGTAGTGCCCGGGCACGGCCGCCTGGTAGGGCGGGATGAAGGGCGTGACCTCGCGGTAGCGTGCCGTGCAGGTGTTGAAGGTGGCCGCCGTGCCGTAGGAGAGGCACCCGATCTCGGGCGTCAGGCAGCCCGCGCCCAGCACCTCGCAGGCTTTGTCGGCCGCGCCCGCCACCAGCGGCAGGCCGGCGGGAATGCCGCTGTCCTGCGCCGCCTGGGCGCTGATGCTGCCGATGACGGTGCCGGCCGGCACCAGCTCGGGCAGCATGGCGCGGGTGACGGGCAGGGCGTGCCACTTCCAGTCGTGCGCGCCGGCCCAGCGGCCTTTTTTGTAGTCGAACGGCACGTAGCCGACCTGGTTGGCCACGGCGTCCACCATGCGCCCGCACAGGCGCCAGTGCAGGTAGCCCGGCAGCAGCAGGTAGTGCGCGGTGCGCGCCCACAGGTCGGGCTGGTGCTGGGCGATCCAGTTGGCCTCGGCCTCGCGCTGGAAGTGGCGCAGCGTGGCGCGCATCCCGATGGCGCCAAAGGCCAGCTCCCACCACCAGGGCAGGCGCGGCGCGTGCGCGGCGCGGCGGTGGTCGAGCCAGATCATGGAGGGGCGCAGCGCTTGGCCAGCGGCATCGAGCGCCACCGGCACCGCGCGCTGCGTCGTCAGCACCACGCCGGCAAGCGCCGCCTTGGGCACGCGCGTGTTGGCCCACAGGCGCTGCGCCGCCTGGCACAGGTGCTGCCAGAAGGCGTCGGGCGCGCATTCCATCCAGCCGGGCTGGGGCGACTGGTAGCTGGTGATGGGCACCTGCGCCTTGTCCACCAGGTGGCCCTGCAGGTCGAACAGCAGGGCGCGCACGCTTTGCGTGCCGGCGTCGATGGCCAGCAGGTAGGACGGGGTCATGGCGGCGGTCTCCTGTACTATTGTTTTGATAGCTGCTCACGCTTTATGGGTAAGCGCTAGCGGCTATTTTGCTTGATGGATGCGGGCCTTGGGCGGTGTGTGTTTGACTCCCTCTCCCGCGAGGGGGGAGGGGAGCAAAAACCGCCCTTTGACCAGGCGGATGGGAATCATCAAAAGATGTGGGCATACACAAGCCAGCGAGGGGGGAGGGGGCCGCAGCCGTTATGCATGGGGTGTTTGCTCCCCCGTTGGCAACTGGTAATGCGCGGCCACCAGCGCCTGGTAGCGGGCGGTTTCCTCGTCCCAGCGCGCGGCGCTCCAGTCCAGGTGCGGCGCGCACAGCTGGCGCACCTGCGGCAAGAGCGCCTGCGCGCCCTGGGGCAGCAGCAGGCCCAGGCGGGTGCGGCGCAGCAGCAGGTCGTCCAGGTGCTGCACGGCCTCGTGGCGTGCGGCCAGGGGCAGCTCCAGCCACAGGGTGTGCGTGCCGGCAATGCGCTGCAGGGCCTCTGCCGGGGCCGGGGTGCACCAGTCGGCGGCCAGGCTGCCGTAGCGTGCCTGCAGGCGCTGGCGCACGGCGGGGCTCCAGCCGGGGGGCAGGGCGCTGGCGGGGGCGAGCACGGGTGCGGCGCTGCGCACAAAGGGCTTGCCCACATGGGCGGCGGCCAGGGCCAGCGCGTCTTGCGCCATGGGGCGGAAGGTGGTGAGCTTGCCGCCGGTGAGGGTGATGAATCCGCCCTCGTCGCACACCACATGCTCGCGCGTGGCTTTCGATGCCTCCTGGTGGCCATCGGCGAGCACCGGGCGCACGCCGGCGTAGCAGGCGCTGACGTCGGCCGCTGCCAGCTGCGCACCGGGGAAGAGCACGTTCACGGCCTGCAGCAGGTAGTCCACCTCGGCGCCGGTGATGCGCGCTTCGGCGCCCAGGGCGTCGTGGTGGTCGAGGTCGGTGGTGCCAATGAGCGTGGCGCCCTCCCAGGGGTAGAGGAACACCGGGCGGCCATCGCGCGGGTGCATGAAGCTGATGCTTTGCGCCACCGGCAGGCGCCACAGCGGCACGATCAGGTGGCTGCCGCGCAGCGGGCGCAGTAGCGGCGCGCGCTGGCCGCGCAGCCCATCGGCCCAGACGCCGGTGGCGTTGACCACGCAGCGCACGCGCAGGCCGTACGGCGTGCCCGTGAGGGTGTCTTGCAGCTGCAGCGCCTGGGCGCCGCCGGGCGCGCGCTGCACGCTGCGCACGGCCAGGTAGTTGAGCGTGGTGGCCCCCGCCAGGCGCGCCGCGTGCAGCACGCGCAGCACCAGGCGGGCGTCGTCGGTCTGCGCGTCTTGGAACAGCAGCGCGCCGCGCAGCCCCGGTGGCGCCAGGCCGGGGGCGAGCAGGGCGGTTTCGGGCAGCGCGGCGTAGCGGTGCTGGCGCGTGCGCGCCATGGCGTCGTACAGCGCCAGCCCCAGCTGTACCAGGCGGCGCCCGGGTTTTTGGCCGGCGCAGTCGGGCAGCAAAAAGCGCTGCGGCACGACCAGGCCCGGGGCCTCGCGCAGCAGGCGCTGGCGCTCTTGCAGGCTGTGCCAGGTGGTGGCGATGTCGCCCTGCGCCAGGTAGCGCAGGCCGCCGTGCACCAATTTGGATGAACGGCTGGACGTGCCCCAGGCAAAGTCCTGCTGCTCGGCCAGCAGCACGCGCCAGCCCTGCGCTGCCGCCTGCTGCGCCACGCCCGCGCCGCTGATGCCGCCGCCGATGACGACCAGATCCCAGTCCTGGCTGGTCAGCCGGGCCAGGTCGGCAGCGCGGTTCATTCCTGCCATGGCCCGCCGTCCTGCAGCAGCTTGCCGGGGTTCATGATGCCCTGCGGGTCGAACTGGCGGCACAGCGCGGCCAGGGTGGCCATGCCGAGCGCGCCTTTTTCCTGCGCCAGGTGGGCGGCGTGGTCGCGCCCCACGCCGTGCTGGTGGCTGACGGTGCCGCCGTGCGCGGCGATCTGCGCCGCCACGGCGGTTTTCAGCGCCTGCCAGCGCGCAAAGTTGGGCGCAAAGCCGCCCGGCGCCGTGGGCCAGACGTACTGCGCGTAAATGCTGCTGCCCTGCGGGTACAGGTGCGACAGGTGGCTGAAAGCGTGCACCGGCGTGCCAAAGGGCGCGAAGGCGTCGCGCGCGGCCTGCTCCATGGCCTGCATCAGTGGCCTGACCTGGGGCCAATCGACGGCGGTTTCAATCGTGTCCACGCTGTAGCCCAGATCCCACAGGGTATTGCGCAGGTAGGGGCCTTTGAAGCGGTTGGCCGCCCACTTGCGCCCCATGGCCGCGCCGATGTAGACCGCGCCGTGGCGGCTCAGCAGGCGGCGCGCGGCGCGCAGCGCGTGGCGGGCGGTGGTGGCGTCGGCACTCACGCCCAGCAGCAGCAGGCATTTGCCGGCGCGGCAGCCGCGCCAGGCGAGGTATTTTTCCAGCAGGGCGATGGTTTTCTCGTGCCCGGCCAGGCGCAGGTTGGTGTCGGTTTCCACGGCGTTGGACAGGCGCAGCATGGACAGCGGCAGGCGCAGTTGCACCAGCGCGCGCACGGCGGCTTCGGCCGCGTCCCAGCTCGGCAGAAAAAGGGCGTGAAAGCTCTCGTGCGCCGGCAGGGGCGAGACGCGCACCGTGGCCTCGGTGAGCACGCCCAGGCGGCCTTCGCTGCCGAGCACGATCTCGCGCAGATCCGGCCCGGCGCTGGCGGCGGGCAGGGTGGGCAGGGCCAGCGGGCCCACGGGCGTCTCCAGCTGGCCGCCGGCAAAAAGCTGCTCGATGCGCCCGTAGCGCAGCGACTGCTGGCCGCTCGAACGCGTCACCACCCAGCCGCCGACGGTGGAGTATTCAAACGACTGCGGAAAATGCCCCAGCGTGTAGCCCTGGGCGCGCAGCTGCGCCTCCACCATCGGCCCCGGCGTGCCGGCGCCAAAGGTGGCGAGCTGGCTGGCTCCATCCAGGTGCAGCAGCTGGTTCATGCGCCCCAGGTGGATGGACAAGATGGGCCGCTCGCCCGCCGGACAGTCCAGGTGGCCCGCCACGCTGGTGCCCCCGCCCAGGGGGATGACGACCCAGCGCCCGGCCTGCGCCAGCGCCAGCAGTTCGCGCACCTCTTCGCGCGACGTGGGGCGGGCCACGCCGTCGGGCACGGGCGGCAGGTGGCCGCAGCGCTTGCGGATCCAATCGGCGTAGCTCTCGCCCCAGGCGGCAGGCAGGCGGGCCTCGGCGCTGCGCTCGATCAGCGGGTGCGCCGGCAGGCGCGAGGGCGGGATGCGCGCCAGCAGCCCGGCCAGCGGCGCATCCGGCTGCGGGCAGCCGGGGCCGAGCCGTTCGGCCAGCATGGCGCGCGCGCCCGTGCCCAGGTCCATTGAAGTGGCGTCGTCGCCCCAGCCGTTCCAGCGTCTCATGGTGTTTTCCTTGTTCGCCACACTGTAGGATGGCGCGCCTGTTTTGCCATTGCGCCATGACGCCACCTTCTTGTTCGATTGCGCCAGGCGCGCCGCTGCGCGTCATTGCTCCCTACGCCCGCACCCTGTGGGACGCGGCCCTGGCGGCCGGCGTGCCGCCGGCCCAGTGTGGCGCGCCGCCGGGCGAGGACGATGTGCCCGTGGCCCAGTACCTGGCGCTGCTGCAGCAGGCGCTGGCGCACGCCGGGCCGGGCTTTGGCTGGTGCCTGGGGCAAAGCGTCAAGCCCACCAGCTACGGCGTCAACGGCATCTTGCTGCTGGCCTGCGGCACCCTGGGCGAGGCGCTGGCGCAGGTGCTGCGCTTTGAAGCCCTGGTGCACGACCTGGGGCGCTCGACCCTCACGCGCCAGGGCACCGTGGTGGTGTACGAATGGCGCAACGCCCACGCCAGCCACCCGGCGGCGGCGGCGCTGGTGGAGTCGGTGTTTGCCGGCATCCACACCTGCGCCCAGTGGCTGCTGGGCCAGCCTCTGGTGGGGGTGCAGGTGGAGTTTGCCCACCCGGCGCCGGATGCGGTCACGGCGGCAGCCCTGGCCCAGGCCAGCGGCGCGCAGCTGGCCTGGGGCGCGCCGGCGCACCGGGCGCGGTTCCCGGCCGCCTGGCTCGATTGGCCGCTGCCGCAAACCCACCCCGGTCTGCTGCCACTCTTGCAGCGCCACGCCGAGGAGCTGCTGCGCGCGCGCCAGCCCGACGCCGCCGACATCGTCGCCCGGGTGCGCCAGTGCATCTCGCAGCGCCTGGGGCCGCAGGGCGTGCGCCTGGCCGATGTGGCCGCCGACCTGCAGCTGGCGCCGCGCACGCTGCAGCGGCGCCTGGCCGAGGCCGGATGGGCCTTTCAGGGCCTGCTCGACGGCACGCGCCACGCCCTGGCCTGCCACTACCTGCGCCAGACGCCCATGGCCCTGGCCGACATTGGCCAGCTGCTCGGTTACCAGGAGGCGGCGGCGTTCCACCATGCCTTCAAGCAGTGGCAGGGCCAGGGGCCGGGGCAGTACCGGGCGCGTGCCGGCGCCGATCTGGACGGATGTCAAGCGGGTGCCAGCACCGCGCGGTAAGCTTGCGCCCCCGTTGAGAACACCAAGGAATTTGTCCGCATGGCTGCATTGGAATGGTCGCCCGCCCTGGAACTGGGCGTGGCGCGCATGGATGACACACACCGCGAATTCGTCGCCCTGCTGGCCGAGGTCGAGGCCGCAGACGATGCCGCCCTGCTGCCCGCCTGGCAGGCGCTGATCGCGCACACGCAGCAGCATTTCGACCAGGAAGACTTCTGGATGGCGGCCACGCGCTTTGCCGCCGGCAACTGCCACAGTACCCAGCACGCGGCCGTGCTCAAGGTCATGCGCGAAGGCGCCAAGCAGGGCGCGGCCGGCAACCTGGCGCTGGTGCGCTCGATGGCGGCGGAGCTGGTGCACTGGTTCCCGATTCACGCCGACAGCATGGACGCCGCCCTGGCGCAGCACCTGCAGCAGGTCGGCTACGACCCCGCCAGCGGCCAGCTCGCCCGCCCCGAGGCCCTGCCCGGGGAGCTGATCCACGGCTGCAGCAGCACCTGTGGCGACGACGACCTGGCCCCCGCCGCCGTGGCGTAACCTGCCAAGACTTGTTAGCGCTCGCTGCGCGCCAGATAGCGTTTGCGCCAGAAAAACAGCACCAGCGCCAGCGCCATGCCAGCCATGCTGGCCAGGGCCCACCAAAAGCCGTGCTGCTGGTGAATCAGCGGTAGGACATCGAAGTTCATGCCGAAAATGCCAGCCACCAGGTTCAGCGGCAGGAACACCGCCGTCACGGCGGTGAGGGTGCGCATGATGTCGTTGGTGCGGTTGCTTTGCACGCTGAAATGCATCTGCACGGCCGTTTCGGTGCTGCTCTCCAGGCGCCGCACGTGGTGTGCGACGCGTTCGATGTGTTCGAGCAGGTCGCGGCTGCGCACCTTGAGCAGGTCGAGCTCGCGCAGCGCCTGTGCGTGCTCGGGCGCCTGCCATTCTTCCAGGGCCTCGATCCAGTCCTGCACCGCGCTGCGCTGGTCTTCGCACACTTCGTCGAGCTCGTGCAGCGCCAGGCGCGCATCGAGCAGGGCACTCCAGTTCGTAAAGCGCGTCCTGGGCAGCAGCAGCTCGGATTGCCAGTGGTCGAGCTGGCGCGAGAGCTCGCGGCGCAGCTCCAGAAAGCCATCGACGATGTAGCCCAGGGTGCGCAGCATCAGGTCGGCGCTGCTGGCGGGCAGGCGCGCGCCGGCGCTGGCCTGGCCTTCGCGCGGGTCGGTGGGCTGGGCGGCGAGCAGCCGGGCGGCGTAGGCTTCGCGCACCACGCAATCTTCGGGGTGCACCGACAGCAGCAGTTGGTCGAACAGGGCAAAGCCCAGCGGGCTGGTGTCGATGCGGCGCAGCACCGGCGGGCCGCCGCGCCGGGGGGCGCTGGATTCGGGCGGCTGCTCGGGGTTGGCGCTGGCCACCAGGCGGCGAAATACCAGCAGGTCGTAGTGCTGGGTGTAGTCGTAGCCCGAGGGCCGCTGGGCGTTGAGCAGGTCCGAGACGTGCAGGTCCACCAGCGGCTGGCCCGTCACGGCCTGCAGCGCCGCCTGCAGCGGCTCCAGGGCCTCTTGCAAGGCGCTGCGCGTGCAGGCGAGCCAGTAAAAGCCCTGCGCCGGCGGCGCGCTGGGCAGGGCGCCGAGCTCGCGCACGCCCTGGCCGGGTTGCAGGTGGAATACGCGAAAAGCAGGGGTCAAATCAGCCTCCAGCGCTTGCCAGATAAGCGCAAGCAGCTATTGTTTTTGTAGCAATCGTGCCGCGTCGCGGGCAAAGTAGGTGAGGATGCCGTCGGCACCGGCGCGCTTGAAGGCCAAGAGCGCCTCCAGCATCACGGCGTCGTGGTCGAGCCAGCCCTGGGCGGCGGCGGCCTTGAGCATGGCGTACTCGCCCGACACCTGGTAGGCGAAGGTCGGCACCTTGAACTCGTCCTTGACGCGGCGCACCATGTCCAGGTACGGCATCCCGGGCTTGACCATGACCATGTCGGCGCCTTCGGCAATATCGAGCGCCACCTCGCGCAGCGCCTCGTCGGTGTTCGCCGGGTCCATCTGGTAGACGTTTTTATCCGCCTTGCCCAGGGCGCCGCGCGTGCCCACGGCGTCGCGAAACGGGCCGTAGAAGGCGCTGGCGTACTTGGCGCTGTAGGCCATGATGCGGGTGTGGATGTGGCCGTGCGCCTCCAGCGCCTCGCGGATGGCGCCAATGCGCCCGTCCATCATGTCGCTGGGCGCGACCATGTCCACGCCAGCCTCGGCGTGCGCCAGCGCCTGGCCGACGAGGAGCTCGACGGTCTCGTCGTTGATGATGTAGCCCGTGTCGTCGAGCACGCCGTCCTGGCCGTGGCTGGTGTAGGGGTCGAGTGCGACGTCGGTCATCACGCCCAGCTGCGGAAACTCCGCCTTGAGGCGGCGCACCACCTGCGGGATCAGGCCGTCGGGGTTGAGCGCCTCTTTGCCGTCGGGCGTTTTGAGCGCGCCGTCGATGGCCGGGAACAGCGCCAGGTAGGGAATGCCCAGCTGCATGCATTCGGCCGCCACGGGCAGCAGCAGGTCGAGCGACAGGCGCTCCACACCGGGCATGGAGGGCACGGCCTCGCGGCGGTTCTCGCCCGCGTGCACGAACACCGGGTAGATGAAATCGTGCGCCGACAGGCGGTGCTCGCGCACCAGGTTGCGGGTGAAGGCATCGCGGCGCAGGCGGCGCGGGCGATTCGTCGGGAAGGGGGTAGGGCTGGACAGATGCATGGGCGCCGATTGTGCGATAGCTGCGTTAGCCTTGGGGCTTTCGCCGGAGAGCCGCCATCGCCACCATCGCCCAGGAGCAGGCCTGGAACCACCTGCAAATGCAAGCGCCCCTGCCCGCCCCGCGCTGGCGGGTATGGACTTTCGACGCCCCCGCCGTCGTCCTTGGCTGCGCCCAGCGCCAGCACCTGGAGGCAGCGCGCGCGCGCTGGCCGCAGGGCTGGGAGCTGCTGCAGCGGCCCTCGGGCGGCGGCGCGGTGTTGACCGGGCCGTGGATGGTCAGCTGCTCCGTCGCCCTGCCACCCACGCACCCCTGGCTGCAAGGGCGCCTGCCCGACAGCTACCGCGCCCTGGGCGAGCTGCACGTGCAGGTGCTGCAGCAGCTGGGCGTGCCCAGCCGCGCCCTGCCGGGCGATGAGGTCGCCGCTGGCAACGCACGCCTGGGGCCGGTGGTCGATTGGGCCTGCTACGGCAGCCTGGCACCCTGGGAGGTGGTGGACGTGCAGCAGGGGCGCAAGCTCGTCGGCCTGGCGCAGCGGCGCCAGCGCCACGGCGTGCTGCTGGTGGCCGGCACCCTGGTCGCGCCGCCCGACTGGGCGCTGCTGTGCCAGGCCCTGGGCCAGCCGCAGGACCTGGCGGCGGTGCAGGCGCGCACCGTCAGCTGCGCCGATTTGTGTGCCCAGGCGCCCAGCGTCGCGCTTTTTGCCGCGCGGCTGCGGGCGGCGCTGGAGGCGGCCCTGGGGGTGCAGGAAAGCGCCCTTGCAGCGCCCGCCGGCGGGTGCTAGATTGCCTGCGGGCGGCTTGCCGCCCCCCGCTTTTCCTCCCTGAGCGGGGCCTGGGACGGCTGCAAGGCCCAGCAGGCTTACTCGCCCGGCCCCGCGCCGGGCTTTTTTTGCCCCTACACTGCCCGCCATGCTCTGGGTCAAAGCCTTTCACATCGTCTTTATTGCCAGTTGGTTCGCTGGCCTGTTCTACCTGCCGCGCATCTACGTCAACCTGGCCATGGTGGCGCCGGGTTCGGTGGCCGAGCGCGAGCGCCTGCTGCTGATGGCGCGCAAGCTGCTGCGCTTTAGCACCTTGCTGGCCGTGCCCGCCATCGGCCTGGGCCTGTGGCTGTGGCTGGGCTACGGCATTGGGCGCGGCCCGGGCAACGGCTGGCTGCACGCCAAGCTCTCGGTGGTGGTGCTGGCTGTGCTCTACCACGGCTACTGCGCGCGCCTGCTGCGCCAGTTCGCGGCCAATGCCTGCCGGTGCAGCCATGTGTGGTTGCGCTGGTTCAACGAAATCCCGGTGCTGCTGCTGGTCGCCGCCGTGCTGCTGGTGGTGCTCAAGCCGTTTTAAACCTGGATGGCGGCGTGGCACACAAAACCATCGCCTGGCCGCTGGCGCTCAGCTATGCCGCGCTGATCGTTTTTGCCAGCCTGTTTCCGTTTGGCGGCTGGCGGGCGCAGGGCATTTCGCCCTGGGAGTTTTGGGCCGCACCCATTCCGCCGCCGTACTGGACCTGGTTTGACGTCAACGCCAACTGGGCTGGCTACGCGCCGCTGGGTTTTTTGCTCGCGCTGGCGCTGATGCGCTCGGGCTGGCGGCGCAGCGCCTGGGTGCTGGCGGCGCTGGCGGGGGCGCTGCTGTCGCTGGCGCTGGAGTTTTTGCAGATTTACCTGCCCCAGCGCGTGTCCTCCAACCTCGATTGGCTGCTCAACAGCGGCGGCAGCCTGTTGGGCGCGCTGCTGGCGGCGCTGCTCGAACGCGCGGGCGCCATCGACCACTGGGCGCGCTTTCGGGCGCGCTGGTTCGTGCCGCAGGCGCATGGTGCGCTGGTGTTGCTGGCGCTGTGGCCGCCGGCGCTGCTGTTCCCCACCGCCTTGCCGTTTGGCCTGGGCCAGGTGCAAGAGCGCCTGGAGGCCGCTGCCGCCGAGGTGCTCGACGGCACGCCGTTTCTCGACTGGCTGCCCCTGGGCGGCGCACCGCTGGAGCCGCTGGCACGCAGCACCGAGGTGCTGTGCGTGCTGCTGGGCCTGCTGGTGCCGGGGCTGCTGGGCTACAGCGTGATGGCGCAGCGCGGGCGGCGGGTGCGCTTTGCCCTGGTGATGCTGGCGTTGGGCGTGGCGGTCACGGCCTTGTCTGCCGCCCTGGCCTGGGGGCCGCAACATGCGTGGGACGGTTTGGGCAGCCTGCCCGTGCGCCTGGGCCTGGCGCTCGCGCCTGTGCTGCTGCTCTTGGCCTTGCTGCTGCCGGTGCGCGCCTGCGCGGCGCTGGCGCTGCTGGCGTTGGTGCTGCACCTGAGCCTGCTCAACCAGGCGCCGACCAGCGCCTACTTTGCGCAAACCCTGCAGCAGTGGGAGCAGGGGCGCTTTGTGCGCTTTTATGGCCTGTCGCAGTGGCTCGGCTGGCTCTGGCCCTATGCCACGTTGCTGGTGTTGGTGCTGCGCCTGTCGCGGCGCGAGCGCCGGGGCGGCGAACCTACAATCGCGCCCCATGACTGATGCCCGCCCCCCGTATTTCGCCCGCCACATCTTCTTTTGCACCAACGAGCGCGCCAATGGCGAAGCCTGTTGCGCCCAGCACGGCGCGCAGGCTGCGTTCGAGCGCTGCAAGGCGCAGGTCAAGGCCCTGGGCCTGGCCGGCGTGGGCCAGGTGCGCGTGAACAAGGCCGGCTGCCTTGACCGCTGCGCCGCCGGCCCGGTGGCGGTGGTCTATCCCGAGGGCGTGTGGTACTCCTACGTCGATGCCGCTGATATTGATGAGATCGTCGAGTCGCACCTGAAAAACGGCCAGGTGGTCGAGCGCCTGCTGACGCCGCCGGAACTCGGGCGCTAAAACCTGCTCTATAGGCTGCTGGCGCTTGCCAGATAAGCGCGAGCAGCTATCAAAAGGATAGTATTTTGAATGCCCAGACTGAACGCCTGAGCCTGGTGGGTGCTGCGGGCGCCATCGAGGCGCTGCGTGACTTGCCGCCCGCTGGCGTTGCCGTGCGCGGCGTCGCCGTCATTGCCCACCCGCACCCGCTGTTTGGCGGCACCATGGAGAACAAGGTGGTGCAGACGCTGGCGCGCGCCTTTGTCGCTGGCGGCTACCAGGCGGTGCGCTTTAATTTTCGGGGCGTGGGTGCTTCGGACGGCCATTACGACGCCGGAGCGGGCGAGCTCGACGATTTGCTCGCCGTGGTGCAGCAAAGCGCACCCCAAGGGCCGCTGGCGCTGGCCGGCTTTTCCTTTGGTGCCTTCGTCACCAGCCACGCACTGCAGCAGCTGTGGCCGCAGCGCGGCGTGCAGCACGCCGTGCTGGTGGGCACGGCGGCGAGCCGTTTTGACGTGGCGCCCGTGCCGCCCGAGGCGCAGCTGCGCACCCTGGTGGTGCACGGCGAGCACGACGAGACCGTGCCCCTGGCGAGCGTCATGGACTGGGCGCGGCCGCAGCTGCTGCCCGTGACCGTGGTGCCCGGCGGCGGGCATTTCTTCCACGGCCAGCTGCCGCTGTTGAAAAACCTGGTGCTGCGCCATCTGCAGACGCAGTGCTGACCCCTCTTTTTGCAAAGGTTTTGCCATGATTGAACCCCGTCCCGCCCTGCGCGCCCTGGTGCTGGCCGCTGCTGCGGCCCTGCCCGCCGTGCTTTTTGCGCAAGTGAGTGCGCCCCAACCGCCCGAGATTGCCGCCCGCAACTACCTGTTGGTGGACGTGACCGCTGGCCAGGTGCTGGCCGCCAAGGACATCGACGCGCCGGTGGAGCAGGCGTCGCTGACCAAGCTCATGACCGGCTACCTGGTGTTTGATGCCCTGCGCGCCAAAAAAATCACGCTGGAGCAAAAACTGCCCGTGAGCGAGCGCGCCTGGAAGATGCCGGGCTCGCGCATGTTCATCGACCCCAAGATGCAGGTGCCGGTGGACGATTTGCTCAAGGGCATGATCGTGCAGTCGGGCAACGACGCCACCATGGCCCTGGCCGAGGGCGTGGGCGGCACGGCAGAAAACTTTGTGCGCCTCATGAACGAGCAGGCCAAGGCCCTGGGCATGAATGGCACGCAGTACAAAAACCCCGAGGGCCTGACCGAGCCCGGCCACACCACCACGGCGCGCGACCTGGCGACGCTGGCAACGCGCCTGATGCAGGACTTTCCGGAGTACCTGCATTACTACTCGACCAAGCAGTACCGCTACGAGGGCACACCGGCATCGAACAGCAATAACCGCAACCTGCTGCTGTTTCGTGACCCGAGCGTCGATGGCCTGAAGACCGGCCACACCGCCGCCGCTGGCTATTGCCTGGTGTCCACCGCCAAGCGCGACTTTCCCCAGGTGGGCCAGCGCCGCCTGCTCTCCATCGTTCTGGGCACGGCCAGCGAGAACGCCCGTGCCAACGAAAGCCAGAAGCTGCTCAACTGGGGCTACACCGCGTATGACGCGGTCAAGCTGTTCGACGCCGGCCAGCCCGTGGCCGAGCCGGCGCTGTGGAAGGGCAAGCAAAACAAGCTCAAGATTGGCCGCGAGCAGGCCATCGTCGTCACCGTGCCTGGCGGCAGTGCGGGCAAGGTCAGCACGCACATCGTGCGCCAGGAACCCTTGATTGCGCCCATCACCAAGGGTCAGCAGGTGGGCACGCTCAAAGTCTCGGTCGGTGACCAGGCCGTGGCCGAGGTGCCGCTGGTGGCTCTGGAGGGTGTGGAGCAGGCAGGCATCTTTGGCCGCGCCTGGGATGCCATTCGGCTCTGGATCAAGTAAGCCGGCTGCGGTGCGCGGGGGCTTGCCAAGCGCGGCCCCTGCTGCTACGATTGAGGGCTTTTCGGAATTTTCCGAAGGGCTTCACGTTTTCGCTTTTTAAGCATTTTCACGTTTAGGGACGTATCTAATGCCAACCATTAACCAGCTCATTCGCCATGGGCGCGAGGTCGAGACTGTCAAGTCCAAGAGCCCCGCCATGGAAAACTGCCCGCAGCGCCGTGGCGTGTGCACCCGTGTGTACACCACGACGCCCAAGAAGCCTAACTCCGCTCTGCGTAAGGTTGCCAAGGTGCGCCTGACCAACGGTTTTGAGGTCATCTCCTACATCGGCGGCGAAGGCCACAACCTGCAAGAGCACAGCGTCGTGCTGGTGCGCGGCGGCCGTGTGAAGGACTTGCCCGGTGTGCGTTACCACATCGTGCGCGGTTCGCTTGACCTGCAAGGCGTCAAGGACCGCAAGCAGTCGCGCTCCAAGTACGGCGCCAAGAAGCCCAAGGCCAAGTAAGCCCTGTCGCTTTGACAATTTCGGTGCTGGCCCCGCGTGGCGCGGTGGTGCAGCGTAGTGACCCCCAAGTGCAGTCGTTTTTGCATGGGTCGAGTAAGTGGGAGTCCAGTTGTTTGGCTCTCGCGGTGCCTGAAATGGTGCCAACTGAAGCAAAGATAGAGGTAAAAAATGCCACGTCGTCGCGAAGTCCCCAAACGTGAAATCCTGCCGGATCCCAAGTTCGGCAACGTCGAGCTGTCCAAATTCATGAACGTGATCATGGAAGGCGGCAAGAAGGCAGTTGCAGAGCGCATCATTTACGGCGCCCTGGAGCTGATCGAGAAGAAGCAGCCCGAGAAGAATGCCCTGGAGGTGTTCACCACGGCCATCAACAACGTCAAGCCCATGGTGGAAGTGAAATCCCGCCGCGTGGGTGGCGCCAACTACCAGGTGCCGGTGGAAGTGCGCCCGGTGCGCCGCCTGGCCCTGTCGATGCGCTGGATCAAGGAAGCCGCCCGCAAGCGTGGCGAAAAGTCCATGGCCCAACGCCTGGCCAACGAGCTGATGGAAGCCACCGAAGGCCGTGGCGGCGCCATGAAGCGCCGTGACGAAGTGCACCGCATGGCCGAAGCCAACAAGGCCTTCAGCCACTTCCGCTTCTAATCCTCGCATCCCCTCGAAGGCCGGGAGCCCGCTCGTCACCCTTTGGACGACCGGGCTCTTGGCCGTTAACGAAAGACCATCACCATGGCACGCAAAACCCCCATCGAGCGTTACCGTAACATCGGTATCTCGGCCCACATCGACGCCGGCAAGACCACCACCACCGAGCGTATCCTGTTCTACACCGGCGTGACCCACAAGCTGGGCGAAGTGCACGACGGCGCGGCCACCACCGACTGGATGGAGCAGGAGCAAGAGCGCGGCATCACCATCACGTCCGCCGCCGTGACCTGCTTCTGGAAGGGTATGGACATGTCCTACCCCGAACACCGTTTCAACATCATCGACACCCCCGGCCACGTGGACTTCACCATTGAGGTGGAGCGCTCCATGCGCGTGCTCGACGGCGCCTGCATGGTGTACTGTGCCGTGGGTGGCGTGCAGCCGCAGTCGGAAACCGTCTGGCGTCAGGCCAACAAGTACAAGGTGCCGCGTCTGGCGTTCGTCAACAAGATGGACCGTACCGGCGCCAACTTCTTCAAGGTCTACGACCAGATGAAGCTGCGCCTGAAGGCCAACCCCGTGCCCGTGGTGATCCCGATTGGCGCTGAAGACAACTTCAAGGGCGTGGTCGATCTGCTCAAGATGAAGGCCATCCTGTGGGATGAGGCTTCGCAGGGCATGAAGTTTGACTACGCTGACATCCCGGCCGAGCTGGCTGCGGACGCCCAGAAGTGGCGCGAGAACATGATCGAAGCCGCTGCGGAGTCCAGCGAAGAGCTGATGAACAAGTACCTTGAAGAGGGTGACCTGTCCGAAGCCGAGATCAAGCTGGGCCTGCGCACCCGCACCATCGCCACCGAAATTCAGCCCATGCTGTGCGGTACCGCGTTCAAGAACAAAGGCGTGCAGCGTATGCTCGACGCCGTGATCGACTACCTGCCTTCGCCCGTGGACATCGACGACGTGGGCGGCACCGACCCCGACGACGAAGAGAAAAAAATCACCCGCAAGGCGGACGACGGCGAGAAATTCTCGGCCCTGGCGTTCAAGCTCATGACCGACCCCTTCGTCGGCCAGCTGACCTTTGTGCGTGTGTACTCCGGCGTGCTCTCCAAGGGCGACACGGTGTACAACTCGGTCAAAGGCAAGAAAGAGCGCATCGGCCGTATCGTGCAGATGCACGCCAACGAGCGTATCGAAGTGGAAGAAATCCGCGCTGGCGACATCGCTGCCTGCGTGGGCCTCAAGGATGTGACCACCGGTGAAACCCTGTGCGACGTGGACAGCCCGATCACGCTCGAACGCATGGTCTTCCCCGAGCCCGTGATTGCGCAGGCCGTCGAGCCCAAGACCAAGGCTGACCAGGAAAAGATGGGTATTGCCCTGTCGCGCCTGGCGTCCGAAGATCCGTCGTTCCGCGTGCGTACCGACGAAGAGTCGGGCCAGACCATCATCGCCGGCATGGGCGAGCTGCACCTGGAAATCATCGTGGACCGCATGAAGCGCGAGTTCAACGTCGAAGCCAACGTCGGCAAGCCCCAGGTGGCCTACCGCGAAACCATCCGCAATACCGTCAAGGACGTGGATGGCAAGTTCGTGCGCCAGTCCGGTGGTAAGGGCCAGTACGGTCACGTCGTGTTCCGCCTGGAACCCAACGAGCCGGGCAAGGGCTTTGAGTTTCTGGACGAAATCAAGGGCGGCGTGGTGCCGCGCGAGTACATCCCGGCAGTCGAAAAGGGCGTGATCGAAGCCCTGACGGCCGGCGTGCTGGCCGGCTACCCGGTGGTGGACGTGAAGGTTGCGCTGACCTTCGGTTCGTACCACGACGTGGACTCGTCGGAGCAGGCGTTCAAGATGGCCGCCATCTTCGGTTTCAAGGAAGCTGCCCGCAAGGCCAGCCCCGTCATCCTCGAGCCCATGATGGCCGTGGAAGTCGAGACGCCTGAAGACTACGCCGGTACCGTGATGGGTGACCTCTCCAGCCGTCGCGGCATGGTGCAGGGCATGGACGACATGGTCGGCGGCGGCAAGGCCATCAAGGCCGAAGTGCCGATGTCCGAAATGTTCGGCTACGCCACCACGCTGCGCTCCATGACGCAAGGCCGTGCCACCTACACGATGGAATTCAAGCATTACGCCGAAGCCCCGCGCAACGTGGCCGAAGCCATTGTTGCTGCCCGCGCAAAATAATGCCTAGGTGCCGGACCAAATTCGCGCAGCGAATTTGCTCGGGCACCTCTGACTGGGGGTGTCGGATCGAATTCGCGCAGCGAATTTTCTCGGATACCTCTGATTAGGTAAAAAATAGCCGTTTGCGCTTATCCAGCAAGCGCAAGCAGCTATTAATTCAATAGCAAAAGAATTTTTGCAATCTGCGACCCGGTGCCCCCTTGTTGTCCTGTGCGGGGGGATTGAGCAACCGGGTGCAGACGTTAAACCCCCACACAGGCATTGCTCTTTGGAGAGATTGATATGGCAAAAGAGAAATTTGAGCGGACTAAGCCGCACGTCAACGTTGGCACCATCGGCCACGTGGACCATGGCAAGACCACGCTGACCGCAGCGATCGCCACCGTGCTGTCCAAGAAGTTCGGCGGCGAAGCCAAGGACTACTCGCAGATCGACAACGCGCCCGAAGAAAAGGCCCGTGGCATCACCATCAACACCTCGCACGTCGAGTACGAAACCGCTGGCCGCCACTACGCCCACGTGGACTGCCCCGGCCACGCCGACTACGTGAAGAACATGATCACCGGCGCTGCCCAGATGGACGGCGCCATCCTGGTGTGCTCGGCCGCTGACGGCCCGATGCCCCAGACCCGTGAGCACATCCTGCTGGCCCGCCAGGTGGGCGTGCCCTACATCATCGTGTTCCTGAACAAGTGCGACATGGTGGACGACGAAGAGCTGCTCGAACTCGTCGAAATGGAAGTGCGCGAACTGCTGTCGAAGTACAGCTTCCCCGGCGACGACACCCCCATCATCCGTGGCTCGGCCAAGCTGGCCCTGGAAGGCGACACCGGCAAGCTCGGCGAAGAAGCCATCATGAAGCTGGCCGAAGCCCTGGACACCTACATCCCCACGCCTGAGCGCGCTGTGGACGGTGCCTTCCTGATGCCCGTGGAAGATGTGTTCTCCATCTCTGGCCGTGGCACCGTGGTGACCGGCCGCGTCGAGCGCGGCATCATCAAGGTCGGCGAAGAAATCGAAATCGTCGGCATCCGCGACACGCAAAAGACCACCTGCACGGGCGTGGAAATGTTCCGCAAGCTGCTCGACCAGGGCCAGGCTGGCGACAACGTCGGTCTGCTGCTGCGCGGCACCAAGCGCGAAGACGTCGAGCGCGGCCAAGTGCTGTGCAAGCCCGGCTCCATCAAGCCGCACACCCACTTCACGGCTGAGGTGTACGTGCTCTCCAAGGACGAAGGCGGCCGCCACACCCCGTTCTTCAACAACTACCGTCCGCAGTTCTACTTCCGCACGACCGACGTCACCGGCTCCATCGAGCTGCCGGCCGACAAGGAAATGGTCATGCCTGGCGACAACGTGTCGATCACCGTCAAGCTGATCAACCCCATCGCCATGGAAGAAGGTCTGCGCTTCGCTATCCGCGAAGGTGGCCGTACCGTCGGCGCCGGCGTGGTTGCCAAGATCATTGCGTAATCCTCACGTACGTCAGGAATACCTATGTCCAAGCAAAAAATCCGCATCCGCCTCAAGGCGTTCGATTACAAGCTGATCGACCAGTCCGCTGCCGAGATCGTTGACACCGCCAAGCGCACCGGTGCCATCGTCAAGGGCCCCGTGCCCCTGCCGACGCGCATGAAGCGTTTTGACATCCTGCGCTCGCCGCACGTCAACAAGACCAGCCGCGACCAGCTCGAAATCCGCACGCACCAGCGCCTGATGGATATCGTCGATCCCACCGACAAGACCGTGGACGCGCTGATGAAGCTCGACCTGCCGGCCGGCGTGGACGTCGAGATCAAGCTGCAGTAATGCCGCTTTGCAGTGCCCGTTAGCGGGCACTGCAACCCCAGTATGACGCGGGCTTGCTTGCAAAAGCAGTCCGCGTTATACTTTGCGGCTTCGCTTATCCCTTTGGGGTGGGCGAAGCTTTAATAACCCTCTTTCACAGCACGCAAGCCCATGGGCGAGCAAGGTGTAAACGGCGCAGCCAATTGAAGTTGCGGCGGTGAAAGCTCTGGAGAAAACCAATGAGTCTGTGCAACTCCCTCGGGTTGCTGGGCCGCAAGGTGGGCATGATGCGTCTGTTCACCGATGACGGGGAAGCCATTCCCGTCACGGTGGTGGATGTGTCCAACAACCGCGTGACCCAGGTCAAAACCCAAGAGAACGATGGCTACGTGGCCCTGCAGGTCACGTTCGGCGCACGCAAAGCTTCGCGTGTGACCAAGCCTGAAGCCGGCCACCTCGCCAAGGCAGGTGTCGAAGCCGGTGAAATCATCCGCGAATTCCCCGTGACCGCTGAAGTTGCTGGCAAGTACGCTGCTGGTGCCACCGTGCCCGTCGCTGACGTCTTCGCCGTGGGCCAGAAAGTGGACGTGCAAGGCACCTCCATCGGTAAGGGCTACGCCGGCACCATCAAGCGCCACAACTTCGGTTCGCAGCGCGCCTCGCACGGTAACAGCCGCTCGCACAACGTTCCTGGCTCCATCGGTATGGCGCAGGATCCGGGCCGCGTGTTCCCTGGCAAGAAGATGACTGGTCACATGGGCGATGAGACCGTGACTACCCAAAACCTCGACGTGGTTCGTATCGACGAAGCGCGTCAACTGCTCTTGATCAAGGGCGCTGTTCCGGGCTCCAAGGGTGGCTTCGTGACGGTGCGTCCCGCCATCAAGGCCAAAGCTTCCAAAGGAGCGAACTAATGCAGCTCGAACTCCTGAATGAACAGGGCCAGGCCGCGTCCAAGGTGGACGTTCCCGAGACCGTGTTCGATCGCCAATACAACGAAGACCTGATCCACCAGATCGTCGTCGCCTACCGCGCCAACGGCCGTCAGGGCACCCGTGCCCAGAAGGACCGCGAGCAGGTGCGCCACTCGACCAAGAAGCCCTTCAAGCAAAAGGGCACCGGCAACGCACGTGCCGGTATGACCTCCTCGCCGCTGTGGCGTGGGGGCGGTCGCATCTTCCCGAACCTGCCTGAAGAAAACTTCACGCAGAAGATCAACAAGAAGATGTACCGCGCCGGTATGGCCTGCATTCTGTCGCAGCTGGCGCGCGAAGGCCGCCTGGCTGTGGTCGATTCGCTCAAGGTCGAAACCCCCAAGACCAAGGTCCTGGCTGACAAGTTCAAGGCCATGAACCTGGAATCGGTGATGGTGATCGCCGACGAGGTCGATGAAAACCTGTACCTCGCTTCGCGCAATCTGAAGAACGTGTTCGTCGTTGAACCGCGTTATGCAGACCCCGTGTCGCTGGTGCACTTCAAGAAAGTGCTCGTCACCAAGGGCGCGATCGACAAACTCAAGGAGATGTTCGCATGAGCACACTCAAGTTTGACGAAGGTCGTCTGATGCAAGTGTTGGTTGCTCCCATCGTGTCCGAAAAGGCCACCATGGTTGCCGAAAAGTCCAACGCTGTGACGTTCAAAGTGCTGCAAAACGCCACCAAGCCCGAGATCAAAGCCGCTGTCGAGCTGCTGTTCAAGGTCGAAGTCAAGGGCGTTTCTGTGGTCAATACCAAAGGCAAGACCAAGCGCTTTGGCAAAACGATGGGCCGCCGCGACAACGTGCGCAAGGCTTACGTGACGCTCAAAGAAGGTCAAGAGCTGAACCTGTCCGGGGAGGCTGCGTAAACCATGGCCGTTATCAAGCTCAAACCCACTTCGCCCGGCCGTCGCGGCACGGTGAAGATTTCGCGTGACCACCTGCACAAGGGTGAAGCGTTCGCAGCCCTGCTGGAACCCCAGTTCCAGAAGGCCGGCCGCAACAACAACGGTCACATCACCACCCGTCACAAGGGCGGTGGCCACAAGCACCACTACCGTGTGGTGGACTTCCGTCGCAACAAGGATGCCATCCCCGCCAAGGTGGAGCGCATCGAGTACGACCCGAACCGTTCGGCCCACATCGCCCTGGTGTGCTACGCCGACGGCGAGCGCCGTTACATCATTGCCCCGCGCAACCTGGAAGTCGGTAGCTCCATTCTGAGCGGCTCCGAAGCCCCGATCCGCGTCGGCAACACCCTGCCGATCCGCAACATCCCGGTGGGTTCGACCATTCACTGCATCGAGCTCAAGCCCGGTGCCGGTGCCCAGATCGCCCGCTCCGCTGGCACGTCGGCCACGCTGCTGGCGCGTGAAGGCGTGTACGCCCAGGTGCGTATGCGTTCGGGCGAAGTGCGCAAGATCCACATCGAATGCCGCGCCACCATCGGTGAAGTGGCCAACGAAGAGCACAGCCTGCGCCAGTTGGGCAAGGCCGGTGTCAAGCGCTGGATGGGTATTCGCCCGACCGTGCGCGGCGTGGCCATGAACCCGATCGACCACCCGCACGGTGGTGGTGAAGGCCGTACCGGTGAAGGCCGTCACGCTGTTGACCCATGGGGCAACCTGACCAAGGGCTACCGCACCCGCAACAACAAGCGCACACAAGTGATGATTGTGTCGCGCCGTAAGAAGTAAGGGGTAGCAAATGACTCGCTCTATCAAAAAGGGTCCGTTTGTTGACCATCACCTGCTGGCCAAGGTCGAAAAGGCCATCGCCACCAAGGATAAAAAGCCCGTCAAGACCTGGTCGCGCCGCTCCATGGTGCTGCCCGAGTTCATCGGCCTGACGATTGCCGTGCACAACGGCAAGCAGCACGTGCCGGTGTATGTGACCGACCAGATGGTTGGCCACAAGCTCGGCGAATTCGCGCTGACCCGTACGTTCAAGGGTCACCCTGCGGACAAAAAAGCCAAGAAGTAAGGAATAGAACATGTCTGAAACACGTGCTGTTCTCCGTGGCGTCCGCTTGTCTGTGGACAAGGGTCGCCTGGTCGCGGATCTGATCCGTGGCAAAAAAGTGGACCAAGCCCTGAACATCCTGGCCTTCACGCAGAAAAAAGCTGCCGTGATCGTCAAGAAGGTGCTCGAATCGGCCATCGCCAATGCCGAGCACAACGACGGCGCCGACATCGACGATCTGAAGGTCAAGACCATCTACGTCGAGCAAGGCACCACGCTCAAGCGCTTCACCGCGCGCGCCAAGGGCCGTGGCAACCGCATCAGCAAGCCGACCTGCCACATCTACGTGACTGTTGGCAACTAAAAGGCCAGAGGAAGAATATGGGACAGAAAATCCATCCTACCGGCTTTCGCCTTGCTGTAAGCCGTAACTGGGCCAGCCGCTGGTACGCCAGCAACCGCGACTTCGCCGGCATGTTGGCCGAAGACGTGAAGGTGCGCGAGTACCTCAAGGCCAAGCTCAAGAACGCTGCGGTGTCGCGCATCCTGATCGAGCGCCCCGCCAAGAATGCCCGCATCACGATTTTCTCGGCACGTCCGGGCGTCGTGATCGGCAAGAAGGGCGAAGACATCGAGCTGCTCAAGAAGGAACTGGCAACCCGTCTGGGCGTGCCCGTTGCTGTGAACATCGAAGAAGTGCGCAAGCCCGAAATCGATGCCAAGCTGATCGCTGACTCGATCACCCAGCAGCTCGAGAAGCGCATCATGTTCCGCCGCGCCATGAAGCGCGCCATGCAGAACGCCATGCGCCTGGGCGCTCAGGGCATCAAGATCATGTCCTCGGGTCGTCTCAACGGCATCGAAATCGCCCGTACCGAGTGGTACCGCGAAGGCCGTGTGCCGCTGCACACCCTGCGCGCCGACATCGACTACGGCACCTCCGAAGCCAAGACCACCTACGGTGTGATCGGCGTCAAGGTGTGGGTCTACAAGGGCGACACCCTGGGCCGTGGCGCTGTGCCGGCGGTCGAGACGCCGCGTCCTGACGACGAACGTCGCCCGCGTGGCCCGCGTCGCGATGGCCGTGGTGACGGTCGCCGTGATGGCGCTGGCCGTGGTGGCCGCCGCCCTGCAGGCACCAACGCCGCACCTGCCGATGGCAGCGACAAGCCCGCTGGCGCCGGTGCCGATTCCGTTAAGCGCGTAAACAAAGCCGCGCCCGCTGCTGCGGACGGTAAAGGAGAATAAACATGCTGCAACCAGCACGCCGCAAGTTCCGTAAGGAACAAAAAGGCCGCAACACCGGCATCGCCACCCGTGGCAACGCCGTGTCCTTCGGCGACTTCGGCCTGAAGTCCACCGATCGCGGCCGCCTCACGGCCCGCCAGATCGAAGCCGCCCGTCGCGCGATTTCGCGCCACGTCAAGCGCGGTGGCCGTATCTGGATCCGTGTCTTCCCTGACAAGCCGATCTCGACCAAGCCTGCCGAAGTCCGTATGGGTAACGGTAAGGGCAACCCTGAGTACTACGTGGCTGAGATCCAGCCCGGCAAGATGCTCTATGAGATCGTCGGTGTGCCCGAAGAGCTGGCACGCGAGGCTTTCCGCCTTGCTGCTGCCAAGCTGCCCCTGCGCACGACCTTCGTGACCCGTCAAATTGGTGCTTAAGGAGATCAACATGACGAAAGCTGCTGAACTCCGCCAAAAAGACGTTGCTGCCCTCGAAGCTGAAGTGAAAGCCCTGCAAAAGGCCCACTTTGGTCTGCGTATGCAAAAGGCCACGCAACAACTGGGCAACACGGCGACGATCAAGGCTACCCGCCGCGACATCGCCCGCGCCAAGACCATCCTTGCTGAAAAGCAAGCTGCCAAGTAATCGAAGGAGCCGACATGACGGAAGCTAAAAAATCCCTCAAGCGCACCTTGATTGGCAAGGTGGTCAGCGACAAGCGTGCCAAGACCGTGACCGTGCTCGTCGAGCGCAGCGTCAAGCACCCGCTCTACGACAAGATCGTGGTGCGTTCGAGCAAGTACCACGCCCATGATGAAAACGGCGAGTACAAGATGGGCGACGTGATCGAGATCACGGAAAGCCGTCCGCTCTCCAAGACCAAGAACTGGGTTGTCACCCGCTTGGTGCAAAAGGCTGCTCTGGTCTAAGCCCAATCAGCCCCTGGGCAGCAATGCCTGAGGAAACGACCCACAATGCGTGGGTCGTTTTTTTTTTGCCCCCAGGGGGCCTTTGGAAAGGAAATTGCCATGATCAAGGTTGGAGACACCCTGCCCGCCGCCACGCTGATGGAGTACGTCGAAGTCGAGGGCAACGGCTGCAGCATCGGCCCGAATCCGGTGGACGTGCGCGCCGCCAGCGCCGGCAAAACCATTGCCCTGCTGGCGGTGCCGGGCGCTTTCACGCCCACCTGTTCGGCCCAGCACCTGCCGGGCTATATCGCCCAGGTGGCGGCGTTCAAGGCTGCCGGTGTGGATGAAATCTGGTGCCTGGCGGTGAACGACGCCTTCGTCATGGGCGCCTGGGGGCGCGAGCAGCAGGCCGCTGGCAAGGTGCGGATGCTCGCGGACGGCGATGCCGTCTTCGCCAAGGCCACGGGTCTGACGCTCGATCTGAGCGGCAAGGGCCTGGGCCTGCGCAGCAACCGCTACTCCATGCTGGTCAAGGACGGCGTGGTGCGCCAGCTCAACAACGAAGCCCCGGGCAAGTTCGAGGTCAGCGACGCGGGCACACTGCTGGCACAAGCGCAGGCTTGATTTCGCTATCTAATCGATAGCTTCTGGCGCTTGCCCCACAAGGGTTAGCGCCATTTTTATTCCAAATCGGCTTTGAGGTAATGGGCGCCAGCCACGGGGTTGTGGTAGTAGGGCGGAATCTCCTCAAACCCCAGCTCGGCGTAGAGCGCGCGTGCCGACTCCATCTCGTCGAGGGTGTCGAGCAGTACGCTGGCATAGCCGGCCAGGCGGGCGGCGTCCAGCGTCGCCTCGGCCAGCTGGCGCCCCAGCCCGAGGCCGCGAAAGGCGGGGCGCACGTACAGGCGCTTCATCTCGGCGGCGTTGGGGTAGTCGCAGCCGTCGAGCGGGCGCAGGGCGCAGCAGCCGGCGATGGCGCCATCGACGCTGGCCAGCAGCAGCAGGCCGCGTGGCGCGCCGTAGTCGCCGGGCAGGGCGGCGAGTTCGGCCTCGAAGTCCTGGAACGCCAGATCGACCGTCAGGCTGGCGGCGTATTCACGAAAAATTGCGCGCACAGCGTCGAGTTCGCTCGGCTGTGTCGGTGTCCAGAGGGTAATGGCAGGCGCAGGAGCCACGGGGGTGGGGCAGAGGGCAAAAGCCCAGTGTACTGCGCTCAGGCTTCGGCCAGCAGTTTTTCGATCAGGCGGTGCAGCTCGGCAAAGTCGGGTGCGCCGACGTAGCTTTTGACGATCTCGCCGCGTTTGTTCACCAGGTAGGTGGTGGGCGTGATCTTGATGTCGCCCCAGGCGCGGGCGACGGCGCCGGTGTGGTCGAGCGCCACCTTGAACGGCAGCTGGCGCGACTGCGCAAAGTTGAGCACGTACTGCGGCGGGTCGTAGCTCATGGCCACGGCCAGGGTGTCGTAGCCCTGGGCCTGGTATTTTTTGTGTGTGGCGACGATGTCGGGCATCTCGGCCACGCAGGTGGTGCAGCTGGTGGCCCAGAAGTTCACCAGCGTGACCTTGCCGCGCAGGTCGGCCGTGCTCTGCTGGCTGCCGTCGAGCAGCACGAAGGTGGACTGCGGCGCCGCCTGCTGACCGGCGCCAAGGTAAACATACGCGCCGACGGCGGCAAAAGCGGCCAGCGCGGCACCTGCAATCCATTGTTTGATGGCCATAGCGTGAACGTGAAAAACAAAGAGAAAAAGGGTGTTGCCTGGGTGCGACTGCACCGCTGGCGATAAGTTCGCATTGTCGGCCAGCGCCTGGGACGCCCGCATAATGCCAGGGCTAACACCCATGCCATGAGTACGCGCATCCTCCTCCTCACCCACGCCCCGCTGGCGCAGGCCCTGCACGCTTGCGCTGCCCATGTGTTTCCGGATTGCGCCGCCGAGCTGCTGGTGCTCGACGTGCCCGCGCACGAGGCGCCCGAGGACAGCCTGGCGGCCGCGCAGGCGCTGCTGGCGTCGGTGCCACCCCAGCCGCAAACCCTGGTGCTGACCGACGTGCTCGGGGCCACGCCCTGCAACGTGGCCCAGCGCCTGGTGCAGGCGCAGACGGATTACGCCCTGGTCACGGGGGTGAACCTGCCGATGCTGCTGCGCGCGCTGTGCTACCGCCATGAGGCGCTCGATAGCCTCGTCTCGCGCGCCGTCGATGGCGGCAAGGCCGGCGTCATGCGGGTGGAGAGCGCCCTGTCGGCCCCTTCTTTGCGTTGCCCCTGTCCATGATCAGCGAAACCACCACCATCATCAACAAACTGGGCCTGCACGCCCGCGCCTCGGCCAAGTTGACCAAGCTCGCCGGCAGCTTTCCGTGCGACGTTTACATGAGCCGGGGCGAGCGCCGCATCAACGCCAAGAGCATCATGGGCGTGATGATGCTGGCCGCCGGCATCGGCTCCGAAGTCGTGCTGCAGACCGACGGTCCCCAGGAGCGCGAGGCCATGGACGCGTTGCTGGCGCTCATCGCCGACAAGTTCGGCGAAGGGCAGTAAAGCGAGGAGCTGGCCATGACCTTTGCCATCCACGGACTGGCCGTGGCCCGGGGCATTGCCATCGGGCGCGTGGTGCTGCTGGCCGCTGGCCATCTGGAGGTGGCGCATTACTTCATTACCGCCGATCAGGTCAACGCCGAGATCGAGCGCGTGCGCCGGGGGCGCAACGCCGTGGTGCAGGAGCTGCAGCGCCTGCAGGCCGAAATGCCGCCCGACGCCCCGAGCGAGCTGCCGGCGCTGCTGGACGTGCACCTGATGCTGCTGCAGGACGAGGCCCTGGTCACCGGCATCAAGCACTGGATCAGCGAGCGCCTGTACAACGCCGAATGGGCGCTGGTGACGCAGCTGGACGTGATTGCGCGCCAGTTCGACGAGATGGAGGACGACTACCTGCGCGAGCGCAAGGCCGATCTGGAGCAGGTGGTCGAACGCATCCTGCGCTACATGAAGGGCGTGGCCAACCCGGTGGCCAGTCCGCCACCGCCGCCGCCCGGGGCGCAGCAGGAACTGCTCGCCGGCACCGGGCATGACGTGCCCCTGGTGCTGGTGGCGCCCGACCTGGCACCGGCGGACCTGCTGCAGTTCAAGCAGAGCATTTTTGCCGGCTTCGTCACCGACGTCGGCGGCAAGACCAGCCACACCGCCATCGTCGCGCGCAGCATGGATATTCCGGCGGTGGTCGGCGCGCGCGCCGCCAGCCAGCTGGTGCGCCAGGACGACTGGGTCATCATCGACGGCGACGCCGGCGTGCTCATCGTCGATCCCTCGCCCATCATCCTGGCCGAATACGGCTTTCGCCAGCGCCAGATCACGCTCGAACGCGAGCGCCTGGCGCGCCTGCGCCATGCACCGGCGCTGACCATCGACGGCCACCGCGTCGAGCTGCTGGCCAACATCGAGCAGCCGGCCGATGCCCTCGTCGCCGTGCAGGCCGGGGCGGTGGGCGTGGGCCTGTTTCGGACCGAATTTTTGTTCATGGGCAAAGGTGCCAACCTGCCGGGCGAAGAGGAGCAGTACCAGGCCTACCGCCAGGTGATGGACGGGATGCAGGGCCTGCCGGTGACGATACGCACCATCGACGTCGGCGCCGACAAGCAGCTGGACAAGGCGCACAAGGACAGCCACCTGAACCCGGCGCTGGGCCTGCGCGCGATCCGCTGGAGCCTGGCCGACCCGGTGATGTTCCGCACCCAGCTGCGCGCCGTGCTGCGCGCCGCTGCCCACGGCCAGGTGAACCTGCTGTTTCCCATGCTCTCGCACACGCGCGAGATCGACGAAACCCTGGCCCAGGTGGCGCTCGCGCGTGCCGAGCTCGACGCCCGGGGCTGCGCCTACGGTGCGGTACGCCTGGGGGCCATGATCGAGGTGCCGGCAGCGGCCCTGCTGGCGCGGCGCTTTTTGCGCGATTTTGACTTTCTCTCCATCGGCACCAACGACCTGATCCAGTACGCCCTGGCCATAGACCGCACCGACGAGGCCGTGGCCCACCTCTACGACCCGCTGCACCCGGCGGTGCTGCGCCTGCTGGCCGACGTGATTGCCGCCGGCGCCGAGCAGGGCAAGAGCGTGAGCGTGTGCGGCGAGATGGCGGGCGACCCGGCGCTCACCCGGCTGCTGCTGGGCCTGGGGCTGCGCAGTTTTTCCATGCACCCGACGCAGATCCTGACCGTCAAGCAGGAGGTGCTGCGCGCCGACACGCGCAAGCTCGGCGCCTGGGCGCAGCGCGTGCTCGAAGCCGACGAGCCCGCCAGTGAACTCCATCAAGAGTAAATAAAAAAGCGTCAGCAGCTATTGTTTTAATAGCTGCTGACGCTTGATTGACGGGCGCTAGAGGCTTATTTCTCTACAAAAGCGCGCTCGATCACGAAGTCGCCCGGGGTGCTGGTGTTGCCTTCCTCGAAGTCGCGCTTTTCCAGCATCACCTTCAGGTCGGCGAGCATGGCCGGGCTGCCGCAGAGCATCACGCGGTCGGTCAGCGGGTTGAGCGCTGGCAGGCCGATGTTGGCCGGGAAGGTGCCGCTTTCAATCAGGTCGGTGATGCGGCCCTGGTTGCGGAAGGGCTCGCGCGTGACCGTGGGGTAGTACACCAGCTTGTCCTTGACGATCTCGCCCAGCAGTTCGTGGTTGGGCAGCTCTTTCTCGAACAGATCGTGGTAGGCCAGCTCGTTGACCTCGCGCACGCCGTGCACCACCACTACTTTTTCAAAGCGCTCGTAGGTTTCCGGATCGCGCACGATCGACAGCCAGGGCGCCAGGCCCGTGCCGGTGCCGATCAGGTACAGGTTCTTGCCCGGCAGCAGGTAGTCGATGAGCAGCGTGCCCGTGGGCTTTTTGCCGACGATGATGGTGTCGCCCACCTGGATGTTCTGCAGGCGCGAGGTCAGCGGGCCGTCCTGGACTTTGATCGACAAAAACTCCAGGTGCTCTTCCCAGTTCGGGCTGGCAATCGAGTAGGCGCGCAACAGCGGTTTGCCGTCCACCTTCAGCCCGATCATGGTGAAGTGACCGTTGGAGAAGCGCAGCGCTGGATCGCGCGTGGTGGTGAAGGAGAACAGACGATCGGTCCAGTGGTGCACGGACAGGACACGCTCTTCGAGGAATGCGCTCATAGATGACTCGACAAAGGTGGAAGAACAAAGAAGCGGCGTAGTTTCTACGTTTTTTTATGCGCCACAGGCATAAGCCGAAATTCTGTGCCGGCGCGCCCCGGTGATTGTCGGACAAACCCTTGGGTTTTGGGGCGGTGGCAGGGGTGGGGCTTGATATGGGGCAAGAAATGGCGCCCCTGGTGCATGGCACTTTCCTGGCGCGTGGCTTGCACTGTTTTGGTGCAAATCCAGCGTGTGACGGCTGCAGCGCCCTACCGCCTGCCCACGCTGCGGGGTTTTACTCCCCTCTCTCGCGGGCTTGTGTATGCACACATCTTTTGACGGCTCCCATCCGCCTGGTCAAAGGGCGGTTTGTGCTCCCCTCCCCCCTCGCGGGGGAGGGGCCGGGGGAGAGGGGGCGCTGGCAGCGCCTTGCCTGTTCACCCCTCTCCCCAACCCTCTCCCCAACCCTCTCCCGCAAGGGGAGAGGGAGTGCAAACCAGCGCCAAACAAGCGTTGTGCGCTATCAAAAAAAGATGTGTGCCTACATAAGCTCTCGCGGGGGAGGGGCCGGGGGAGAGGGGGGCGCTGGTAGCGCCTTGCCTGTTCACCCCTCTCCCCAACCCTCTCCCGCAAGGGGAGTGGGAGTAAAGATTGCGCCCAATATCAGCCTCTGTGCCCAGTGCCAGCCGGCGCCCAATCAGCGTGAGGTGCTATCAAAATTGATGTGTATATGCCTGTGGCCTGCGGGGAGAAAATCGCTGCTGGCACGACCTGTGCTTTAGGTGTTGTGTTCGCTCATCATCCAAAGGAAGCCGCCATGCACATGGTTACCGCCATCATCAAACCTTTCAAACTCGACGAGGTGCGCGAGGCCCTCTCGGACATCGGTGTTCAGGGGATTACCGTGACCGAGGTCAAGGGCTTTGGCCGCCAGAAAGGCCACACCGAGTTGTACCGGGGGGCTGAATACGTGGTCGATTTTTTGCCCAAGGTGAAAATTGAAGTCGCCATTGGGGACGCCCTGCTCGAGCGCGCCATCGAGGCCATCGAAGGCGCGGCGCGTACCGGCAAGATTGGCGACGGCAAGATTTTCGTCTCGCCCCTGTCGCAGGTGCTGCGCATTCGTACCGGTGAAACCGGTGAGGAGGCGCTATGACTGCCGTTGCCACTTTGAACGCCGGCGATACCGCCTGGATGCTCACTTCCACGCTGCTGGTCATCCTCATGACCATCCCAGGCCTGGCGCTGTTCTACGGCGGCCTGGCGCGCGCCAAGAACATGCTCTCGGTGCTGGTGCAGGTGTTTGTGATCTTTGCCCTCATCAGCGTGCTGTGGGCGCTGTTCGGCTACAGCTACACCTTCAGTGGTGAAGGCCAGTTCTTTGGCGACGGCGGCAAGCTGTTCCTCCAGGGCATTGCGCCGGATCAGCTCTCGGGCCTGCTGCCGACGATTCCGGAATATGTCTTCGTCGCCTTCCAGGGCACGTTTGCCGCCATTACCGTGGCGCTGATCGTGGGCGCGTTTGCCGAGCGCATGCGCTTCTCGGCGGTGCTGATCTTCTCCGTGCTGTGGTTCACCTTCAGCTACATCCCCGTGGCGCACATGGTGTGGGGCGGCGGCCTGCTGGGCAAGGATGGCGCGCTCGACTTTGCCGGTGGCACCGTGGTGCACATCAATGCCGGCATTGCCGCACTGGTGGGCGCTTACATGGTGGGCAAGCGCATCGGCTACGGCAAAGAGGCGCTCATGCCGCACAGCCTGACGCTGACCATGGTGGGCGCATCGCTTCTGTGGGTGGGCTGGTTTGGCTTCAACGCCGGCAGCGCCGGTGCGGCCAACGGGGTGGCGGGCCTGGCCTTCATCAACACCGTGCTGGCCACGGCGGCGGCCACGCTGTCGTGGCTGGGGGCCGAGGCGCTGCACAAGGGCAAAGCCTCGATGCTGGGCGCGGCCTCGGGCGCTGTCGCCGGGCTGGTGGCGGTGACCCCGGCGGCTGGTTTTGTCGGCCCCATGGGTGCCATGGCCATGGGCCTGCTGGTGGGCCCTTTGTGCCTGTGGGGCGTGAGTGGCCTCAAGCGCCTGCTGCGGGTCGATGATGCGTTCGACGTCTTTGGCGTGCACGGCGTGGGCGGCATTGCCGGTGCTCTCCTGACCGGGGTGTTTGCTGCGCAAAGCCTGGGCGGTACCGGCGGCCTCACGCCCGATACCTTTGCCATGGGGGCGCAGGTCTGGGTGCAGGCCAAGAGTGTGCTCATCACCGTGGTCTGGTCGGCGGTGGTGGCGTTCGTGGCCTACAAGGTGGCCGATCTGCTGGTGGGCCTGCGTGTGCCCGAGGATGCTGAGCGCCAGGGCCTGGACATCTCGGCGCATGGCGAGACGGCCTACGTCCGCTAAATACGCACGGTTCTCCCTTCGCGCACCGTGGATGGTTGGCATCCCGGTGCGTTTTTTTATGGGGTCACCCGGTTGCGCCCCTGTGCCTTGGCCCGGTACAGCGCAGCATCGGCCTGCCGCAGCGCAGCCTCCAGGTTGTCGCCGGGCTGGGGGTGGCTATGGAGCAGGCCGATGCTGATGCTCACGTGCGCTGCTGCATCGGAGGCCGTGTGGGGCAGGGCGAGTGCAGCAACGCCGGCGCGCACCTGTTCGAGCAGTGCTTGCATGTCCTCGGCGCGCACGTCGTACCACAGGCCGACGAACTCCTCGCCGCCGTAGCGCGCCACGCTGTCGAGCGGGCGGCGGGCATGGTCGTGCAGGACCTGGGCGACCTGGCGCAGCGCCGCGTCGCCCGCCGCGTGGCCGTAGTGGTCGTTGTAGCGTTTGAAAAAATCGACGTCGATCATGGCCACGCCCACCGCATGGTGCTCGCGCTGCGCCTGGCGCCAGGCGCTTTCGGCGCGGGTGGTGAAGGCGCGGCGGTTGAGCAGCCCGGTCAGCGGGTCTTTCTCTGCCATTTCCCGCAATTCTTTTTTGGCCAGGAATTGCTGGCGCACGGCGTATTCCAGAAAGTAGCAGCCGGTGGTGCCGATGACGTTGGCCGTGCCGAGGAAGAAGGCGTTGTACAGCAGCTCATCGCCCGGTGTGCCTGCCAGCAGCTCCATGCCCAGGTAGGCGGCAAACGTCAGCCAGCCGCAGACTACGGCGGGCACAAAGTGCAGGCCGGTGAGAAAGTAAAACGCAAAGGTGACGAGGATGATGCCCTCGTAGGGCAGGGGAAAGGCGTGGCTGCGCGCCACGCCAATGACGCCGACCACGCCCAGCCCGCAGATCAGCGAGGCCGCGCCCCCAATCCACTGCAACCAGTCGTGCAGCCGGGGCCGGTAGGTGGCGGCCCAGGTGAGGACGAGCGGCGGCAGGATCAGCCCCAGGCGCAGCGCCAGCACCTGGGTGCGCACCGGCTCGGGCAGGCTGATGATGTCGAGCACCGCAAACAGCAGAAACAACGACGTCGCCACCAGCAGCGCCCAGCGCATACGCACCAGAAAAATCTGCAGGTGATAGCGCCGAAACTCCTGCTCCAGCGCCCTGGGAAAGCGCAGCAGCCGGATGCCGGAGATGGATTCGGCAGGAAACTGCTCCACGATGGGGGTGCCTCCATGGGGCCGGTGGTGGGTGGCAAAACCGCTGGCGCGCGCCCCTTGCGCGCCATGGATGATTATGGGCAGGGTTGGGCGCCAGCGCTGGCACTGGCGCTACGATCTTGGTCATGGATAACGCTGTGACCCAAACCCTGGAATGCGTACGCACCGCCCTGGCCACGCACTGCCGGCTGCGCGTGCGCGGCAGCGGCAGCAAGGACTTTTACGCCGCCCGGCCTTGGGCGGCGCCGGCAGCGGCGACCGAGGCGGACGCGGTGCTCGATACCCGGGCGCTGTGTGGCATCGTCGCCTACGAGCCCAGCGAGCTGGTCGTCACCGCCGGCGCGGGCACGCCGCTGGCCCAGGTGCAGGCGCTGCTGGCGGCCAGCGGCCAATGCCTGCCGTTCGAGCCGCCGCATTTTGGCCCCGGCGCCACCGTCGGCGGCATGGTCGCTGCCGGGCTCTCGGGGCCGGCGCGCGCCAGCGTGGGCGCGGTGCGCGACTACGTGCTGGGCGTGCGCCTCATCAATGGCCGTGCCGAGCACCTGCGCTTTGGCGGCCAGGTGATGAAAAACGTCGCCGGCTACGACATCTCGCGCCTGATGGCGGGCAGCTGGGGGCGGCTGGGGGTGCTGACCGAGGTCAGCCTCAAAGTGCTGGCGCAGGCCCCGGCCGAGGCCACGCTGCGCCTGGACTGCAGCCAGGCCCAGGCGCTGCAGTGGCTCAACGCCTGGTGCGGCCAGCCGCTGCCGCTCAACGCCAGCCGCTGGGAGCCCGGCCAGGGCCAGGGTCAGCTGTATGTGCGCCTGCGTGGCGCCCGTGCGGCGGTGCAGGCCGCCTGCACCCACCTGGGCGGCGAGCGCCTGGACGACGCCCAGGCCGCGCTGGCCTGGCAAGCCTGCGCCGAGCAGACCCTGCCCTGGTTTGCGCAGCGCGCGCCCGGGCACGCGCTGTGGCGCCTGTCGGTGCCCGACAGCGCTGCGCCGCTGCTGCTGCCCCCGGACGTGGGCGCGCCGCTGATCGAGTGGCACGGCGCGCAGCGCTGGCTGCAAGCCCCGCCCGAGGCCGGCGCAGCGCTGCAGGCGGCGGCTGCTGCAGTGGGTGGTAGTGCTATACTTTTCATAGCTGCTAGCGCTTGCCAGATAAGCGCTACAGCCCATTTTGATGTAAAAAATACGGCCCTGGCAAAGCTCCAGGAGCGGGTGCGCCAGGCGTTTGACCCGGCGGGCCTGTTTGCCTGACGGCGGGGCAGGGAGCTTTCATGCGCAGTCTGCGCCACCTCATGGATCGCCGCCGCACGGTGGCGGGCAATCGCAACCTGGGCCTGCTGCTGGCCTTTAACGCCGGCGCGGTCAACGCGGGCGGTTTTTTGGTCGTCAGCCTCTACACCTCGCACATGACGGGCATCGTTGCCATGCTGGCCGACCACCTGGTGCTGGGCAACGTCAAGCTGGTGCTGGGGGCGATCGGGGCGCTCTGGGCCTTCATGTCGGGCGCCGGCACCACCGCCATCATGGTGCACTGGGCGCGCCACCGCCACCTGCGCAGCACCTACGCGCTGCCGCTGTTCATCGAAGCCGTGCTGCTGCTGCTCTTTGGCCTGATGGGCGCCATCACCCTGAGCTGGCCGACGCCCTTTGCCGTGCCGCTGACGGTGCTGCTGCTGGCGTTTCTGATGGGGCTGCAAAACGCCGTCGTCACCAAGATGTCGTCGGCGCAGATTCGCACCACCCACGTCACCGGCACCGTCACCGACCTGGGCATAGAGCTGGGCAAGGCGCTGTTCTGGAACAAAAGCGGCGCCCCGCCGCAGCAGCAGGTGCGTGCCAACCGCGAGCGCCTGTGGCTGCACGCGACGCTGCTGGTCAGCTTTCTGGCCGGCGGCATCACCGGGGCGGCAGGCTTCAAGTACCTGGGCTTCATCTGCGTCGTGCCGCTGGCGCTGGTGCTGCTGCTGCTGGCGCTGCCGCCGCTGTGGCGCGACCGCCGGCGCCTGCGCGCCGCGCTGCGCGAGTGGCGCACGCGCGACCCCGAGGGCCTGCCCCCGCCCCTGGCCTAAAACCCAAGGACTGCCCCCATGCAAACCCAACTCGCCCCCGCCTACCAAGGCCAGCCCGAGGGCCAGGAAGCCGAAGCCATCCTGCGCCAGTGCGTGCACTGCGGCTTTTGCACCGCCACCTGCCCGACCTACCAGCTGCTGGGCGACGAGCTCGACGGCCCGCGCGGGCGCATCTACCTCATCAAGCAGGTGCTCGAAGGCCAGACGCCCACGCGCAAGACGCAGCTGCACCTCGACCGCTGCCTGACCTGCCGCAACTGCGAAAGCACCTGCCCCAGCGGCGTGCAGTACGGCCAGCTGCTTGACATTGGTCGGCGCCTGGTCGATGCGCAGGTGCCGCGCCCGCTGGGCGAGCGCGTGGCGCGCTGGGCGCTCAAAGAGGGGCTGAACTCGCCCCTGTTCGCCCCCGCGCTGCAGCTGGGCCAGGCGCTGCGCGCTGCGCTGCCCGAGGGCGTGCGCGCCAAGGTGCCGGCGCCGCCGCCGCGCCGCCCGCTGCCCAGCGGCGGCCATGCGCGCAAGGTGCTGCTGCTGGCGGGCTGCGTGCAGCCGGCGCTGGCGCCCAACATCCACGACGCCACGGTGCGCGTGCTCGACGCCGCCGCCATCGAGGCCGTGGTGGCGCCCGAGGCCGGCTGCTGCGGCGCCGTCAAGTTCCACCTCAACGACCAGGACGGTGGCCTGGCGCAGATGCGCGCCAACATCGACGCCTGGTGGCCGTCCATCGAGTCCGGCGCGGTCGAATATGTGGTGATGAACGCCTCGGGCTGCGGCGTCACGGTCAAGGAATACGGCCACCTGCTGCGCCACGATGCGCAGTACGCCGCCCGCGCCGCGCGCGTGAGCAGCCTCACGCGCGACCTGTCGGAGCTGCTGCCCGAGCTCGTACCGCTGCTGCGTGAGCGCCTGCACCGGCGCCCCGAGGGCGTGGTCGCCTGGCACCCGCCCTGCACCCTGCAGCACGGGCAGCAGCTGCGCGGCGGGGTGGAAAAGTATTTGCGCCTGCTCGGCTTTGAGCTGCAGCTACCGGCCGAATCGCACCTGTGCTGCGGCTCGGCCGGCACCTATTCGGTGCTGCAGGCGGCCTTGTCGCAGCAGCTGCGCGCGCGCAAGCTCGGGCACTTGCAGGCGCTGGCGCCGACGGTGATCGCCAGCGCCAACGTGGGCTGCATCACGCACCTACAGGCGGGCACGCAGACGCCGGTGCGCCATTGGGTGGAGCTGCTCGATCGGGCGTTGACGCCGTAGCCCAGGCGGCGAGTGCGGCCTCGGGCAGGGGCCGGCTGAAGTGGTAGCCCTGAAAAATATCGCAGCCCGACTGCACCAGCTTGGCCAGCTGCGTGGGCGTTTCCACGCCTTCGGCGAGCACGCGCAGGTCCAGCTGGTGCGCCATGGCGACGATGGCGTCGATCAGCACCGCCGGGCGTTTGCCGCCTTGTGCCTTTGCCGGGGCGTCGATGTCCATGACGAAGGAGCGGTCGATCTTGAGCGTGTCGATCGGCAGGCGCTTGAGGTAGGCCAGGCTGGAGTAGCCGGTGCCAAAGTCGTCGAGCGCAAAGCGCAGGCCGTGGCGGCGCAGGGCCTGCATTTTCTCCAGCGTTGCTTCCAGGTCGTCGGCGACCACGCTCTCGGTCAGCTCCAGTTCCAGCGACAGGGCGCGCACGTCCACATGCGCGAGCAGGTCTTCCACGCGGGCGATGAAGTCAGGCTCGCGGAACTGGCGCGGGCTGACGTTGACCGCCATCGTCAACTGGGCCGCCCAGGGGTGGCCCGCCGCCTGCCAGCGCTGCAGGCAGGCCACGGCCTCTTCAAGCACCCACTGGCCCAGGGGCACGATCAGGCCGCTGGCCTCGGCCTCGGGGATGAACTGGCCCGGCGCCACCAGGCCGCGCCGGGGGTGCTGCCAGCGCACCAGGGCTTCAACGCCGAGCAAGGAGCCGTCCGCGCCCACTTGCGGTTGGTAGTGCAGCAGCAGTTGCTGCGCCGCTGCGGGGGCGCTGCCCAGCGCCAGGCGCAGGTCGTTGCGCAGCGCCAGGCGCTCGCTGGCCGCCTCTTGCAGGGCGTGGGCAAAAAAGCGCACGCGCGCGTCGCCCGTGGCCTTGGCCTGGTGCATGGCGGTTTCGGCCTCGCGCAGCAGCTCGGGCGGGTCGCGGCTGTCGTTGGGGATCATGACCACGCCGGCGCCCGCGCTCAGGTGCAGCACCTGGCCTTGCTGCTCCAGCGGTTCGGCCACGGCCAGCAGCAGCTGCTCGATGCTGCGCGCGGCCTGGGTGGAGGCGGCCTGCAGGTCGCCGCCAAGGTCGGTCAGCAGCAGGGCAAAGGTGTCGCCATCGACGCGCGCCAGGGTCTGACCGGGGCCGAGCAGGGCGCTCAGGCGCCGCGCCATGGTGCGCAGCACGGCGTCGCCCGCTGCCATGCCCAGGGAGTCGTTGATGCCCTGGAACGCATTGAGGTTGAACGCCGCCAGCGCCGCGCGGCGCGGGTGGCGCTCGACTTCGGCCAGCTCCTGCTGCACCTGGTCGAGGATGAAGCGCCGGTTGGGCAGGCCGGTGAGGGCGTCGTAGTGCGCCAGCTGGCGGATCTCGGCCTCTGCCGCCAGGCGCGCACGGATGTCGCGCACGGCCACGGCGCGCACCGCCTGCGCGCCTTCATGGCGTTGGCGCACGCTGCATTCCACCGGGATGATCTGGCCGTTGGCGTCGCGCAGATCGACTTCCCACAGGCCCTCGGCGCCGCTGCCGGTGCGCAGCCGGGTGATGGGGTGGTCGTGCTCGGCCACGAATTGCAGCATGGGCAGGCCCACCAGGCCGCCCGGGGGCACGGCCATGAGCTCGTCGGCGGCCTGGTTGGCGTCCACGATGACGCCATTGCTGTGCAGCACGATGGCCTCGAACGCCGAGTCCGAGAGCTGGCGGTAGCGCTGCTCTTTTTCGGCCAGGCTGCGGGCGCTGTCTTGCAGCCGGTGCGCCATGCGGGCCAGGGCATGGCCGAGGTCGGCAAACTCGCCCGCGCCGCGCCACTGCGGCAGCTGCTCAAAATCGCCGCTGCCAATGCGTGCCATGGCGCTGCGCAGCGCGGCCACCGGGCGCAGCACCGCCCAGTGCAGCAGGCCCAGCAGCAGCAAGGCGGCCAGCAGCAGCACGCCAGCGAGCCACAGCGCTTGCTCTTGCAGGCGGTGCTGTGCCTGCTGTGCCAGCGGGCGCAGGTCGTATTGCAGCCACAACATGCCGGGCTTGTCGGTGCGCATCTGGCTCGCCTGCGGGTGCAGGGTGACGGGGGCCAGGGCGGTCAGTTGCAGGCCGTCGGCGCTGAGCAGCAGCGTGGCGCTGCCTTGCGCCAGGCGTGCGGTGGTGTCGGCGCCGGGGTACTGCGCCAGGCTGCTCACGGCCTGGCCGCGCCAGGCAAAGCGCGTGGCGGCGCGCACCATGCCTTGGTCGTCGCTGAACACGGCGTGGGCAACGCTGGGATCGAGCCCGAGCGGCGCCAAGGCGGCGTCGAGCCCGCTGCCGTCGCTGCGGCGCAGCGTGGTCTCCAGCGCGCGCCGGGTGGCCAGCAGCTGCTCGTGCGCCGTCTGGTGGGCAAATTGCTGCAGCGCCTGGTGGTGCTCACGCTGCTGCAGCGCGGCCAGTACCGCCATGCTGGCCAGGCTCACGACCAGCAGCAACAGGGGCAGCCACAGCTGCAGGCGGATGGTGCGCAGCGGGCGCAGTGGCGGGGTGGGGCGGTCTGTCATGGCCGGTCGGAGGGGGTGAAGCGGGCGTCAAACAGTTGCGCGCCGTGCGGCGCTGCGGCCAGCAGGCCGCGCTCTTGCATGAGCTGGCCCAGGTGTTCGGCGCTGCGCGCCAGCGCTGGTTCGGGGCCGCGCAGCAGCAAGGTGTTGGCGTGGGCGTTGGGCAGCTCCACATGGGCCAGGCTGCGGGCAATGTCCTGCGGCTGCAGGCCCAGGCGCTGGGCGATTTGCGCCTGGGCGGCCTGGGGCTGTGTTTGCAGGTGGCGCAGGGCGCGCTGCTGGCCGGCGAGCAGCGCGGCAATGCGGGCGCTGCAGCATTGCAGGGCGCTCGGGCGTGCCACCAGCACATCGACGATCTGGTCGGGCATGGCGCGGCTGTCGAACAGGTCGTGCCCGCCTTCTTGCAGCAGGGCCTGGCGAATGGGGTCGAAGGTGACCAGGGCATCGACCTGGCCGCTGCGCCAGGCGCCCAGGTGCTCGTCGATGGGCAGGGCGACGATGCGCACCTCGTCGCTGCGCAGCCCCGCTTGCCGCAGCGCGGCGTCGAGGACGAAGGCCCCCAGGGCGGTCTGTTCGACGCCGATGCGCTGGCCAAGCAGGGCCTGCAGGTCGGGCACGCGTTTGCGGGCGACCACGGCGTCGGCGCCGTTGGAGACGTTGAGCACCCAGATGGCGACCAGCGGCACGCCTTCTTGCTGCAGGGTCAGGACTTCGTCGAGGGTCAGGCCCGCCAGGTCGAGCTGGCCGGCGCGCAGCGCGTCCATGGTCTGGCTGCTCGATGCCAGCTCCACCAGGCGCAGGTTGTGGCCGTCGAGCCAGCCTTGCTCGCGCGCCAGGAACAGAGGTTCGTAGCCAATCCAGGTGTTGGCCCCCACCATCAGGGGCGGCTGGTAGGCCGGGCTGCAGGCCGCCAGCGCCACGGTGGCCGCAGCCAGCAGCGCGCGGCCGAGGCGGCGCAGGCGGTGGTGGACGGTGGCGGCAGCGGGCGTCATGCCCGCCATTATCCGGTCCCTATCCGTGGGGCCGGATGGGGATTGGGTATTCGTTGCGCGCCATCAACCGAGCTGCAGTGCCGGGCGTTGCGCGGGCAGGCGGCGCGGCGCGGCGGCGCTGCTGCTGGGGTGGCCGTCGTGCGGCAGCTCGAACGCGGCCACGGCCTGCACCAGGTCTTGCGCTTGCTGGCGCAGGCTGTGCGCGGCGGCGGACATTTCTTCGACCAGGGCGGCGTTTTGCTGCGTCGTCTGGTCCATTTGCACCACGGCCTCGCCCACTTGGCCGACGCCGGCGCTTTGCTCGTGGCTGGCAGCGCTGATCTCGCCCATGATGCTGGCAACGCGGGTGATGCCCTGCACCACGTCGTCCATGGTGCGGCCCGCTTGCTGCACCTGCTGGTGGCCCGCTTGCACCTGGGTGACGTTGGCGTCGATCAGCTGCTTGATTTCTTTGGCGGCCTCGGCGCTGCGGCCGGCGAGCTGGCGCACCTCGCTGGCGACGACGGCAAAGCCCCGGCCCTGCTCGCCTGCGCGTGCGGCTTCGACGGCGGCGTTGAGCGCCAGGATGTTGGTCTGGAAGGCGATGGCGTCGATCACCTGGATGATGTCGGCCATCTTCTGGCTCGACTGCGCGATGCCGGTCATGGTCGTCACCACCTGCTGCACGGCAGCGCCACCCTGGCCGGCAATGTCCGAGGCTTGCTGCGCCAGCTGGTTGGCCTGGCGGGCGTGGGCGGCGTTTTGCTGCACGGCGCCGCCGAGCTGCTCCATGGAGGCGGCGGTTTCTTCGAGCGCGCTGGCCTGGGTTTCGGTGCGGCCCGACAGGTCGTGGTTGCCCTCGGCAATCTGCGTGCTGGCGGCGGCCACGGTCTCGCTGCCCTGGCGCACGTGGGAGACGACGCGCACCAGGCTGTCGCGCATGGCGGCCATTTGCGCCATCAGGCTGGCGCTGTCGCCGGGCTTGATGTGCATGTCCACGGCCAGGTTGCCGCGCGCAATCTCCTGCGCCACGGCCGATGCCTGGTGCGGCTCGCCACCGAGCATTCGGGTGATGGAGCGCGTGAGAATGAAGGCGATGACGGCGCCGGCCAGGGCCGCCAGAACCGAGGCCGAGAGCATGGCGATGCGGGCCTGGGTGGCTTGCGCCTGGGTCTGGGTGGCGAAGTCCTGCATCTGCCGCTCCAGCAGGGCGGTGAATTCATCGAGCGCGGTGAAGTACGCTGTCTGCACCGGGCGCACCTGGGTGAACAGGTGCCCGATGGCCATGTCCTGCTGCCCGACCATGGCCATGTCGATGGTCTCGCGCATCTTCTGCATGTAGGGCGCGCGCAGGGCCTTGAGTTTTTGCATCAGGGCCTGGCTGTCGGCGCTGGCGAGCCGGCCTTCGAGGCTGTCGAGGATCGTCAGATTGCGCGCCAGCAGGTCGTTGATGTTGCGTTCTTCGGCCTGGCGCTCGGACGCGAGCTCAAGCAGCAAAATGTTGCGCACCGAGCGCGCGACCTGGTTGATGTTGGACTTGACCTGGTTGATCTGCAGCGCCTTGGCGACGCGGTCATTGACCAGCACGTCCATCTCCTGGCTGACCGAGGTGATGCGCCAGCTGCCAAACCAGGCCACCAGCAAGCCGGCGAGGGTGACGAGGAAAAAATCCAGGGCCAGGCGGTGGCCCAGCTTCAAACGAGCGAAAGACATACGGGAGAGCAAAAACGGAAAAACAAAAACCGCAAGCGGTGCAACAAATAACGGGTTATTTACACAAATTCTAACGAATTGTTGCAAACCTGACGCTCTAATGACAGAGGGCGCCCTAGGGTTTCTACGGGGTTTGCAGGCTGCTGGCGGCCTGGGGGTAAAGGCTTTACTGGCATGATGGCGGGTTTGTTTTCTCTCCCTCCTTGTGCCTGCGCCATGACGACTGCCCCTGCTTCTGCCGTCCCTGATACCGATTCCCGCCCTGCGGCGCCGTCTGCACCGTCTGCGCGCCGAGGCCGTGGCCGCCGGGGTGCGGCGCCAGCCCAGGCGGGCGCAGCACCCGCGCCGGCGCGCAGCCAGCACCCGCTGCTGGCGCAGCTGGCGCAGTGGCATCCGGCGCTGTTTGGCCAGCCGCCGCTGCCGCTCAAGCGTGGCATTTTTGAAGACCTGCTGGCGGCCCACGCCGAGCTCGACAAGGCCCAGCTCAAGGAAGCACTGGCGCAGCACGCACGCAGCACGCGCTACCTGACGGTGGTCGCCGGCGGCCAGCAGCGCCACGACCTGCAGGGCCAGCCGGTGGAGGCGCTGGCGCCCGAGCACGTGTACCACGCGCTGCAGGAGGTGTTTCGCCGCCGCCAGCTGCGCGCGCCCGAAGACCTGGCGCCCAAGCTGCGCCAGCGCATCGTGCAGGCCTGGGAGGCTTCGGGCCTGACGCGTGAGGACTACGCCGCCCTGGTGCGCGGGCGCGACGACAAGGCCAACGCCGTGCTCGACGCCGCGCTGCAAGAGGCCGCCGAGCGCAGCGCGCGCGACGAGGCGCTGCTGCGCGCCTTCAGCGCCAGCGGCCAGAGCGAGGCCGCGTTTGCCGAGATGTACGGCATGGCGCCGCGCGCCGTGGCGCAAAGCCTGGCGCGGGCCCGCCGCAGCCAGGCGGCTTGATCGTTCCTTGCCGTCGAGCGGCTTGAATGCTATTTATTTGATAGCTGCTGGCGCTTATTCTGCAAGCGCCAGCTCGATATCTGCCTGCAATTTCTCGGGGTTGGTCTGGGGGGCGTAGCGTGCGCGCACCTGGCCGTCGCGGCCCAGCAGAAATTTGGTGAAATTCCACTTGATGGCGCGGCTGCCCAGCAGCCCCGGCGCCTGCTGCTGCAGCCACTGGTACAGCGGCGCGGCGCGCGCGCCGTTGACGTCGATCTTGGCCAGCACCGGGAAGGTGACGCCGTAGTTGCGCTCGCAGAACTGCGCGATGGCGTCGGCGTCGCCCGGCTCCTGGCCGGCGAACTGGTTGCAGGGAAAGCCCAGCACCGTCAGCCCCGCCGCCGCGTAGCGTTCGTGCAGCGCCTGCAGGCCGGCGAGCTGCGGCGTAAAACCGCAGGCGCTGGCGGTGTTGACGATGAGCAGCACCCGGCCCTGGTACTGGGCCAGGGGGTAGGGCGCGCCGCTGGCCGGGGCGATGAGGATGTCGTAGGGTTTTTGCATGGCCGCCATGGTAGGGGCGGACGGCGTTTTCTGCTGGCGGGCGCCGCCGCCTACTCGCGGCGTGCCGCCAGCAGCGCCGCCAGCACGATGAGTGCGCCTCCGGCGAGGGTGCGCGGCGCCAGCGCGGCCCCGGCCAGCAGCACCGAGGACAGGCTGGCAAACAGCACCTCCGACAGCATGACGAGGGCGGTGGTGCTCGTCGGCAGGCGCGCTGCGCCGTACTGCAGCGCCCAGTTGCCCGCCATCAGCGCCAGCGCCAGCAGTGCGGCAATGCCCATCCAGCCCCAGGCAAAGGCCGGCCAGGGCGGCACCAGGCCAACGCTGCTGCCGGCGAGCGCGCCCAGCAGGCCCGCGCCCAGGCAGCCCAGGAACATGGCCAACATGCGCGGCGCGGCGCTGACCTGCTGCAGGTGGCGCAGCTGCACGTTGGTGGCGGCAAACATGAAGCCGCCGAGCAGCGCCAGCGCGTCCGTCAGGTGCAGTGCGCGCGCCAGCTGCTGCAGCCCGCCCTGCGCCGGCCACAGCACCAGCAGCACGCCGCCAAAGGCCAGCAGCAGGCGCAGCAGCGCGGCCGGGCTGGGGCGCTCGCCCAGAAAGCGCCAGGCCAGCAGCACGGCCCAGGCGGGCATGAGGTAAAACAGCAGCACCACGCGCACCACGTCGCCCTCGGACACGGCCCAGTTGAAGGCGGCATTCGTCATTCCGGCGCACAGCGCCAGCAGCCACAGCCCCGGCGCGCGCAGCACCTGCGCCAGCGCCGCCGGGCGCAGCAGCCACAGGGCTGTAGAGGCGAGGCTGTACATCAGCGCCGTGGCCCACAACGGGTGCAGGCCCGCACCCTGCATGGTGCGAAACGGCCACCACGACAGTCCCCAGAGAAAAGCGTTGCCCAGAAGGGCAGCAATGGGCAGAAATTTGGGCATAAAAAATGCTGCTAGCGCTTGTGTATAAAGCGCTAGCAGCTATCAAAATAATAGTAATCAGCCCCAGCGCCCGCCCACAAACGGGTTGTAGCGGCGCTCGTGCCCGAAGCTGCTCTCCGGCCCGTGGCCGGGGATGAAGACGGTGTCGTCGCCCATGGGCCACAGGCGCTGCTCGATGCTATCGATGAGCTGCTGGTGGTTGCCCTGGGGGAAGTCGGTGCGGCCTATGCTGCCGGCAAACAGCACGTCGCCGACGAAGCAGCGCTGGATTTGCGGTGCGTGAAACACCACGTGGCCCGGGGTGTGGCCGGGGCAGTGGCGCACGTGCACGGTTTCTTCGCCCAGCTGCACGCTGTCGCCATCGTGCAGCCAGCGCGTGGGCGTGAACGGCAGGGCGGGCGCAAAGCCAAACATGGCGCTTTGCTGCGGCAGGCCGTCGATCCAGAACTGGTCGCCCGGGTGCGGGCCGATGATGGGCAGCGCCAGCTGCTGCGCCAGCGCGCCGGCGCCGCCGGCGTGGTCGATGTGGGCGTGCGTCAGCCACAGCGCCGTCAGCGTCAGGCCGCGCGCCTGCACCTCGGCCTGCAGGCGTTCGATGTCGCCGCCGGGGTCGATCAGCGCGGCCTGGCCGGTGGCGTCGCACCACAGCAGCGAGCAGTTTTGCGCGAAGGCGGTGACGGGGATGGTGTGGTAGTGGAGCATGGGCGCGATTGTTGCAGCTCGGCGGCCTGCGCCAGCCTACATATTGGCCGCTGCCAGCACTTCGGGCAGGTCGGTCAGGCCCTGCAGCACTTTTTCTATGCCATCTTGGCGCAGGGTTTTCATGCCGGCGGCGAGGGCGCTGGCGCGGATGTCCTGGGCCGCATCGCGCTGGCGGATGTGCTGGCGGATGGCGTCGTCGCTGACCATCAGCTCGTGAATGCCCAGGCGCCCCTTGTAGCCCGAGCCGTCGCAGTGGCGGCAGCCCACGCGCTGCCATAGCTGGGGTTGTTGGGGTGGCTGGTTGTTGGCGCTCAGGGCCTGCAGCCACTGCTGCACCAGGGCTTGCTGCGCGGCTTCCGGGGTGTTGCCTGGCGGCAATGGCCAGTTTTGCAGGTACTGCGCGGCCAGCGGCAGCAGGCGTTCGGCGCTGGCGGGTTCGGGACGGCGGCAGTGCGTGCACAGGCGGCGCACCAGGCGCTGCGCCAGGATGGCCAGCAGCGAGTCGGAGAAGGTGAACGGGTCCATGCCGATCTCCAGCAGCCGCGCCACGCTCTCGGGGGCGGAGTTGGTGTGCAGCGTGGACAGCACCAGGTGGCCGGTGAGCGAGGCTTCGATGGCGATGCCCGCCGTCTCCTCGTCGCGCATCTCGCCGATCATGACCACGTCGGGGTCGGCGCGCAAAAAGCTGCGCATGGCGGCGGCAAAGGTCCAGCCGATGCGCGGGTTGACTTCGACCTGGCGCAGCCCTTCCTGGGTGATTTCGATGGGGTTCTCGGCCGTCCAGATTTTGCGCGCCGGGGTGTTGATCTCGCGGATGACCGAGTGCAGCGTCGTCGTCTTGCCGCTGCCGGTGGGGCCGCAGACCAGGATCAGACCGTAGCTTTTGTGCACGGCGCTGCGCAGCAGGGCCAGGTTGTGCGTGTTCAGGCCGATGTGCTCCAGGGGCAGTGGCTTGTGGCTGGCGAGCACGCGCAGCACCACGTCTTCGAGGTTTTGGTGCGTGGGTACGGTGACCACGCGCAGCTCGACCTTGTCGCCGCCAAAGCGCGAAAAATCAATCTTGCCGTCCTGTGGCTTGCGGCGCTCGGAAATATCGAGGCCGGCCATGATCTTGATGCGCGCCACCAGCGCAAAGCGAAAGCGCGCCTGCAGATCGAGGTAGGGGCGCAGCGCGCCGTCGATGCGCAGGCGCACGCGCACGTTGCGCGGCGCGGGTTCGGTTTCGATATGAATGTCGGAGGCGCCTTGCGCAATCGCCTCGGCGATGAGCGAGTTGACCAGGCGCACCAGGGTGTTGTCGGACTCGCTGACGACGTCAGCGCGCTCGGTCTGCAGCGTCTCGTTGCTGCTGCCCAGATCGACCGCCAGGTCGTGCGCGCTGGTTTTGCTGTGGCCCTCGCCGGCGAGCACGCGGTAGGTGCGGGCGATGGCGGGGGCCAGGGTGTCGGGCGCGGCGAGCACCGGGAGCACGCGCCGCTGCGTCAAAAAGCGCAGCTGGTCGAGCTGGCGCTTGTCCCAGGGGTCGTTCATCAGCACGACGATGGTGTCCTCGCGCAGCATCAGCGCCAGCACCTGCTCTTGCTCCGCCGTGGCGCGCGGCACCAGCGCCAGGGCGGCCGGATCGGGCGTGAGCTGGGCCGGGTCTATGGTGTGCTGGCCCAGCCAGGCGCTGATGACGCCGCGCAGCTGCTCCTGGCTGAGCGCGCCCTCATCGACCAGCAGCTGCCCGAGCTGGCGCCGGCGCCCGGCACGCGCCTGCTGCACCTGGGCGTGCAGCGCGGCCTGCAGCTGATCCTGGTCGATCAGGCCGTGGTTGATGAGTGCCTGGCCGAGGTGGCGCAGCGTCTGGCGCGGCGCACCCGTGTCGTTGCACACCAGGGCCCAGAGGGCTTCGAGGTTGGCGGGACGCTGGATGGGCTGGGGGGCAGGGGTGGGTGCTGTCATGGCAGGGCCATGGTGGGGTCGCTCGCTGACCCGGGGCTGAATTACAGCGTCAGGTCGTAGGCCAGCGTAATGGGCGCATGGTCGGAGAATTTCTGCCCTTTGTAAATCGCCTCGGTGCGCGCCAGGGCGGCAGTGGCGGGCGTGGCCAGGTGGTAGTCCAGGCGCCAGCCCACGTTGTTGGCGTAGGCTTGGCCCCGGTTGCTCCACCAGGTGTAGCAAGCGTCGGTGGTGTCGGGCTGGAGCTGGCGATAGACATCGACCAAATGGCCTTCAGGGCTGCGGCCATCTAACAAATTTGTCATCCAGGCGCGTTCTTCGGGCAGAAAGCCGCTGTTTTTTTGGTTGCCGCGCCAGTTTTTCAAATCCTTTTCTTGGTGCGCAATATTGATGTCGCCACACAAAATGAATTCACGCTCGCGCGCCAGGGCCAGCAGGTGTGGGCGGATGGCGGCGAGGAAACGGAACTTGGCCTGCTGGCGTTCTTCGCCCGAGCTGCCGCTGGGAAAGTAGGCGCTGATGAGCGAGAGCTTGCGCTGCGGGCTGTCAAAGCGCAGCTCCAGGTAGCGGCCCTCGGCGTCGAACTCGCCGCCGTCAAAGCCCACGCGCAGGTCGCTGGGCGTGTGGCGGCTGTAGATGCCGACGCCGGAGTAGCCTTTTTTCTCGGCAAAGTGAAAATGTCCGTCCAGGCCCGCCAGGTGCTCGAAGCGGCCCGCCATATCTGGCGCCTGGGCCTTGAGTTCTTGCACACAAATACAATCGGGCCGCTCGGCGGCAAGCCAGTCCTGCAGCCCCTTGCTGCTGGCCGAGCGGATGCCGTTGAGATTGAGGCTGGTTAACTTGAACAAGGAATTCCCCATGGTGGATGTTGGTGCGCACTCGCAAGCAAAAGACGAGCTGGCGCAAGAGTTTGTGCAATTTGCGGTGGAGTCTGGCGTGCTGCGCTTTGGTGAGTTCAAGACCAAGGCTGGGCGCATGAGCCCGTATTTTTTCAACGCCGGCTTGTTTGACGATGGCGCCAAGATGGGCCGTCTGGCGCAATTTTATGCACAGGCCATTGTGGCCAGCGGCATGGAGTTCGACATGGTGTTCGGCCCGGCGTACAAGGGCATTCCGCTGGCGGCGACGGTGGCCGTGGAGCTGGCGCGCCTGGGCAAGAACGTGCCCTTTGCCTACAACCGCAAAGAGGCCAAGGACCATGGCGAAGGCGGCACCCTGGTGGGCGCGCCGCTCGCTGGGCGCGTGCTCATCATCGACGACGTGATGAGCGCTGGCACGGCCGCGCGCGAGTCCATCGCCCTGATCCGCGCCGCTGGTGCCACCGCCCATGCCGTGGTCATTGCCCTCGATCGCCAGGAAATGGCGACAGAAAATGGCCACGATGTGGCCCACAGCGCCGTGCAGTACGTGCGCCACCAGCTGGGGCTGCAGGTTTGTGCCATTGCCAAGCTGGCAGATTTATTGCTTTACTTGTCTTCCCGTGGCGGTGCCGAGATGCAGGCCCACCACGAGCGGGTGCTGGCCTACCGCCAGCGTTACGGCGTGGACGAAAGGACTTGATTTGAACTGGCTTGCGCGCATTCTGGGGTTGCTGCTGTGTGCCGGGGTGCTGCCCGCCTGGGCCCAGGCCCCGGGCACGAACGCTCCGACGAGCACCGTCTATACCTGCACCGACGCCAAGGGTCGGCGCTTGACGGCCGATCGCCCGATTGCCGAGTGCACCGACCGCGAGCAGCGCGTGCTCGGGCCTTCGGGCACCGAGCGCGAGCGCCTGGGCCCGACGTTGACCGAGCAGGAACGTGTCGCGCGCGAGGCCCAGCGGCGCAAGGAGCTCGAAGAGCGTGCGCGCATTGCCGACGAACGCCGGCGCGAGCGCGCCCTGATGGCCCGCTACCCCGATCAGGCCGCGCACGACGCCGAGCGCGAAGCCGCGCAAGAGCAGGTCGATGAGGTCACGCTGGTGGCGCAAAAGCGCATTGTGGAGCTGCTCGAACAGCGCAAAAAGCTCGCCAGCGAGATGGAGTTCTATAAAAAGGACCCGAACAAGGCCCCCATGCACCTGCGCCGTGCCGTGGCTGAGAACGATGACCACATTGCCGAGCAGGAGCGCTTTGTAGCCAACCAGGCACAGGAAAAACGCCGCGTCAACCAGCGCTTTGACGCCGAGCTGGTGCAGCTGCGCAAGCTCTGGGCGGCGCGGGCGCTGCCACCGGACATGCCCAAGCCCTAAAGACGAAAATCAAACTCTCAAAACAAAGGCTCCGAATGGGAGCCTTTGTTTTTGATAGCACGTCACGCTGACTGGGTGCGGGTTTCAGGCCAATTTGGCCTTGAGAAGGTCATTGACCTGCTGCGGGTTGGCCTTGCCACGGCTGGCCTTCATCACCTGGCCCACCAGGGCGTTGAAGGCTTTGTCCTTGCCCGCTTTGTACTGGGCGACGTTGTCGGGGTTGGCGGCGACCACTTCGTCGATGATTTTCTCCAGCGCGCCCGTATCGTTCATCTGCTTGAGGCCCTTGGCGTCGATCACCGCGTCCACGTCGCTGGCTTCGCCGCTCCACAGCGCCTCGAACACCTGGCGCGCGGCGTTGTTGCTGATGGTGCCGTCCTGGATGCGGGCAATCAGCTGCGCCAGCTGGCCGCTGGTCACCTTGACCGCTTCCATGCCGATTTCTTCGGCGTTCAGGCGGCGCGAGACCTCGCCCATGATCCAGTTGCTCGCCAACTTTGCCTGGCCGCAGGCCTGGGCCGTGGCCTCGAAGTAGGCGGCCATGGCCTGGCTTTGCGTCAGCGTGGTGGCGTCGTACTCGGGCAGGCCGTATTGCTGCACGAAGCGCGCGGCCATGGCTTGCGGCAGCTCGGGCATGTCGGCCTTGACGCGCTCAATCCAGTCGGCGGCGATGACCAGCGGCGGCAGGTCGGGGTCGGGGAAGTAGCGGTAGTCGGCCGCGTCTTCCTTGGTGCGCATGGCGCGCGTCTCGCCGGTGTCGGGGTTGAAGAGCACGGTGGCCTGCTGGATGGCGCGGCCATCCTCGATTTCTTCAATCTGCCAGCGGATCTCGTAGTCGATCGCCAGCTGCATGTTCTTGAAGCTGTTGAGGTTCTTGATCTCGCGGCGCGTGCCCAGCGGAGCGCCGGGCTTGCGCACCGAGACGTTGGCGTCGCAGCGAAACGAGCCTTCTTGCATATTGCCGTCGCAAATGCCGATCCAGGTGACGATCTGGTGCAGCGCGCGGGCGTAGGCCACGGCTTCATCCGTGCTGCGCATGTCGGGCTCGGTGACGATCTCCAGCAGCGGCGTGCCGGCGCGGTTCAGGTCGATGCCGCTCATGCCGTGGAATTCTTCGTGCAGCGATTTGCCCGCGTCTTCCTCCAGGTGGGCGCGCACCAGGCGCACGGTTTTCTTCTCCTCGCCCAGGTAGAAGCCCACCTCGCCGCCTTGCACCACGGGGATCTCGAACTGGCTGATCTGGTAGCCCTTTGGCAGGTCGGGGTAGAAGTAATTTTTGCGGGCAAAAATGCTCTCGGGCGCAATGTGCGAGCCCAGGGCCAGTCCTAATTTGATAGCGCAGGTGACGGCCTCGCGGTTCATCACCGGCAGCGCGCCGGGCAGGGCCAGATCGACGGCGCAGGCCTGGGTGTTGGGCTCGGCGCCGAAGGCGGTGCTGGCGCGACTGAAAATCTTGCTTTGGGTGGCGAGCTGGGTGTGGGTCTCGAAGCCGATGACGACTTCGTAGCCATGGATGAGTTTCGCGGTCATGGTCAGATGCCCTCCGGGCGGCGCTGGTGCCAGTCGGTGGCGCACTGGAACTGGTGCGCCGCGCCCAGCAGCCGGGCTTCGTCAAAGTAGTTGCCAATGAGCTGCAGGCCCACGGGCAGGCCGGCGGCGCCCTGGCCGCAGGGCAGGCTCAGGCCCGGCAGGCCGGCGAGCGAGGCCGGCAGGGTGTAGATGTCGGCCAGGTAGTTGGCCACCGGATCGGTCTGGGCGCCAATCTGCGGCGCCACCGTGGGCGCCACCGGGCCGGCGATCAGGTCGCATTGCGCGAAGGCGGCCTGGAAGTCGTCGGCAATCAGGCGCCGGATTTTCTGCGCCTGCAGGTAGTAGGCGTCGTAGTAGCCCTCGGACAGCACGTAGGTGCCGATCATGATGCGGCGCTTGACCTCGTCGCCAAAGCCTTCGGCGCGGGTTTTTTTGTACATGTCGAGCAAGTCGGTGTACTGCGCGGCGCGGTGGCCGTAGCGCACGCCGTCAAAGCGCGAGAGGTTGCTGCTCGCTTCCGCCGGCGCCAGGATGTAGTACACCGGCACCGCCAGCGCGGTGCGCGGCAGTGTGATGGGCACCAGGCGCGCGCCGAGCTTTTCGTATTCCTTCAGGGCCGCATCGACGGCGGCGCGCACGTCGGCGTGCAGGCCGTCGCCAAAAAATTCTGCCGGGATGCCAATGCGCAGGCCGTCCAGGCGCTGGTGCAGGCTGCGGCTGAAGTCTTCGGCGGGCCTGTCCAGGCTGGTCGAGTCGCGCAGCGGGTCCGGGCCGCACATGTGCGACAGCAGCAGCGCGCAATCCTCGGCACTGCGCGCCATGGGGCCGGCCTGGTCCAGGCTGGAGGCAAAGGCGATCATGCCGTAGCGGCTCGCGCGCCCATAGGTGGGCTTGATGCCGGTGATGCCGCAAAACGACGCCGGCTGGCGGATGGAGCCGCCGGTGTCGGTGCCGGTCACGGCGGGCGCCAGGCGCGCGGCGACGGCGGCGGCGCTGCCGCCCGAGGAGCCGCCGGGCACGCGCGCGGTATCCCAGGGGTTGCGCACGGGCTGCGGGGCGTCAAAGCCCACGGGGGCGATGGCCGAGTTCTCGTTGGCGCCGCCCATGGCGAACTCGTCGCAGTTGAGCTTGCCCAGCGTCACGCAGCCGGCGTCGGCCAGTTTTGCCACCACGGTGGCGTCGAACGGCGAGCGGTAGCCGGCGAGCATTTTGCTGGCGGCGGTGGTCGGGAAGTCGCGCGTGACGAAGATGTCTTTGTGCGCAATTGGCACGCCAGCGAGCGCCGGGGCGTTGCCGGCGGCCAGCAGCGCGTCTTGCGCGCGCGCCTGTGCCAGGGTGGCGTTTTCGTCGATGGCGACGAAGGCGCCGAGCGCCTGCTGCGCCTGGGCGCGGGCCAGAAAGTGCTGCGCGGCCTCGACGGCGCTGACTTCTTTGGCGCGCAGTGCGGCGGCGAGCTGGGCCACGCCCATGTCATGCAATGCGGGTTGGGTCATGGGCTTACTCGATCACTTTGGGCACGAGGAACAGGCCGTTTTCCACGGCGGGCGCGCTCTGCTGGTTGGCCGTGCGCTGGTCGGGCTCGCTGGCGATGTCGTCCTGCAGGCGCAGCGTCACGGCCTCGATGGCGGCCACGGGGTGCGAAAGGGGCGCTACGCCGCTGGTATCGACGGCGCGCATCTGCTCGACGATGCCGAAAAAGCCGTTGAGCTGGGTGAGCATGAGCGCGCTCTCGGGCGCGCTCAACTCCAGCCGCGCAAGGTGGGCGATGCGCGCAATGTCCTGGGGGGTCAGTGCCATAGCAAAAATTAGGGGGGTAAAACCAGATGTAAAGCTGTGCCCAAGGCGGTAACAGGGGCCGGCGTTTACAGGCGATGCGTTATTATCCCGGCTTTGCCGCAATGCCCCTGCAAGCGCCGGCAATTGCGCGGAAAAAGCCCCCCAAGACACTCCCCATTCACCCCGGCGACGGCCTAGCCGGTGCGCGAGCCGTGCCCCAGAGGATTTTTGCATGTTTGGTTCTTTCCGTCGGTACTTCTCTACCGACCTGGCGATCGACCTCGGTACCGCCAACACCCTGATCTTCGCCCGCGACAAGGGCATCGTGCTCGATGAGCCCTCGGTCGTTTCCATCCGCCATGAAGGCGGGCCGCACGGCAAAAAAGTCATCCAGGCCGTGGGCCACGAGGCCAAGGCCATGCTGGGCAAGGTGCCGGGCAACATCGAGGCCATCCGCCCCATGAAAGACGGCGTGATCGCCGACTTCGTCATCACCGAGCAGATGATCAAGCAGTTCATCAAGATGGTGCACCCGCGCACGCTGCTCACCCCCAGCCCGCGCATCATCATCTGCGTGCCCTGCGGTTCCACCCAGGTCGAGCGTCGCGCCATCAAGGACGCGGCCGAGGCGGCGGGCGCCACGGCGGTGTACCTGATCGAGGAACCCATGGCTGCCGGCATTGGCGCGGGCCTGCCGGTGTCCGAGGCTTCGGGCTCCATGGTGGTCGATATTGGCGGCGGCACGACCGAGGTCGGCGTGATTTCGCTTGGCGGCATGGTCTACAAGGGCAGCGTGCGCGTGGGCGGCGACAAGTTCGACGAATCCATCATCAACTACATCCGCCGCAACTATGGCATGTTGATCGGCGAGCCCACGGCCGAAGCCATCAAGAAGAACATCGGTAGCGCCTTCCCGGGCAGCGAAGTCAAGGAGATGGAGGTCAAGGGCCGCAACCTCTCCGAAGGCGTGCCGCGCAGCTTCACCATTTCTTCCAACGAAGTGCTCGAAGCCCTGACCGAGCCGCTCAACCAGATCGTCAGCGCCGTGAAAAACGCGCTGGAGCAGACCCCGCCCGAACTGGGCGCCGACATTGCCGAGCGCGGCATGATGCTGACTGGCGGCGGCGCGCTCTTGCGCGACCTCGACCGCCTGCTGGCCGAGGAAACCGGCCTGCCGGTGCTGGTGGCCGAGGAGCCCCTGACCTGCGTCGTGCGCGGCTGCGGCATGGCGCTCGACAGCCTCGATCGCCAGGGCAGCATTTTCACCAGCGACTGATTTTTTTTCGTTCTCGCACGTTCCTGAGCGCGGTTTCCTATGCCCCTTGGCACCCTGGAGCGCAGCGCGCCGTCGCTATTCAACCAAGGCCCGTCGGCGCTCTCGCGCTGGGCTTTGTACAGCGCCCTGGCGCTGTTTTTGATGGTGGCGGACGCCCGCTTTCACCTCACCGACCCACTGCGCCAGGCCGTGGCAGCCGTGCTCTACCCGGTGCAGTGGCTGATGCTGCAGCCGGTGCAGCTGGCGCAGCGCGGCGCCGATTATTTCGGCTCGGTGCAAAGCGCCCAGAACGAAGCGCAACAGGCGCGCCAGCAAATGACCGAGATGGCCCAGCGCGTGCACCAGGCCGATTTGCTGCGCCAGGAAAACACCCAGCTGCGTGCGCTGCTCGATCTGCGCGCGCGCGTAGCGCCGCAGGCGCTGGCGGCGCAGGTGGTGTACGACGCGGCCGACCCGTACACGCGCCGCGTCATCGTCGATAAAGGCCAGCTCGCCGGCGTGGAGCCGGGGGCGCCGGTGCTCGACGAGCGCGGCGTGCTCGGCCAGGTGACGCGGGTGCTGCCGCTGCTGAGCGAGGTCACGCTGCTCATTGACCGCGACCAGGCCATCCCGGTGCTCAATGCCCGCACCGGCGCGCGCAGCGTGGCCTACGGCGAGCCGCAGGCCGAGCAAGGCGGGGGCATGGAGCTGCGCTTCATGCCCAGCAACGCCGATGTGCAAGAGGGCGATTTGCTCGTCACCAGCGGTATCGACGGTGTCTATCCCCCCGGCCTGCCGGTGGCGCATGTGCAGCGCGTCGAGCGCCGCGCCGACTCGGCCTTCACGCGCATCTACTGCACGCCGGTGGCACGCAGCGACGGCGTGCGCCACGTGCTGCTGCTGCCGCCCCAGGTGCAGGCGCTGCCGCCGCGCCCCGAGCCGCCACCGCCGCCGCCGCGCAAGGGAGGCCGCAAATGATGATGCCGCGCGGCCAGGAGCTGCTGCAGCCGGTCAAGCCCTGGTTCATCGTCGCCAGCCTGCTGCTGGCGCTGGCGCTGAACCTGCTGCCCCTGGGGCGCCAGCCCTGGCTGCCCGACTGGGTGCTGCTGACGCTGGCGTTCTGGGGCGTGCACCAAAGCCAGCGCGTGGGCATGGGCATGGCCTTTGTGCTCGGCCTGTGCATGGATGTGCAGCAATCGGCACTGCTGGGCCAGCACGCGCTGGCCTACAGCGCGCTCATGCTGGGCACGCATTTGGCGCACCGGCGCCTGGCCTGGATTGGGCTGTGGGCGCAGGTGCTGCCGCTGCTGCCGCTGCTGGTGGCGGCGCACGCCCTGCAATGGCTGGTGCGCTGGCTCTCGGGCGGTATTTTTCCTGGCCCGTTGGTGTTGGTGGCGCCGCTGCTCGAAGCGCTGCTGTGGCCGCTCGCTTGCTGGCTGTTGCTGGCGCCGCAGCGGCGCCCGCCCGACACCGATGCCAACCGGCCGCTCTGAGCGATGACGGAGCTGCGCAACAGCGAGCTGGATGCATCGCGCTTTCGCCTGCGCGTGCTGGCGCTGGCGCTGGTGGTGCTGCTGGCCTTTGGCCTGCTGGTCTCGCGCCTGTGGGTGCTGCAGATCGAGCGCCACGAAGACCTGGCCGACCAGGCCGAGAGCAACCGCACGGCGGTGGTGCCCATCGTGCCCAACCGGGGGCAGATTCTGGACCGCAACGGCGTCGTGCTGGCGACCAACTATTCGGCCTATACGCTGGAGATCACGCCGTCCAAGGCCGGGGTGCTCGAAGACACCATCGAGGCGCTGGGCGAAATCATCGACATCCACGCGCGCGACAAGCGCCGCTTCAAGCGTCTGATGGAGGAGTCGCGCAGCTTCGATTCGCTGCCGATTCGCACGCGCCTGACCGATGCCGAGGTGGCGCGCTTTGCCGCGCAGCGCTGGCGGTTCCCGGGCGTGGACATCAAGGCGCGGCTGTTTCGCACCTACCCGCAGGGCGAAGTCGGCAGCCATGCCATCGGCTATATCGGGCGCATCAACCAGAAGGAAAAAGAGCGCATCGAAGACGCTGAAGATGCTGCCAACTACCGGGGTACGGAGTACATCGGCAAGCTCGGCGTGGAGCAGTCGTACGAGGTGCAGCTGCACGGCACGACCGGCGTCGAGCTGCTCGAAACCTCGGCTGGCGGGCGCGCTGTGCGCAAGCTCAGCAGCCGCGCGGCGACGCCGGGCGACAGCATCATGCTCTCGCTCGACATCAAGCTGCAGAAGATGGTCGAGGATTTGTACGGCGAGCGCCGGGGCGCGCTGGTGGCGATCGACCCGCGCAACGGCGAAATCCTGGCCCTGGTGTCCAAGCCGACCTTCGACCCCAACCTTTTCGTCGATGGCATCGACCAGGAAAACTGGCAGGCGCTCAACGAGTCGATCAACAAGCCGCTTTTGAACCGCGCGCTGCGCGGCACCTACCCGCCGGGTTCGACCTACAAGCCCTTCATGGCGCTGGCGGCGCTGCAGCTGGGCAAGCGCGCGGCGAGCACCGTCATCAACGACCCGGGCTACTACAACTTTGGCGGGCGCATGTTCAGGAGCCACGAGGGCGGCCTGGGCGGGGTGGACATGGTGCGCGCCATCCAGTTCTCCAGCAACACCTACTTTTACTCGCTGGGCGTGGAGATGGGGGTCGATGCCATCCACGACTTCATGGCGCCGCTGGGGTTTGGCCAGATCACCGGCATCGACCTCGGTGGCGAGCTGCGCGGCGTGCTCCCGAGCACCGAGTGGAAGCGCAAGACCTACAAGCGCCCCGAGCTGCGGCGCTGGTACCCGGGTGAGACGGTGTCGCTGGGCATAGGCCAGGGCTACAACAACTTCACCATGTTGCAGCTGGCGCTGGCCGAGGCGACGCTGGTCAACGGCGGCACGCGCTACCGCCCGCACCTGGCGAAGGCGGTGCGCGACATCGTCAGCGGCGCCGTTGCCCCGCTGGAGCAGCCCCCGGGTGTGGACCTGGGCTATGCGGCGAAAAACATCGACGTGGTGCGCAAGGGCCTGGTGGCCGTGAACGAGGCCGGTACGGGCCGGCGCGTGTTCGCCGGCGCGCCCTATACTTCGGGCGGCAAGACGGGCACGGCGCAGGCCGTGAGCCTGGGGCAGAACGTGAAGTACAACGCCCGCGCGCTCGAAGAGCACAAGCGCGACCACTCGCTGTTTGCCGCCTTTGCGCCGGTGGAAGACCCGCAGATCGTGGTCGCGCTCATCGTTGAGAACGCCGGCTTTGGCGCCGCCAGCGCCGCGCCCATTGCCCGGCGCGTGTTCGACTACTGGCTCGCCGGCCTGTACCCGAGCGAGGAAGACATTGCCGCCACGCGCCTGGGCCAGTCCGGCCCGCCAATCGGCAAACAGCGCCCGGTGGCCGAGATCGAGCTGCCGACAGCGGCCTCGCCCAAGCCGTGGTAATGCTATTAAATTAATAGCTGCTAACGCTTGATTGATAAGCGTTAGCGGCCAAAAAGACTTATATTTTTCGCACCAAGGTGGATTTGCCGAACAGGCTTTCGAGCAAGTCCACCGCCAGCAGCGCCGTCTGGTTGCGCACGTCAAGCGCCGGGTTGAGCTCCACCACGTCGATCGAGCCCAGGGCGGCGCAGTCGGCCAGCATTTCCATGCACAGCTGCATCTCGCGGTAGTTGGGCCCGCCGCGCACGGGCGTGCCCACGCCGGGGGCGATGTCGGGGTCTATGCAGTCCAGGTCCAGGCTCAGGTGCAGGTGGGTGTGTGCGTCCACCCCGGCGAGCGCTTGCGCCATGACGGCGCGCATCCCCAGCTCGTCGATGCTGCGCATGTCGAACACCGTGATGCCGCGCTCGTGCAGGTACTGGCGCTCGCCCGCATCGACGCTGCGCAGGCCGATCTGGCACAGCTGCGCCGGCTGCAGCACCGGGCTGCCGACCAGGTTTTGCAGGTGCTGTGGGCCGTCGCCGAGCAGGCAGGCCACGGGCATACCGTGCAGATTGCCGCTGGGGCTGGTAGTGGGGCGGTTGGCGTCAGCGTGGGCGTCGAGCCAGAGCACGCGCAGGCGCTTGCCCTGGCGCCGGCAGTGGCAGGCGGCGGCGCTGATCGAGCCAATGGCCAGGCTGTGGTCGCCGCCGAGCAGCAGGGGCAGCTGCTGCTGCGCCAGGGCCAGTGCCACAGCGTCGAACACGGCGTGGTTCCAGGCCGCGACTTCGGTCAGGTGGCGCACGCCGTGCTGCGGCGGCTGCTGCGGGTTCGCCGGGCCGTGCAGGTTGCCGCGCTCGTGCACGCCCCAGCCGCGTGCGCGCAGGGCGCTGGCGATGCCGGCAATGCGCAGCGCATCCGGCCCCATGCTGGCGCCGAGCACGCTGGCGCCGACGTCGGTGGGGGCGCCGATCAGGGCGATGGTGTGTGCAGACATACCCGGGCTCCTTGCAGCGTGCCGGGGTGGGCGCAGCACCTCAGCGCAAAAAGGCGTCGTAGCCGGTTTTGAGGATGAGCGCGCCGACGACGACGATGAAGATGGTACGCACAAAACCCGTGCCGTGGCGCAGCGCCATGTAGGTGCCCAACATGCTGCCAGCGACATTGGCGATGGCCAGCGGCACCATGAAGTGCCACCAGATGTGGCCCTTGAGGGCAAACAGGATCAGGGCCGAGACGTTGGTCGCCAGGTTCAGCAGCTTGGCCGAGACGGAGGCGTTGAGAAAGTCGTAGCCCAGCAGGCGCACGAAGGCAAAGACGAAGAAGCTGCCCGTGCCGGGGCCGAAAAAGCCGTCGTACAGGCCGATGACCAGGCCGATGGCGGCTGTCAGCAGCATTTCAGCACGGCCCGTAAAGCGCGGTGCGTGGTGCATTCCCAGGTCTTTTTTCGCCAGGGTGTAGGCCAGCACCGCCACCATCACCAGCGGCAGCAGTTTGCGCAGGAATTCGGGCGAAATCTGCGTCACCGCCCAGGCGCCGATGAAGGAGCCCACAAAGCCCGCCGCTGCCCCCGGCAGCATGGCGCGCCAGGACACCTGCACGCGCCGGCTGTACTGCCAGGTGGCCACGGCCGTGCCCCAGAAGGCGGCGCTCTTGTTGGTGCCCAGCAGGGTTGCCGGCGGCGCGCTGGCAAAGGTGGCAAACAGGGCGGGCAGCAGGATCAGGCCGCCGCCGCCCACGATCGCGTCCACGAAACCGGCCAGCAGCGAGGCCAGCGAGACAATCATCCATTCCATGGCCGGGATTGTCCCACTGGCGCGGAAACCTTTTGTTCACATACGAAAAACAGGCGCGCAACAAAAAGGCGCCGGGGTTGCCGGCGCCTGGGGAAAAGAGGCATCTCGTTGCGGATGCTGTTTTGGTATGGATTTGTGCTTGTCGAGATGTCTCCTCGGCTCCTCTGACACCCGCCGTAGCGGGCGATCGAGTGGCGTGAATGTAAGAGTTCTCATGACTGATTTGCATCAGGACTTACCCGAGTCAAGTATGGCAACGCGCCACGGCTGCGGGCGCCAAACGGCGGGCGGGGCGTTATGCTGCGCGTTTTGCTGATTTCTTTCATCCATGAACCCTAACGCCCCGCAACTGCAACACACCCAGCGCCCCGACGGGCCCTGCGCCGTGCTGCAGGGGCGCTGGGGCGCGGCGGAGCTGGGGCAGCGGGCGCAGTGGCGCGCGCTGCGCCGCCAGCTCGCCAGCCTGCCGGCGCCGGCGCAGCTGGGCTGGGATTTGACGGGCCTGCAGTGGCTCGACCACATCGGCGCGCAGCTGCTGTGGCAGCAATGGGGCCGTGCCTGGCCGGCGCGGCTGCAGCTGACGCCGGCGCAGCGCAGCCTGCTCGAACGCGTGGCGCAGCTGAGCGCGCCGCCCGCGCCCGTGGCGCCGCCGTGGCGCCTGGGTGCGCAGCTCGACCGGCTGGGCCTGAAGGTGCTGCACGCGCTCGGCCATGTGCGCTTTTTCATTGAGCTCATAGGCCAGCTGTTGCTCGATTTCTTGCAGCTGCTGCGCCAGCCCCAGCGCGGGCCGTGGCGTGATTTTTCGGGCCATCTGTACCGCATGGGGGCGACGGCGCTGCCGATCACGGCCCTGGTGGGTTTTCTGATTGGCGTGGTGCTGGCCTACCTGATGGCGCTGCAGCTGCGCCAGTTCGGCGCCGAGTCCTTCATCGTCAACATTCTGGGCATTTCGCTCATCCGCGAGCTCGGGCCGATGCTGGCGGCGATTTTGGTGGCCGGGCGCTCGGGCTCGGCCATCACGGCGCAGATCGGCGTCATGCGCGTGACCGAAGAACTGGACGCCATGCGCGTCATGGGCATCGCCCGGGGCTACCGCCTGGTGCTGCCGCGCGCCATGGCGCTGGCGCTGGCCATGCCGCTCATCAGCGTCTGGACGACGCTGGCGGCGCTCGCCGGCGGCATGTTGGCCGCCGACCTCACCATGGGCATTACGCCGGCCTACTTTGTGCAGGCGCTGCCGCGCGCGGTCGAGGTCTCCAACCTGTACCTGGCGCTGGCCAAGTCGGCGGTGTTTGGCGTGCTGATTGCGCTCATCGGTTGCCACTGGGGGCTGCGCGTGCAGCCGAACACGCAAAGCCTGGGCGAGGGCACGACAGCGGCGGTGGTCAACGCGATCACGGTCGTCATCGTCATCGACGCGTTGTTTGCCATCATCTTCAAGAACGTGGGGGTGTGAATGGCCAGCAGCGCGCAAACCGTGGTGCAGATCGAGGGCCTGTGGTCCGTCTTTGGCAAGGGCGAGGCCGCCTATGCCGTGCACCAGGATCTGGATTTGTGCGTGCAGCAGGGCGAGATGCTCTCGCTCGTCGGCGGCTCGGGCACGGGCAAGACGGTGCTGCTGCGCCAGATGCTGGGCCTGCTCACCCCCGCGCGCGGGCGCGTGACGGTGCTCGGCCAGCCGGCGGCGCAGATGTGCGGCCCCGGCGCGGCGGCGCGGGTGGGCATGTTGTTCCAGCAGGGGGCGCTGTATTCGGCCTTCAACGTGCTCGACAACATCGCCTTTGCATTGCGCGAGCAGGGCACGCTGCCGGCGGCGCTGGTGCGCGAGGCGGCCATGGTCAAGCTCCAGCTCGTCGGCCTCAAGCCCGAGCACGCGACGCGGATGCCTGCTGACCTGTCGGGCGGCATGATCAAGCGCGTGGCGCTGGCGCGCGCGCTCATCATGGACCCGCCGCTGCTGCTGCTCGACGAGCCCACGGCGGGGCTCGACCCGAACAGCTCGGACGATTTTTGCGACCTGTTGCGCACCCTGCACGCGCAGCTGGGGCTGACGGTGGTCATGGTCACGCACGACCTCGACACCCTGTTCGCCCTCTCCACCCGGGTGGCGGTGCTGGCGGACAAGCACGTCATCACCACCGGTGCACCGCGCCAGGTGGCGCTGTTCGACCACCCCTTCATCCACCACTTCTTTCAGGGCGAGCGCGGGCGCCGGGCCATGGCCCCGGTGCAAAGCGGTATGCCGCTGGAGGTTTGACTGCCATGGAAAACAAAGCCCACGCCCTCGCCGCCGGCGCCTTTTTACTCGTCGTCAGCGCCCTGCTCGCCGGCCTGGCCCTGTGGCTCACGCGCGACAGCACGCGCTACAACCTGTACGAGCTGTCGAGCAAGGAAAGCGTCAGCGGCCTGCAGCCCCAGGCCAGTGTGCGCTACAAAGGCGTGGCCGTGGGCAAGGTGACGGAGATTGGCTTTGACCCGCTGGTGCCCGGCAACGTGCTCATCCGCATCGCCGTCAACGTCGATGCCCCGATCCGCCCCACCACCTTTGCCGTGCTCGGCTACCAGGGCGTCACGGGCCTGGCGCACGTGCTGCTCGACGATGCGGGCAAAGACTTGCCGCCCCCGCCCAGCGGCCCCAGCGGCCTGCCGCGCCTGCCGCTCGAACCCTCGTCCCTGAGCAAGCTCGCCGAGCAGGGGCCGGCTGTGGTGGCACAGGTGCAGGAGGCGGCCGAGCGTTTCAACACCCTGCTCAGCGCCCACAATCAGGCCGAGTTCTCGCGCCTGCTCACCAACATCGGCAACGCCGCCGACCAGCTCACGCAGCTGGGCCAGCGGCTCGACAGCACCGTCCAACTGCGCCTGGAGCCGGCGCTGGCCGCCGTCCCGGCCCTGGTGCAAGACGCGCGCAGCACCTTGCAGGTGCTGCAGCAAAGCGGCGCCAGCGCCACCGAGGCGGCCCAGGGCGTACGCACCGCGACCGAGCGCCTGTACGCCCCTGGCGGCACGCTGGCGCAGGTGGAGCAAAGCACCCAGGCCCTGACCACGGCGGCCAACAAGATGAACGACGAAACCCTGCCGCGCGTGAACCGCGCCAGCGACGCCACGACGCGCACCGCACGCCGCTTTGGCGGCCTGGCAGACAACCTGGGTGAGAACCCCCAGTCCCTGCTCTACGGCAACGGCACCAGCCAGCCCGGCCCGGGCGAGCCTGGCTTTGTCAGCCCTTGAGGAAAAGGCGTATGAACACTCATTTTTTGATAGCTGCTCGCGCTTGTGCTGCAAGGGCTACAGCCGTTTTTTCTTTGTTTTTAATAGGCGCTTGCTCGTCCCTGCCGCAGCCGCCGCAGGCGCCCCAGCCGTACGACCTGGGGCCGGGCATGGTGCAGGCCGTGCCGCTGGCGGCGTCGGCCCTGCCGGCGCTGGCGCTGGCCGAGATCGACGTGCCCGGTGAGGCCACGGGCAGCCGCGCCATGCTCTACCGCCTGGGTTACGCCGATGCGCAGCAGCTGCGCGCCTACCAGCAGGCGCGCTGGAGCCAGCCGCCGGCGGTGTTGCTGCAGCAGCGCCTGCGCGAGCGCCTGGGCGCGGCGTACAGCGTGCTCGATGCGCTCGACCGTCCGCTGCAAAGCGGCGGCAACGCCCGCCCGCCGGTGCTGCGCCTGAGCCTGGAAGAATTCAGCCAGCTGTTTGCCAGCCCCGAGCGCAGCAGCGCCCTGCTGCGCCTGCGCGCCACCCTGGTGCAGCCGCAAACCGAGGGCGAGCACCTGCTGGGCCAGCGGGTGTTTGTGCTGCAGCACAGCGCGCCGAGCGCCGACGCTGCCGGCGGCGCCCAGGCGCTGTCAGCCGCCACCGAAGCGCTGGCGCAGGAGCTCCAGGGGTGGCTGCAGTCGCTACAAAAATAAGAGCTGCTGGCGCTTTCTGGTAGCGCGCTGCAGCCATTTTTTTCTTTAAACCCCGGCCGAATGCGCCTGCTGGTCGGCGTGGTAGCTCGACCGCACCATGGCGCCGACGGCGGCGTGCGAAAAGCCCATGGCGTAGGCTTCGCGCTCGAACATCTTGAAGGTGTCGGGGTGCACGTAGCGGCGCACCGGCAGGTGGCTGTTGCTGGGGGCGAGGTACTGGCCGATGGTCAGCATCTCGATGTCGTGCGCGCGCATGTCGCGCATCACCTGCAGCACTTCGTCATCCGTCTCGCCCAGGCCGACCATGATGCCGCTCTTGGTCGGCACGCCGGGGTTTTGCGCCTTGAACTTTTTCAGCAGATTCAGCGAGAACTGGTAGTCCGCCCCCGGGCGCGCTTCCTTGTACAGGCGCGGTGCGGTCTCCAGGTTGTGGTTCATGACGTCGGGCAGGGCGGTTTGCAAAATCGCCAGCGCCTTGTCGTCGCGGCCCCGGAAGTCGGGCACCAGCACCTCGATTTGCGTGCTGGGGGAATGCTCGCGGATCAGGCGGATGCAGTCGGCAAAGTGCTGCGCGCCGCCGTCGCGCAGATCGTCGCGATCGACGCTGGTGATGACGGCGTATTTCAGGCGCATTTGTGCAATGGTGCGCGCCAGGTTCAGCGGCTCGTTGGCATCGAGCGGGTCGGGGCGGCCGTGGCCGACGTCGCAGAACGGGCAGCGGCGCGTGCACTTGTCGCCCATGATCATGAAGGTGGCCGTGCCCCGGCCAAAGCACTCGCCGATGTTCGGGCAGGAGGCTTCCTCGCACACGGTGTGCAGCTGGTTTTCGCGCAGGATTTTCTTGATCTCGTAGTACTGCGTGCTCGGGCTGCCGGCCTTGACGCGGATCCACTCGGGCTTGCGCAGTATCTCGTCCTTGCTGCGGTGGATTTTGATGGGCAGGCGCGCCACCTTGGCCTCGGCCTTTTGTTTGGCGCCGGGGTTGTAGTCGGCGTTCGATTGTGCGGTGTGTACGACGTCAGAGGAGCTCATGGCAAGGTGGTGGTCAGGGGGCCAGGCGCGCGGCGAGCTGTTGGCCCAGGCGCTGCGCTACTTCGTCCCAGGTGGCGGGGACGCCGATTGTAGAAAGATCGACCGTTGCCAGACCCGCGTAGCCGCAAGGGTTGATGCGGGCAAAGGGCTGCAGGTCCATGGCCACGTTCAGTGCCACGCCATGGTAGGTGCAGTGGCGGCTGACCTTGATGCCCAGGGCGGCGATCTTGCCCAGGCCGGAAAAGTCGGGCACCGGCGCCCCGCTGCCCGCTTGGCGCTGCTGCGGGCGCTGCGCCAGGCGGGCGTGGCTGAACGGGTCGTCGAGGCGCACGTAGATGCCGGGAGCCCCTGCGACGCGGTGGCCGGTGACGCCAAAGGCGGCGAGGGTGCGGATCACCGCCTCCTCGATGCGGTGCACGTATTCCTTGACGTAGTAGCCGGCGCGGCGCAGGTCGAGCAGTGGGTAGGCGACGACCTGGCCGGGGCCGTGGTACGTCACCTGCCCGCCCCGGTTGGTGGCGACGACGGGGATGTCGCCGGGGTTCAAAATGTGGCTGGTTTTGCCCGCTTGCCCTTGTGTATAAAGCGCGGCGTGCTCACAAATCCATAGCTGATCGGGGGTGTTGGCGTCACGCTCCTCGGTCAGGCGCTGCATGGCCTGCACGGTGGCCGCGTAGTCGGTGCGGCCCAGAATGCGCAGCTCGGGCGCGGACGCCATTTACAGCACCACCTTGACCAGCGGGTGCGCCGTGAGCGCGCGGTACAGATCGTCGAGCTGGGCGCGGCTGGTGGCGGTGACGGTGATGGTCACCCCCAGGTACTTGCCGCCGCTGCTCTCGCGCAGCTCGATGCTGCGGGCGTCGAACTGCGGGTCAAAGCGCGCGGCGATCTCGGTGATGGCGTGCACCAGGCCATCGGCCTTCAGTCCCATCACTTTGATGGGAAAAAACGACGGAAATTCGATCAGCGAATCTTTGCGTGGATCGGCGCTGGCGGGCGGCGTGGCAGACATGGCGTGCTTTCAAAACAATAGCGGCAAACAATGGCGGATTGTGCCCTGGCGGGCGATGGCCTCTTGCCGTTGGGGCTGTGGGGGTGGGGCGTGCCGGGGCGGTGGATGGCGGCGTTGGCGCGCGTGGGGTGCAGGTATTTTTGCGGGCGCAGCAATACCTTTCCGATCGTCTCGGGTTTGTACTTATAATCACGCGATTTTGTCGATTCGGTCGCTGAGCGTGGGTGCCAACCAGAATGAAAAACCAAGCCTACGAGACCGAATCTGAGGACGAAGAGCCTGACTTCAAGCCCCTGACAGCCCAAGAGGCGCAGGCGTGGCGCCGCCGCCATCCACCCTTGTCGGTGTGGCGCGTGGTCATCGGTCAGGTGCTGGTGGGGGCGGTTGTGGTCGTGCTGGCCTGGCTGCTCTCCGGTAAGCCCTCTGTCGCCTGGTCTGCGGGATACGGCGCGCTCTCGGTGGTACTGCCTGCCACCTTGTTTGCGCGTGCGGTAGCGCGCCACAGCGCCGATGCCGGCGCGGCGATGGTGAGGATCTTTGTTTGGGAGCTGGCCAAGCTCGTGCTGACCGTTGCCATGCTGGCGGCGGCACCGCGCCTGGTGAAAGATTTGAACTGGCTGGCCTTGTTGGCCGGCATGGTGGTAACGATGAAAACCTACTGGGTCGCGCTCAAGCTGTGGCCCGGTGTCCGAAAAACCGATTGACTTTAAGAGAAGAGTAGACCGATGGCCGCAGAAGCGCACGCCCCGACTGCCAGTGAATACATCGTTCACCATTTGCAGCACCTGCAGAACATCAAGCAGAAGTCCATTGTGGATTTCTCGGTCATCAACTACGACTCCATCGTCGTTGGCCTGATCCTGGGTTTCTTGGCGATCTTCGTCTTCTGGCGCGCGGCGCGTAACGCCACCTCGGGCGTGCCGGGTCGCTTCCAGGCAGCCGTGGAAATCCTGGTCGAAATGGTGGACAACCAGGCCAAGGCCAACATCCATAACGCCGAAAGCCGCAAGTTCATCGCCCCGCTGGCGCTGACCGTGTTCGTCTGGATTTTCCTCATGAACGCCATGGACATGCTGCCGGTCGATCTGCTGCCCGCGCTCTGGCAGGGCGGTCTGGGTGATTCGCACGCCTACCTGCGCGTCGTGCCCACGGCAGATCTGTCCACCACGCTCGGTCTGTCGTTTGCCGTGCTGGTGCTGTGCATCTACTACAGCCTGAAAATCAAGGGTGTCGGTGGCTGGGCGCACGAACTGGTGACCGCGCCCTTTGGTACCAGCAAGAATCCTGTCTTCGCCCTGATCCTGGGCGTGGTCAATCTGCTCATGCAGATCATTGAATACGTTGCCAAGACGGTGTCGCACGGGATGCGACTGTTCGGCAACATGTACGCTGGTGAGTTGGTGTTCATGCTGATCGCCCTGATGGGCGGCGCGGCGGCTATGTCGCTCTCTGGTGTGTTGCTCCCCGTGGGGCACATCATTGCGGGCTCGATCTGGGCGATCTTCCACATCCTGGTGATCACCCTGCAAGCCTTCATTTTCATGATGCTGGCGCTGATCTATCTCGGCCAGGCGCATGAAGCTCACTAAAACCCTCCCTTTCTTTTTCAACCTTTCTTTTTATCTCTAGGAGTCATCATGGAAAACATTCTCGGCCTCGTCGCTCTGGCTTGCGGTCTGATCGTTGGTCTGGGCGCTATCGGCGCTTCGATCGGTATTGCGCTGATGGGCGGCAAGTTCCTGGAATCGTCGGCCCGCCAGCCTGAGCTGATCAACGAGCTGCAAACCAAGATGTTCATTCTGGCTGGTCTGATCGACGCGGCCTTCCTGATCGGCGTGGCCATTGCCCTGCTGTTCGCCTTCGCCAACCCCTTCGTCCTGCACTGAGCCACCGCGTTAACGCCCCCGAATAGAAAGGTGTTGCCGTGAGTATCAATGCGACCCTGTTCGTTCAAGCCATCGTTTTTCTGATTCTGGTGTGGTTCACGATGACCTTCGTGTGGCCCCCGATCGCCAAAGCGCTGGATGAGCGGGCACAAAAAATCGCTGACGGTCTCGCTGCTGCTGACAAAGCCAAAACCGAACTTGCCGCTGCCGACCAGCGCGTGAAGAAGGAATTGGCTGCGGCCAGCAACGAAACCGCCACGCGCCTGGCCGACGCCGAGCGTCGCGCCCAAGCCATCATCGAAGAGGCCAAGGCCCGCGCCACGGAAGAAGGCAACAAAATCGTTGCTGCCGCCCGTGCCGAAGCCGAGCAGCAAGCCGTTGCTGCCCGCGAAGCCCTGCGCGAGCAGGTGGCTGTGCTGGCCGTCAAGGGTGCCGAGCAGATTCTCCGCAAGGAAGTCAACGCTGGCGTCCACGCCGATCTGCTCAATCGCCTCAAGACCGAGCTGTAAGGAAAGCAACCATGGCTGAACTCGCCACCATTGCCCGTCCTTACGCCGAAGCCCTGTACAAGGCCTGCGCCGGCGCTGCCGGTGCCGACCTCGACAGTGCTTGTGCCTGGGTGGACGAGCTGGCGGCGATTGCCGCCAACCCCCAATTGCGCCAATTGGCAGACAACCCCAAGACGACGCCTGAGCAGGTGCTGGGCGTCATCACCGGGGTGGCCCGCACGGCCCTGCCGGAGATGGCTCACAACTTCCTGCGTACCGTGCTTGACAACGGCCGGTTGCAGGTGCTGCCTGAAATCGCAGCCCAATTCCGCGCCCTGGTCAACCAAGGCAACGGCCGCTCCGATGCCGTGGTCTACAGCGCCTTCGCGCTCGATGCTGCGGCCCTGGCCGAACTGAGTGCCACGCTGGAGAAACGCTTTGGCTGCAAGCTCAGCCTCGTCGTGCAAACCGACGAGTCCTTGATCGGCGGCATTCGCGTGGTGGTGGGCGACGAGGTGCTCGACACCTCCGTCAAGGCCCGTCTGGAACAAATGAAAGCGGCCCTCACCGCCTGAAGCGGCAGTGAGGTCTGGGCTTATTAAAGAAAGAAGGAAAGAGTCATGCAACTCAATCCCGCAGAAATTTCTGAACTGATCAAGAGCCGCATCGAAGGGCTGGCAGCCAGCAGCGACGTTCGCAACCAGGGCACCGTGGTGTCCGTGACCGACGGTATCGTGCGCGTCCATGGCTTGTCGGACGTGATGCAGGGCGAAATGCTCGAATTCCCCGTGGGCAGCGATGGTCAGCCCAGCTTCGGCCTGGCGCTGAACCTCGAGCGCGACTCCGTCGGCGCCGTGATTTTGGGCGAGTACGAGCACATCTCCGAAGGCGACACCGTCAAGTGCACGGGCCGCATTCTGGAAGTGCCCGTCGGCCCCGAGCTGATTGGCCGCGTGGTCAACGCCCTGGGTCAGCCGATCGACGGCAAGGGCCCGATCAACGCCAAGATGACGGACGTGATCGAGAAGGTCGCTCCCGGCGTGATCGCGCGCCAGTCCGTGGACCAGCCGCTGCAAACCGGCCTGAAGTCCATCGACTCCATGGTGCCGATTGGCCGTGGCCAGCGCGAGCTGATCATTGGCGACCGCCAGACTGGCAAGACCGCCGTGGCCATCGACGCCATCATCAACCAGAAGGGCCAGGGCGTGACGTGTATCTACGTCGCCATCGGCCAGAAGGCGTCGTCGATCAAGAACGTGGTGCGCTCCCTGGAGCAGGCCGGCGCCATGGACTACACCATCGTCGTCGCCGCTTCGGCTTCGGAATCGGCTGCCATGCAGTACGTCTCGGCCTACTCCGGCTGCACCATGGGTGAATACTTCCGCGATCGTGGTGAAGATGCCCTGATCGTGTACGACGACCTGTCCAAGCAGGCCGTGGCCTACCGCCAGGTGTCGCTGCTGCTGCGCCGCCCGCCGGGCCGTGAAGCCTATCCTGGCGACGTGTTCTATCTCCACAGCCGCCTGCTCGAACGTGCTGCCCGCGTGAACGCCGACTACGTCGAAGCCTTCACCAAGGGTGAAGTCAAGGGCAAGACCGGTTCGCTCACGGCGCTGCCCGTGATCGAAACCCAGGCCGGCGACGTGTCCGCCTTCGTGCCGACGAACGTGATCTCGATCACCGACGGCCAGATCTTCCTGGAAACCAGCCTGTTCAACGCCGGCGTTCGCCCCGCCATCAACGCCGGTATCTCGGTGTCCCGCGTCGGTGGCGCTGCGCAGACCAAGGTGGTCAAGGGCCTGTCCGGCGGTATCCGTACCGACCTGGCGCAGTACCGTGAACTGGCCGCCTTCGCGCAGTTCGCCTCCGATCTGGATGCTTCGACCAAGAAGCAGCTTGACCGTGGCGCACGCGTGACCGAACTGCTCAAGCAAGCCCAGTACAGCCCGCTGTCCACCAGCCTGATGGCCGCGACCCTGTTCGCCGTCAACAAGGGCTACCTGGACGACGTGGAAGTGAAGAAGGTTCTGTCCTTCGAATCCGGCCTGCACCAGTTCCTCAAGACCAGCCACGCTGCTTGGCTCGAACGCATCGAGAAGAACCGTGCCTTCGACAAGGAAGGCAAGGATGAGGCCGAACTGACGCAAGCCATCACGTCCTTCAAGAAGACGTTCGCGTAAACCGGACGAGGAGCCCTCATGGCAGCAGGCAAGGAAATACGCGGCAAGATCAAATCGGTGGAGAACACCAAGAAGATCACCAAGGCCATGGAAATGGTGGCCGCGTCCAAAATGCGCAAAGCGCAAGACCGTATGCGCGCTGCTCGTCCCTTCGCCGAGAAGGTCCGCAATATTGCGGTTCACCTCGGCGAGGCCAACCCCGAGTACGTGCACCCCTTCATGAAGGTGAATGAGGCCAAGGCCGCAGGCATCATCGTGGTGACGACCGACAAGGGGCTGTGCGGTGGCATGAACACCAACGTGCTGCGCGCCGTGACCAACAAGTTGCGCGAGCTGCAGAACCAGGGTGTGCAGGCGCAGGCCGTTGCCATTGGCAACAAGGGTCTGGGCTTCCTGAACCGCGTGGGCGCCAAGGTGGTGGCCCAGTCCGTCGGTTTGGGTGACACGCCGCACCTGGAAAAGCTCATCGGCCCCGTCAAGGTGCTGCTCGATGCATACGCTGAAGGCAAGATCAACGCGGTGTACCTGGCGTACACCAAGTTCATCAACACCATGAAGCAGGAATCGGTGGTGGAGCAGTTGCTGCCCCTGTCCTCCGAGCAGATGCAGGCCGAGAAGTCGGGCGCAAGCTGGGATTACATCTACGAGCCGGACGCGCAGACCGTGATTGACGAGCTGCTGGTGCGTTACGTCGAGTCGCTGATTTACCAGGCCGTGGCCGAGAACATGGCTTCGGAGCAATCGGCGCGCATGGTGGCCATGAAGGCCGCTACCGACAACGCGGGCAACGTCATCAACGAGCTCAAGCTGGTCTACAACAAGACGCGCCAGGCCGCGATCACGAAGGAACTTTCGGAGATCGTCGCGGGTGCGGCAGCCGTCTAACCGGTTTCACAAATTTCTGGAGCAAAAAATGGCTCAAGTACAAGGCAAGATTGTTCAATGTATCGGCGCCGTGGTGGACGTTGAGTTCCCGCGCGACCAGATGCCCAAGGTTTACGACGCCCTCAAGCTCGAAGGCTCGGCCCTGACGCTGGAAGTGCAGCAGCAGCTCGGCGACGGCATCGTGCGTACCATCGCCCTGGGTTCCTCGGACGGCTTGAAGCGTGGCCTGATGGTCACCAACACCGCCGCCGCCATCACCGTGCCCGTGGGCAAGGCAACCCTTGGCCGCATCATGGACGTGCTGGGCAACCCCATCGACGAGCGCGGCCCCGTCAGCCAGGAGCTGACCGCCTCCATCCACCGCAAAGCCCCTGCGTACGACGAACTGTCGCCGTCGCAAGAGCTGCTGGAAACCGGCATCAAGGTGATCGACCTGGTCTGCCCGTTCGCCAAGGGCGGCAAGGTGGGTCTGTTCGGCGGCGCCGGTGTGGGCAAGACCGTGAACATGATGGAGCTCATCAACAACATCGCCAAGGCGCACTCGGGTCTGTCCGTGTTCGCCGGCGTGGGCGAGCGTACCCGCGAGGGCAACGACTTCTACCACGAAATGGCCGATTCCGGCGTCGTGAACCTGGAGAACCTGGGCGAGTCCAAGGTGTCCATGGTCTACGGCCAGATGAACGAGCCCCCGGGCAACCGTCTGCGCGTGGCCCTGACCGGCCTGACCATCGCCGAGTCCTTCCGTGACGAAGGCCGTGACGTGCTGTTCTTCGTGGACAACATCTACCGCTACACGCTGGCCGGTACCGAAGTGTCCGCACTGCTGGGCCGTATGCCTTCCGCCGTGGGCTACCAGCCGACGCTGGCCGAAGAAATGGGCCGTCTGCAAGAGCGTATTACGTCCACCAAGGTCGGCTCGATCACCTCGATCCAGGCCGTGTACGTGCCTGCCGATGACTTGACCGACCCGTCGCCTGCCACCACCTTCGCCCACTTGGACTCCACCGTGGTGCTCTCGCGTGACATCGCCGCCCTGGGTATCTACCCGGCTGTCGATCCGCTCGACTCCACCAGCCGCCAGCTCGACCCGCAGGTGGTGGGTGAGGAGCACTACAAGGTGGCCCGTGACGTGCAGGGCACGCTGCAGCGCTACAAGGAACTGCGCGACATCATCGCCATTCTGGGTATGGACGAACTGGCGCCGGAAGACAAGCTCACCGTGGCCCGCGCCCGTAAGATTCAGCGTTTCCTGTCGCAGCCCTTCCACGTTGCGGAAGTGTTCACCGGCTCGCCCGGCAAGTACGTGCCGCTGTCGGAAACCATCCGTGGTTTCAAGATGATTTGCGCCGGCGAGTGCGACCACCTGCCCGAGCAGGCGTTCTACATGGTTGGCACCATCGACGAAGCCTTCGAAAAGGCCAAGAAGATGGCGTGATGCCCGCTTGAGCGCCGCGCGCCGGCGCTCAAGTCCTCACGCTCAACCTTCCACTTGGAGTCCGCATGAATACCATCCACGTCGATGTGGTCAGCGCCGAAGAGTCCATCTTCTCCGGCCAGGCGCGCTTTGTCGCCCTGCCGGGCGAGGCTGGCGAGCTGGGCATTTTGCCCAAGCACACGCCCCTGATCACCCGCATCAAGCCCGGCTCGGTGCGCATCGAGATGGCCGATGGCAGCGAAGAATTCGTCTTTGTCGCCGGGGGCATCCTCGAAGTGCAACCTGACAGCGTGACGGTGCTGTCCGATACCGCCATCCGTGGCAAGGATCTGGACGACCAGAAGGCCCAGGAAGCCAAGGCCGCTGCCGAAGAGGCCCTGAAAAACGCCAAGAGCGAACTCGACCTGGCGCGCGCCCAGTCGGAGCTGGCCATCATGGCGGCACAGATTGCCGCCCTGCGCAAGTTCCGCGAAAAGCGCTGAGCCCAGGCCCTGCGCCCATCCCCGAAAGCCCGGTTTTTACCGGGCTTTTGTTTTTAGGGGTAAAAATGCCTCTAGCCCTTGTGCAGCAAGCGAGAGCAGCTATCAATTTAATAGCGTTCAATAGCATCTGGGAGCGACTGTGATGGACGATATCGTCAAACAAGCCCTGGCCAAATGGCCACAGGTGCCCGCTTGCCATGGCTGGTTGGGGCTCGATGCGCGGGGTCGCTGGTATCTGCGCGACGCCCAGGTGCAGGCCCAGGGGCCGTTTGCGCAGGTGCGCGGCACCCTGGTCGAGCATGAAAAGCTGCTCGCCTTCATTGGCCGCAATTACGAGGCCGATGCCCAGGGCTGCTGGTTTTTTCAAAATGGCCCGCAGCGGGTGTATGTCGAGCTGGAAGCCACACCCTGGATTTGGCGCTTGTCGGCCACCGGCGCCGTTCATGCCCACACGGGCGTACCCGCGCAGGCGCATGAATGCCTGCTCGACGAAGCCGGGTGGGGCTATTTGGCTACCGATCTGGGACTGGGCCTGGTGCACAGCCTGGATGTGCCGTTGCTTGCGCAGGCGCTCGATGCGGGCCGCTGGCCGCTGACGGAGGTGTGCAGTGCCGATTTGCCCCGGCGCTATGGTTTTGTGCGCAGCCCGGCGGCGGGTGTGCAGGCGTAAAAAAGCCGATCCTCAGATCGGCTTTGGGCTGCAGGGCTGCGCCGATGCGCGTGCGCTTACTTGGCTGGCGGTTCCGGCTCGGCAAACTTGGCGCCGGCAGCGTTGGCCATATAGGCCACGCCGCGTGCCACTTCGGTGTCGTTGAAGTTGCCGCCGCCCTGGGGGGCCATGGCGCCCTTGCCTTTAAGGGCCGAATGCACCAGCGCTTCAAAGCCGGTGGCAATGCGCGGGCCCCAGGCGGCAGCGTCGCCTAACTTGGGCGAGCCGGCGGCGCCAGTGGCGTGGCAGGCCGAGCATTGGGCCTTGAAGACCTGCTCGCCAGTGCTCAGGGGCCGGTTGGCGTCGCGCAGCTCCACTGTGCCGACTTTTTGCAGGCGCACGGCCTTGGCTTTGGCCGAGGTGGCGTTGTCCTTTTCGTAGGCCGGGCCGCCAAAAAAGCTGTTGGCCAAGGCGGCAACGGCCAGGAGGGGGATCAAAAGGGCAAAAAACCCCGTGACCAGCACTTGCTGCGGGGATTTTCCGGGGTGGTTGGGCTGCTGCTGGGGGGCTGTCATGGTGATCCTCTGACAATCGGGGTTGTTTTTTTAAAAGCCCTCGATTATAGCGACGCCCTTCTGCACCTGCCGCGCCTGCCTTAGCCGCCGTGCGCCTGCTCGCTGGCAGGTGCAGGCTGATTCCAGCCGCCGCCCAAGGCCTTGTACAGCTGCACCTGGTTTTGCAGCTGTGCCAGGCGCACCTGCACCACCGCTTGCTCCAGCGCAAACAGCGAGCGCTGGGCATCGAGCAGATCGAGGTAGCTGGCAACGCCGGTGTCGTAGCGCAGCGTGGACAGGCGCAGGCGTTCTTGCTCCGCCTGTGCTTGTGCCTGTTGCGCTTGCAGCTGCGTGCGCAGGGTGTCTTGCCCGGCCAGGGCGTCAGCCACTTCGCGGAAGGCGCTCTGGATGGTTTTTTCGTACTGCGCTACGGCAATGTCGCGCCCGGCCTGGGCGGCATCGAGTGCGGCCTGGTTGCGCCCGGCGTTGAAGATCGGCAGCAGCGCCGAGACGCTGGGCGTAAAGGCCCAGGTGCCGCTTTTGAACAAACCCGAGAGCTCGTTGCTGGCTGTGCCGGCCTGTGCCGTCAGTGCAATGGTGGGGAAAAAGGCGGCCCGGGCGGCGCCAATGCTGGCGTTGGCGGCAATGAGCTGCTGCTCGGATTGGCGGATGTCGGGGCGGTGCGTGAGCAGGTCAGAGGGCAGGCCGGCGGGCAGCGCTGCCATGGGGGCGGCAGCGGCCAGGCGGCTGCCTTCCAGGCTCGTGCGCAGCTCGGCGGGTAGCGGCTGGCCCAGCAGCAGCGCCAGGGCGTTTTCATCGAGGATGCGCTGGCGCTGTTGCTGCGCCAGGGTGGCGCGCGCGGCTTCGGTCAACGATTGCACCTGGTGCAAATCCAGGTCTGAGCTCATGCCGACATTGCGACGCAGCTGTGCCAGCTTGAGCGAGTCTTCACGCGTGGCCAGTGTGCGGCGCGAAATCGCCAGCAGCTCCTCATCGGCCTGCAGCGTCAACCAGCCGTTGGCGACGGCGGCCACCAGGCTGACCTGGGCTGCATTGCGCCCTTCGGTGCTGGCCAGGTACTGCGCCAGGGCTTGTTCCTTGAGGCTGCCGACGCGGCCCCAGAAATCAAGCTCCCAGGATGAGGCAATGGCGCCCACGCTGTAGGTGTTGCCCAACTGCCCATTGCTGCCAACGGTGCGTGCGGCGGTCGCCCCCAGGCCCACGCTGGGGAACTGGGCCGCACGCTGGATTTGGTGCTGCGCCCGCGCCTGCTCAATGGCCAAGGTGGCCACGCGCAGGTCGCGGTTGTTCTCCAGCGCGATGGTGATGAGCTGCTGCAGCCGGCTGTCGGTGAAGTACTGCTGCCAATCGCCCGGGACGGGCGCGCTGGCCGCTTGCGGGGCCTGGGCGTACTGCGCTGGCACGGGGGCTGCGGGGCGCTCGTAGGTGGGGATCATGGAGCAGCCGCCGAGCGCGGCTGCAGCGAGGGCAGTGAGAACGAAATGCTTAGTCATGGGCTTGGATCCCTGCGTCTTCGGCATGGCGCCGGTTCAATTCCTGCTGGCGTGCACTGCCCTTGAACAGGGTGCGCACGACGACGAAAAACACGGGCACGAACACCACGGCCAGCACCGTGCCGGTGATGACCCCGCCCAGCACCCCGGTGCCGATGGCACGCTGGCTGGCCGAGCCAGCACCCGAGGCCAGCACCAGCGGCACGACGCCCAGACCGAAAGCCATGGAGGTCATGAGGATGGGGCGAAAGCGCAGGTGTGCGGCCTCCAGGGCGGCGGCGACCAGGCTCTTGCCCTGTGCCTGCAGGTCTTTGGCAAATTCCACGATCAAGATGGCGTTCTTTGCCGACAGACCGATCACGGTGATCAGGCCAACCTGGAAGTAGACGTCGTTGGCGTAGCCGCGCAGCAAGATTGCCAGCAGCACGCCGAGCACGCCCAGGGGTACGACCAGAATCACCGACAGCGGAATTGACCAGCTTTCATACAGCGCTGCCAGGCACAGGAACACGGCGAGCACGGCAAAGCTGTACAGCACCATGGCTTGCGAGCCGGCGAGTTTTTCTTCGCGCGACTGGCCCGACCACTCAAAGCCAAAGCCAGGGGGGAGCTGGGCGACCAGGCGCTCCATTTCGGCCATGGCGGCACCGGTGCTTTGTCCGGAGGCGGGTGCGCCGGCAATGCGCATGGCCGGGTAGCCGTTGTAGCGCACGGTTTGCTGCGGGCCTTTGACCCAGCGCGTGCTGGCAAAAGCCGACAGCGGCACCAGCTCGCCCTTGGTATTGCGGGCGTGCAGCTGCAGCAAATCGCCTTCTTGCATCCGCGCGGGGGCATCGGCTTGCACGACTACGCGCTGCAGCCGGCCTTGGTTGGGGAAGTCGTTGATGTAGCTCGAACCCAGGGCGGTGGACAGTGTGGAGTTGATGGCATCGAACGACACGCCCAGGGCACTGGCTTTGTCGCGGTCGATGTCGAGCTGCAGCTGCGGCGCGTCTTCCAGGCCGTCGGGGCGCACCTGGGTCAGCACCTTGCTTTGTGCGGCCATGCCCAGCAACTGGTTGCGGGCGTTGAGCAGGGCCTCGTGGCCAGCGCCGCTGCGGTCTTGCAGACGCAGGGTAAAGCCGGTGGCATTGCCAAGCTCTGGGATGGGTGGCGGATTCAGGGCAAAAATAAAGGCATCGCGCACACCCGACAGTGCACCCATGGCACGCCCGGCGAGGGCGTCGGCCGAGGCAGCGGGATCCTTGCGCTCACTCCACTCCTTGAGGGTGACGAAGGCCAGTGCGGCGTTCTGCCCCAGCCCGGAGAAGCTAAAGCCCAGCACGCCGACCATGCTCTTGACCTCGGGTTGCTGGAGCATGAAGCCCTCGACCTGCTGCATGACCGAGAGTGTGCGCTCTTGCGTCGCGCCCGGGGGCAGCTGCACGTTGACGATGATGTAGCCCTGGTCTTCGCTGGGCAGGAACGAGGTTGGCAGGCGCATATAGACCACGGCAGCAGCAGCGACGATGGCGGCGTAGATCACCAGGTAGCGTGCAGCGCGTTGCAGGATGCGCGCGACCATGCTTTCGTAGCGCTTGGCGGTGCGGCTGAAGCTGCGGTTGAACCAGCCGAAAAAGCCGGTTTTTTCGTGGTGGTGGCCCGCTTCGACCGGTTTGAGCAGGGTGCCGCACAGCGCCGGCGTGAGCGACAGCGCCATGAAGGCGGAGAAGCTGATCGAGGTCACCATCACGGCTGAGAACTGGCGGTAAATGTTGCCGGTGGAGCCGGCAAAAAATGCCAGCGGCACGAATACCGACACCAGCACCACCGTCACGCCGATGATGGCGCCCGAGATTTGGCGCATGGCCTTGCGCGTTGCTTCGAGTGGCGACAGGCCCTCTTCGCTCATGATGCGCTCGACGTTTTCCACCACCACGATGGCGTCGTCCACGACGATACCGATCACCAGCACCATGCCGAACATGGTCAGCACGTTGATGGAAAAGCCCAGCGCCATCAGCACACCAAAGGTGCCGAGCAGGGCAATGGGCACGACCAGGGTCGGGATCAGGGTGTAGCGCCAGTTCTGCAGGAACAGGAACATGACCAGGAACACCAGTACCACGGCTTCAAACAGGGTGTGCACCACTTGTTCGATGGAAATGCTGACGAAGTCCGAGCTGTCGTATGGAATGCTCCACTCCACCCCTTGGGGGAAGTATTGCGACAGCTGCTTCATCTTGGCGCGCACGTCTTTCGATGCCTGCAAGGCATTGCCGGTGGGCGAGAGCTGCACGCCGATGCCGACGGCGGGCTGGCCGTTGAGGCGAGCCGATGTGGCGTAGGCCTGGCTGCCGAGCTCGATGCGGGCCACGTCCTTGAGACGCACGGTCGAGCCATCTTGGTTGGCGCGCAGCGTGATGTTGCCAAACTGCTCTACCGACGAGAGCTGGCCGGTCACCACCACGGTGGCCGAGATGCTCTGACCGGTGATGTTGGGCAGATCGCCAATCACACCGCTTGATACTTGGGCGTTTTGGGCCCGAATCGCCGCTGATACGTCGGCGGGTGTCAGGTTCATGCCCGTGAGCCTGGCGGGATCGAGCCAGATGCGCATGGCGCGTTCAGCGCCAAACAGCTGTGCCTGGCCGATGCCGGGCAGGCGCTGCAGCTCGGGGACGACGTTGCGTGCGGCGTAGTCGCTGAGCGTGGCCGTGGTCACGTCAGGACTCTTGGAGGCCAGGATGGTGAACAGCAGGAAGTTGCTGCGCGACTTGTCCACGCGCACGCCTTGCTGTGTCACGGCGGCGGGCAGGCGCGGCGTGGCGCGCGAGAGGCGGTTTTGCACGTCCACCTGCGCCATGTCCGGGTCGGTGCCGGTTTCAAAGCTCAGGGTAATGCTGCCCGTGCCGTCGGCCTGGGCCACGGATTCCATGTAAATCAGGCCGGGCGAGCCGTTCATTTCGCGCTCGATCACGGCCAGCACGCTGTCTTCGAGCGTTTGGGCCGAAGCTCCTGGGTAGGCTGCGCTAACGACGATGGAGGGTGGCGCTACTGGCGGGTACTGCGCAATCGGCAGCTTGGTGATGGACACCGTGCCCAGCACGATGATGAACAGGGCAATCACCCATGCAAAGATGGGGCGGTCGATAAAAAACTTGGCCATGGAGTGGGCCCCTTAAGGCTTGGCTGCGTCGGCAGCGGCGGTCTTGTCGGTGGCTGGATCGGCCGGCTTGGTGGCGCCGGGGGCCTGCCAGGGAACGGCTTGTACGGGGGTGCCTGGAGGCAGCATCATGAGCTTTTGGAAGCCATCGACCATGACCTGCTCGCCAGCTTGCAAGCCTTCGCGTACCAGCCAGCGGTTGTTCTGTGCCAGGGCAACCTTCACCGAGCGGGTGCTGACCTTGCCATCCTCGCCGACGACGTTCACCGTATCGCCTTGCTGTGTGCGCGTGACGGCTTGCTGGGGCACGGTAATGGCTTGGCTCATCTCGGCTTGTTCGAGGCGCACGCGCACGTACAGCCCTGGCAGCAGGTCGCCCTTCGGATTCGGGACTTCGGCGCGCAGCGTCACCTGGCCGGTGCTGGCATCGACCGACAAATCGGTGAACAGCAGCTTGCCGGGCAGCGGGTATTCGCTGCCGTCGGCCAGCATCACGCGCACGCTGGCACCGCCGCCGCCTTTGGCGCTTTGCAGTTGGCCGGCCTCCAGGGCGCGGCGCAGCTGCAGCAGCTCGGCAGCGGACTGGGTGAAGTTCACGTACACCGGATTGATTTGCTGCACCAGGGCCAGCTGGGTGGCCTCGCCCTGACCCACCAGGGCGCCTTCGGTCACCAGCGCACGGCCGATGCGGCCATTGATGGGGGAGGTGACGCGGGTGTAACCCAGGTTGATTTCTGCCGTGCGCACGGCGGCCTTGCCGGCAGCCACGTCGGCCTGTGCGGCTTTTTGCGCTGCTTCGGTGTTGATGAATTCCTGCTTGCTGATGGCGTTGGCCGTGAGCAGTGGCCGGTAGCGTTCAAGCTGGGCCGTGGTTTGTGCCAGATTGGCTTCCGCGCGGGCCAAGGTGGCGCGGGCGCTTTCGAGCGCAGCGGTGTAGGGCGCAGCGTCAATCGTGAACAGCAGCTGGCCGGCCTTGACGTCGCTGCCTTCGCGGAATTGGCGTGCTTGCAAAATGCCTGCGGCACGGGCACGAATCTGGGCACTGCGCACGGCTTCGATACGTCCCGGCAGCTCGGTTACCAGGCCAATGTCGCCAGGCGTAGCTTTGATGACGCCGACTTGTACCGGCGGGCGCTTGGCGTCGCCGCCTGCGGGGGCTGCATCCTTGCCGCTGCCGCAGGCCGTGAGTGACAGTGCCGCCACTAAAGCCCAGGCGAGTGGGTGGTAAGGAGTGCGTGACGAGGGGGGAGAGGCCATACCAGTCGTGACTTGCAGGTGCTGCATGGGGGTTCCTTCGAGGAAAGACAACAGACACAGGGCCGGCAGCCAAAAATGCCACCCGCCACGGAAAAGAGGTGCTGAGTTGGTACGAATTATACATACATTCGTGAATGTATAATGGCGGCAGACGATGCTGGGGCAGGATCTATCCCGAGTATGACAGGAGCTTGTAAATATGGTGCGCCGTACCAAGGAAGATGCGGAGGCAACCCGCAGTAGCCTGCTCGATGCGGCAGAGCGGGTGTTTTATGACAAGGGTGTGTCCCGGGCTTCGCTGGCTGATATTGCACAGGCGGCGGGGGCAACGCGCGGTGCGGTGTATTGGCATTTCAAGGACAAGGTGGACTTGTTCGGTGTCATGATGGATCGGGTCACGTTGCCGCTGGAGTGCAGCTATGGTGCGCCGGGGCAGGGGGCGTCCGTAGTGCCGTTGCAGCGTTTGCGCGAGGCCATTTTGGCCGTGTTGCGCGCGGTGGTGTGTGACGAGCGTGCGCGCCGGGTCTTTGAAATCGCCATGTACAAGGTGGAGTATGTGCAAGAGCTCGTGGCGGTGCGTGACCGACACGTTCATGCCTGTGCCGGCTTCCGTGGCAAGCTGCAAGAGGATTTGGTGGCGGCGGCGCAGCAGCAGGGTTTGCTGTTGGTAATGTCGCCAGAGGTGGCGGCGCTGGGGTTGTGGGCGCTGTTCGATGGCTTGCTGCAGGGTTGGATGCTGGGGGCGGGCGGCTTTGATTTGCTGGCAGTGGGGCAGGCGTCGATGGATGCTTACCTGCGTGGCTTGGGTTTTGATCTGACGCAGGCGTGCCATAATCCGCCGCTTGCGCCCCGCTAGCGGGGTTTGCGGCTGTAGCTCAGTGGATAGAGTATTGGCCTCCGAAGCCAAGGGTCGTGGGTTCGATCCCCGCCAGCCGCGCCACGGTTATGCAAATAAGTTGCTGCCTTTTGCTGAAGGCGAGAATTTGATGCTACAATCGCGGTTTCTCCGGAGGGATGCCCGAGTGGCTAAAGGGGGCAGACTGTAAATCTGTTGGCTTACGCCTACGCTGGTTCGAATCCAGCTCCCTCCACCAAGATGGTTTAGAGAAATTGTGTGAGCGCCGCTTGTGCGGGAGTAGTTCAATGGTAGAACCCCAGCCTTCCAAGCTGATGACGCGGGTTCGATTCCCGTCTCCCGCTCCAGTGTTGTGAGCAAGATCGCCCTTGTGGCTCAGTGGTAGAGCACTCCCTTGGTAAGGGAGAGGTCGCGGGTCCGATTCCCGCCAAGGGCACCATATTCAGGCGCACTCCAATTACGGGGTGCGCCATGTCTTGTTGTTTGGCTGGTTGTTTTTTTTCGGAGTCGAAAAATGGCAAAAGAGAAATTTGAGCGGACTAAGCCGCACGTCAACGTTGGCACCATCGGCCACGTGGACCATGGCAAGACCACGCTGACCGCAGCGATCGCCACCGTGCTGTCCAAGAAGTTCGGCGGCGAAGCCAAGGACTACTCGCAGATCGACAACGCGCCCGAAGAAAAGGCCCGTGGCATCACCATCAACACCTCGCACGTCGAGTACGAAACCGCTGGCCGCCACTACGCCCACGTGGACTGCCCCGGCCACGCCGACTACGTGAAGAACATGATCACCGGCGCTGCCCAGATGGACGGCGCCATCCTGGTGTGCTCGGCCGCTGACGGCCCGATGCCCCAGACCCGTGAGCACATCCTGCTGGCCCGCCAGGTGGGCGTGCCCTACATCATCGTGTTCCTGAACAAGTGCGACATGGTGGACGACGAAGAGCTGCTCGAACTCGTCGAAATGGAAGTGCGCGAACTGCTGTCGAAGTACAGCTTCCCCGGCGACGACACCCCCATCATCCGTGGCTCGGCCAAGCTGGCCCTGGAAGGCGACACCGGCAAGCTCGGCGAAGAGGCCATCATGAAGCTGGCCGAAGCCCTGGACACCTACATCCCCACGCCTGAGCGCGCTGTGGACGGTGCCTTCCTGATGCCCGTGGAAGACGTGTTCTCCATCTCTGGCCGTGGCACCGTGGTGACCGGCCGCGTCGAGCGCGGCATCATCAAGGTCGGCGAGGAAATCGAAATCGTCGGCATCCGCGACACGCAAAAGACCACCTGCACGGGCGTGGAAATGTTCCGCAAGCTGCTCGACCAGGGCCAGGCTGGCGACAACGTCGGTCTGCTGCTGCGCGGCACCAAGCGCGAAGACGTCGAGCGCGGCCAAGTGCTGTGCAAGCCCGGCTCCATCAAGCCGCACACCCACTTCACGGCTGAGGTGTACGTGCTCTCCAAGGACGAAGGCGGCCGCCACACCCCGTTCTTCAACAACTACCGTCCGCAGTTCTACTTCCGCACGACCGACGTCACCGGCTCCATCGAGCTGCCGGCCGACAAGGAAATGGTCATGCCTGGCGACAACGTGTCGATCACCGTCAAGCTGATCAACCCCATCGCCATGGAAGAAGGTCTGCGCTTCGCTATCCGCGAAGGTGGCCGTACCGTCGGCGCCGGCGTGGTTGCCAAGATCATTGCGTAATTGCAACGTAGGGGTATAGCTCAATTGGCAGAGCGTCGGTCTCCAAAACCGAAGGTTGTAGGTTCGATTCCTACTGCCCCTGCCACTTAAAGTGGCAATCATCGAGCCCGCCAGCAGATTCTGGCGGGCTTCAGTGTCTTGTGCATTGCCTTGGGTGGTGCAAAAAATCTTCCGTTATGGCCACTACTCAGATTGATACCGTCAGTACCGGCGCCGACAAGGCTAAGTTGGCCGCTGTCGCCGCGCTGGTGGTGGCTTCTATTGCTGGTTTTTACCTGCTTGGCAAACAAGGGGCCATTGTTCAGTGGCTGGCCTTGGTGCTTGGCTTGGCGGCGGCGGTGGGGGTGTTTTTGACCTCCGAGTGGGGGCGCCAGTTTGTTGGTTTTGCGCGTGATTCCGTCAAGGAAGTCAAGAAGGTCGTTTGGCCTACGCGCAAGGAGACAACGCAGATGACGCTGTATGTCTTTGCGTTCGTGGTGCTGATGGCGCTGTTTCTTTGGTTCACCGACAAGACCTTGGAATGGGTCTTGTACGACCTGATTTTGGGCTGGAGGAAGTGATGAGCGGTTCCGTCGAGATGAGCGAAGTGCCAGAGGTTGCGGCTGCAGCGGTCAACCCCGATTTGCGCTGGTACATCGTCCATGCCTATTCGGGTATGGAGAAGGCGGTTGAGCGCAACATCACTGAGCGCATCAATCGCGCGGGCATGAATGCCAAGTTTGGCCGCATCCTGGTGCCGACCGAGGAAGTGGTCGAAATGAAGAACGGCCAGCGCAAGACCACCGAGCGCCGTTTGTTCCCGGGTTATGTCTTCGTTGAAATGGTGATGGAAGACGATACCTGGCACTTGGTGAAGCACACCAGCAAGGTGACCGGCTTTGTGGGTGGGGCGAAAAACCGTCCGGCGCCGATTTCTGAAGCAGAAGTCCAGAAAATCGTCAGCCAGATGCAAGAGGGTACTGAGAAGCCCCGTCACAAGATTGAATTCATGGCCGGCGAGATGGTGCGCGTCAAGGAAGGTCCGTTCACCGACTTCAATGGCTCGGTCGAGGAAGTCAACTACGAGAAGAGCCGCCTGCGCGTCTCGGTCATGATTTTTGGCCGCTCGACCCCGGTGGAGCTGGAGTTCTCCCAGGTTGAAAAAACCTGAGCAGCCTCCGGGTTGCAAAAATTCTGCGCTTTCCGACTCGGCGCAGATACAAAAATTGAGTCGATAACCCCGGGGAGCCCGCTTGCGTGTTGCAGTCGGGCGCATGTACCCGCAAGGAGCTATTCATGGCGAAGAAAATCGTCGGCTTCATCAAGCTGCAAGTGCCAGCTGGTAAAGCCAACCCCAGCCCCCCGATCGGCCCGGCCCTCGGCCAGCGCGGTCTCAACATCATGGAATTCTGCAAGGCGTTCAACGCCCAGACCCAAGGTGTCGAGCCCGGTCTGCCCTTGCCCGTGGTGATCACGGCGTTTGCTGACAAGAGCTTTACGTTCATTATCAAGACGCCGCCGGCCACCGTGCTGATCAAGAAGGCCATCAAGCTGGACAAAGGCTCCTCCAACCCCCTGAAGGCCAAGGTCGGCAAGATCACGCGCGCACAGCTCGAAGAGATCGCCAAGACCAAGCTCAAGGACATGAACGCCGCTGACGTGGACGCCGCTGTGCGCACGCTGGCCGGTTCTGCCCGTTCCATGGGCGTGACGGTGGAGGGCCTCTGAAATGGCAAAGCTGACCAAGAAGCAAAAAGCCCTGCAGGGCAAGGTGGACGCCACCCGTCTGTACCCCTTTGCTGAGGCCGTGGCCCTGGTGAAGGAAGCCGCTACCGCCAAGTTCGATGAGTCCATCGACGTGGCCGTGCAGCTGGGCGTGGATGCCAAGAAGTCTGACCAAGTGGTGCGTGGCGCCGTCGTGCTGCCGCACGGCACGGGCAAGACCACCCGCGTGGCCGTGTTCGCCCAAGGTGCCAAGGCTGAAGAAGCCAAGGCCGCCGGCGCCGACATCGTCGGCATGGACGACCTGGCTGCCATGGTCAAGGCGGGCGACATGCCGTTTGACGTCGTCATCGCTGCACCGGATGCCATGCGCGTTGTGGGTACCCTGGGCCAAATCCTGGGCCCGCGCGGCCTGATGCCCAACCCCAAGGTTGGCACCGTGACGCCTGACGTGGCTACCGCAGTGAAGAACGCCAAGGCTGGCCAGGTGCAGTTCCGCGTGGACAAGGCCGGCATCATCCACGGCACCATTGGCCGCCGCTCGTTCGACAACGACAAGCTGCAAGCCAACCTGGCTGCCCTGATCGACGCCCTGAACAAGGCCAAGCCTGCAACCAGCAAGGGCCTGTACCTGCGCAAGGTGGCGGTGTCCTCGACCATGGGTGTCGGCGTGCGCGTCGAAACCCAATCCATCGCAGCCTGATTGCGATAAATCTTGAAATGCCCGCAAGGGTGTTTCAGTGGTGGGCCGGTGTTGTACGCAATGCCGGGCCATCCAAGACCGTTGGTGTGCAGATGGGCTGCACTTAAACCCGAATGGGCCAACGCAGATGGCGATCCCGCTGCAGATGGAATCTTCCTGACAACAGTTGGTCGCTGCAACCCAAGAGCGCGCACGGCGGATTTGTCCAAAGTGCGCATATGAAGGAGTAGACCTTGAGTCTGAATCGCAGTGAGAAAGAAGCGGTCATCAATGAAGTGACCAGCCTCGCCGCTAAAGCTCAAACGCTCGTGATCGCGGAATACCGTGGCATCACGGTCGCCGACATGACCAAACTGCGCGTTGCCGCTCGCAGCCAGGGTGTGAGCCTGAGTGTTCTGAAGAACACCCTGGCCCGCCGTGCTGTGGCAGGCAGCCCGTTTGACGTGGTGGCAGACCAGATGACCGGCCCGCTGGTCTATGGCTTCTCCGAAGACGCTGTGGCTGCCGCCAAGGTGGTGGCCGATTTCGCGAAGACCAACGACAAGCTGGTCATTCGCGGTGGCGCATTCGGTGGCAAGGCCCTGGACGTGAACGGCGTGAAGCAACTGGCAAGCATCCCTTCCAAGGAAGTGCTGTTGGCCCAGCTGTGTGGCTTGCTGATGTCGCCAATGTCCCGTACCGCCGTGGTACTGGGCGCTCTGGCGGCCAAAAAAGGCGAAGGCGAAGCGGTTGCCGCTTAAAGCGATGCACCCATCGCAACCCCCAACCAATTGTTTAGGAAATAAAAATGGCATTCGATAAAGACGCATTCTTGACCGCTCTGGACAGCATGACGGTTCTGGAACTCAATGACCTGGTCAAGGCCATTGAAGAGAAGTTTGGCGTGTCCGCCGCTGCTATGGCTGCTCCCGCTGCTGGCGGCGCTGCTGGCGGCGCTGCTGCTGCTGAAGAGAAGACCGAATTCAACGTCGTGCTGACCGAAGCCGGCGCCAACAAGGTCTCCGTCATCAAGGCCGTGCGCGAAATCACCGGCCTGGGTCTGAAGGAAGCCAAGGACCTGGTGGACGGCGCTCCGAAGAACGTCAAGGAAGGCGTTGCCAAGGCTGACGCTGAAGCCGCCGTCAAGAAGCTGGTGGAAGCCGGCGCCAAGGCCGAACTCAAGTAATCGGGTTTGCCTTTGCGGGCTGGGGGCCTTGTCAAAAAGGCCTCCAGCCTTTGGTGCTTATGGGAATAGTTTCCAGAGCGCACCAGCAAGCGGCTGCATTCATGCCGGCTGCTTGCTAGTGTCTTCTGAACCGTCCGACAGCGGAAGATGCCTTGGTTCGGGCGATGTGCAATGCATCGCCGTCCGCCATGGTTGGTAGTGGCCAACCGCCAAGCCTGCAGTACATGCCAATGCTGCGGGGCAGTCGTCGAAGACCTCATCGTCATGTCTTTGCCCGGAGATCTCATGGCCCAAACATCCACGTACAGCTATACCGAACGCAAACGCATCCGCAAGAGCTTCGGTAGCCGTGACAGCGTGCTCGAAGTTCCTTACCTGCTGCAAATGCAGCGCGATGCCTATACCGCCTTCCTTCAGGCACACACTCCGCCCAAGAAGCGCAGTACTGACGGTTTGCAAGCCGCCTTTACGTCGGCCTTCCCCATCGTCTCGCACAACGGCTTCGTTGAAATGAAGTTCGTCGAATACAACCTGGCCAAGCCAGCGTTCGACGTGCGCGAATGCCAGACCCGGGGCCTGACTTTTGCCTCCGCCGTGCGCGCGCGCGTGCAGCTCATCATCTACGACCGCGAATCTTCCACGTCGCAGAACAAGGTGGTCAAGGAAGTCAAGGAGCAAGAGGTGTACATGGGCGAAGTGCCGCTCATGACCGACAAGGGCTCGTTCATCATCAACGGCACCGAGCGCGTCATCGTCTCGCAGCTGCACCGCTCGCCGGGCGTGTTCTTCGAGCACGACAAGGGCAAGACGCACAGCTCGGGCAAGCTCCTGTTCTCGGCACGCATCATTCCCTACCGTGGTTCCTGGCTCGATTTCGAGTTCGACCCCAAGGACATCCTGTACTTCCGCGTGGACCGTCGCCGCAAGATGCCGGTCACCATTTTGCTCAAGGCCATTGGCCTGAACAACGAGCAGATCCTGGCGCACTTCTTCGTCAACGACAACTTCCGCCTGATGGATTCGGGCGCGCAGCTGGAATTCGTTGCCGACCGCTTCAAGGGCGAGGTGGCACGTTTTGACATCACCGACAAGTCGGGCAAGGTCGTCGTCGCCAAGGACAAACGCATCACCGCCCGCCACACGCGCGAGCTGGAGCAATCGGGCACCACGCATGTGAGCGTGCCCGAAGACTTCCTGCTCGGGCGCGTGCTGGCGCGCAACATCATCGACGCCGACACCGGCGAGATCGTTGCCAAGGCCAACGAAGAGCTGACCGACGTGCTGCTCAAGAAACTGCGCAGCAGCGGCGTGCAGGAAATCCAGTGCCTGTACACCAACGAACTCGACCAGGGCGCGTACATCTCGCAAACCCTGCGCATCGACGAAACCGCTGACGAAAACGCCGCCCGCGTCGCCATCTACCGCATGATGCGCCCCGGCGAGCCGCCGACGGAAGACGCGGTGCAGGCCCTGTTCCAGCGCCTGTTCTACAACGCCGACACCTACGATCTGTCGCGCGTCGGTCGCATGAAATTCAACGCCAAGATTGGCCGCGAAGAATCGACGGGCCCGATGGTGCTGTCCAACGACGACATCCTCGCCGTGGTCAAAATCCTGGTCGATCTGCGCAACGGCAAGGGCGAGGTCGATGACATCGACCACCTGGGCAACCGCCGCGTGCGCTGCGTGGGCGAACTGGCCGAAAACCAGTACCGCACCGGCCTGGCACGTATCGAAAAAGCCGTGAAGGAACGCCTGGGCCAGGCCGAGCAAGAGCCGCTGATGCCGCACGACCTGATCAACTCCAAGCCGATTTCCGCGGCCCTGAAGGAGTTCTTCGGCGCCTCGCAGCTGTCGCAGTTCATGGACCAGACCAACCCGCTGGCCGAAATCACGCACAAGCGCCGCGTCTCGGCCTTAGGGCCGGGCGGCCTGACGCGCGAGCGCGCTGGCTTCGAGGTGCGCGACGTGCACGTGACCCACTATGGCCGCGTCTGCCCGATTGAAACGCCCGAAGGTCCGAACATCGGCCTGATCAACTCGCTGGCCCTGTACGCCCGCCTGAACGAGTACGGTTTCATCGAAACCCCGTACCGCCGCGTGGTCGATGGCAAGGTGACGATGGAGATCGACTACCTCTCGGCCATCGAAGAGGGCAAGTACATCATCGCCCAGGCCAACGCCACCCTGGACAAGGACGGCAAGCTGATTGGCGACCTGGTGAGCGCACGCGAAAAGGGCGACTCCACCCTGGTGTCCGCCGAGCGCGTGCAGTACATGGACGTGTCGCCGGCGCAGATCGTCTCGGTGGCCGCGTCCCTCGTGCCCTTCCTGGAGCACGACGACGCCAACCGCGCACTGATGGGCGCCAACATGTCGCGCCAGGCCGTGCCCGTGCTGCGTCCGGAAAAGCCCATGGTCGGCACCGGCATCGAGCGCGTGGCAGCCGTCGATTCGGGCACCGTGGTCACGGCGCGCCGGGGCGGTGTGGTGGACTACGTCGATGCCACCCGTATCGTGATCCGCGTCAACGACTCCGAGGCCGTGGCCGGTGAAGTCGGTGTGGACATCTACAACCTCATCAAGTACCAGCGTTCCAACCAGAACACCAACATCCACCAGCGCCCCATCGTCAAGCGCGGTGACGTGCTGGCCAAGGGTGACGTGGTGGCCGACGGCGCTTCGACCGACCTGGGCGAGATCGCCATCGGCCAGAACATGCTGATCGCCTTCATGCCCTGGAACGGCTACAACTTCGAGGATTCGATTTTGATCAGCGAGCGCGTGGTGGCCGAAGACCGCTACACCTCGATCCACATCGAAGAACTCGTGGTCATGGCGCGCGACACCAAGCTGGGCGCCGAAGAAATCACGCGCGACATCCCGAACCTGAGCGAAACCCAGCTCAACCGCTTGGACGAGTCCGGCATCATCTACGTCGGCGCTGAAGTGCAGCCCGGCGATACGCTGGTCGGCAAGGTCACGCCCAAGGGCGAGACCACGCTCACGCCGGAAGAAAAGCTGCTGCGTGCCATCTTCGGCGAGAAGGCGTCCGACGTGAAGGACACCTCGCTGCGCGTGGACCAGGGCTCGCAAGGCACCGTGATCGACGTGCAGGTTTTCACCCGCGAAGGCATTCAGCGCGACAAGCGTGCGCAGCAGATCATCGACGATGAATTGAAGCGCTTCCGCCTGGACCTGAACGACCAGCTGCGCATCGTCGAGGCCGACCAGTTCGACCGTATCGAAAAGCTGCTGCTGGGCAAGAAAGCCAATGGCGGCCCGCAGAAGCTGGCCAAGGGCGCAACCCTGGACAAGGAATACCTGGCCGGCGTTGAAAAGCACCACTGGTTCGACATTCGCCCGGCGGACGAGGCCGTGGCGGCGCAACTCGAATCCATGAAGAACGCCATGGAGCAGACGCGCCACAGCTTCGACCTGGCCTTCGAGGAAAAGCGCAAGAAGTTGACGCAAGGCGACGAGCTGCCGGCGGGCGTGCTCAAGATGGTCAAGGTGTATCTGGCCGTCAAGCGCCGCCTGCAGCCCGGCGACAAGATGGCCGGGCGCCACGGCAACAAGGGCGTGGTCTCCAAGATCACGCCGGTGGAAGACATGCCGCACATGGCTGACGGCACGCCGGTCGATATCGTCCTGAACCCGCTGGGCGTGCCCTCGCGCATGAACATCGGTCAGGTGCTGGAAGTGCACCTGGGCTGGGCCGGCAAGGGCCTGGGCCAGCGCATTGGCGACATGCTGCGCGACCAGGCGGCCGTGGCCGAGGTGCGCGGCTTCCTCGAAGAGGTGTACAACTCGCGCGGCCGCAAGGAAGATCTGTCGCAGCTGTCGGACACCGAAGTCCTGGCCATGGCGGGCAACCTGACGGCGGGCGTGCCCTACGCCTCGCCGGTGTTCGATGGTGCCTCCGAAGCCGAGATCAAGGACATGCTCCAGCTGGCCTACCCCGAGGAAATCAAGGCGCGCAAGGGCCTGACCGAGGCGCGGACGCAGGCGAATTTGATCGATGGCCGCACCGGCGAACCCTTCGAGCGTCCGACCACCATCGGCTACATGCACTACCTCAAGCTGCACCACCTGGTGGACGACAAGATGCACGCGCGCTCGACCGGCCCGTACTCGCTCGTCACGCAGCAGCCCCTGGGCGGCAAGGCGCAGTTCGGCGGCCAGCGTTTCGGTGAGATGGAAGTGTGGGCGCTCGAAGCCTACGGCGCGTCCTACGTGCTGCAGGAAATGCTCACCGTCAAGTCCGACGACGTGCAGGGCCGTACCAAGGTGTACGAGAGCATCGTCAAGGGTGAGCACGCCATCGAGGCCGGTATGCCCGAGTCGTTCAATGTGCTGGTCAAGGAAATTCGTTCCCTGGGCCTGGACATCGAGCTGGAGCGCTCCTGAGTTCCCTCAGGGGTTTTTATAAAAAAGTGAGCGCTTGGCGCTTGTTGGATGCGGGTTTGCGGTGGAAAACATACGCAAAACCGCGCCAATCAAGCGTCACCAGCTATGATTTTTGATAGAGGAACTGAGTCTATGAAATCGTTACTCGACCTGTTCAAGCAATTCACGCCGGATGAGCATTTCGATGCCATCAAGATCGGCATGGCCTCGCCCGAGAAGATCCGTTCGTGGTCTTTTGGCGAGGTGAAGAAGCCCGAGACCATCAACTACCGCACGTTCAAGCCCGAGCGCGACGGTCTGTTCTGCGCCAAGATTTTCGGCCCCATCAAGGACTACGAGTGCCTGTGCGGCAAGTACAAGCGCCTCAAGCACCGTGGCGTGATCTGCGAGAAGTGCGGCGTTGAAGTCACGCAGACCAAGGTGCGCCGCGAGCGCATGGGCCACATCGACCTGGCTGCGCCTTGCGCCCACATCTGGTTCCTGAAGTCGCTGCCGTCGCGTCTGGGCCTGGTGCTGGACATGACGCTGCGCGACATCGAGCGCGTGCTGTACTTTGAAGCCTACGTCGTCACCGACCCGGGCATGACGCCGCTCAAGAAGTTCTCCATCATGAGCGAGGACGACTACGACGCCAAGCTGCGCGAATTCGGTGATGAATTCGTCGCCAAGATGGGCGCCGAGGGCATCAAGGACCTGCTCGAATCCATCGACATCGAAGCCGAGATCGAGCGCCTGCGCGGCGACCTGACCGGCTCCGAAGTCAAGGTCAAGAAGAACGCCAAGCGCCTGAAGGTGCTCGAAGCGTTCAAGCGCTCGGGCATCAAGCCCGAGTGGATGGTGCTCGAAGTGCTGCCCGTGCTGCCGCCGGACCTGCGTCCGCTGGTGCCGCTCGACGGCGGGCGCTTTGCCACGTCGGACCTCAACGACCTGTACCGCCGCGTCATCAACCGCAACAGCCGTCTGCGCCGTCTGCTCGAACTCAAGGCGCCCGAGATCATTGCGCGCAACGAAAAGCGCATGTTGCAAGAGGCTGTGGACAGCCTGCTCGACAACGGCCGCCGTGGCAAGGCCATGACGGGCGCGAACAAGCGCGCGCTCAAGTCGCTGGCCGACATGATCAAGGGCAAGTCGGGCCGTTTCCGCCAGAACTTGCTGGGCAAGCGCGTGGACTACTCGGGCCGTTCGGTCATTACCGTGGGCCCGTACCTCAAGCTGCACCAGTGCGGTCTGCCCAAGCTGATGGCCTTGGAGCTGTTCAAGCCCTTCATCTTCTCGCGCCTCGAAGCCATGGGCATCGCCACCACCATCAAGGCGGCGAAGAAGGAAGTCGAATCGGGCACGCCGGTGGTCTGGGACATCCTCGAAGAGGTCATCAAAGAGCACCCGGTGATGCTCAACCGTGCGCCCACGCTGCACCGCCTGGGCATCCAGGCGTTCGAGCCCATCCTGATCGAAGGCAAGGCCATTCAGCTGCACCCGCTCGTTTGTGCGGCCTTCAACGCCGACTTCGACGGTGACCAGATGGCCGTGCACGTGCCGCTGTCGGTGGAAGCGCAGATGGAAGCGCGCACGCTGATGCTCGCGTCCAACAACGTGCTCTTCCCGGCCTCGGGCGAGCCCTCCATCGTGCCTTCGCAGGACGTGGTGCTGGGCCTGTACCACGCCACCCGCGACAAGATCAACGGCAAGGGCGAAGGCTTGGTGTTTGCCGACGTCGGCGAGGTGCAGCGCGCCCTCGACGCCAAGGAAACCGAGCTGCACGCCAAGATCAGCGTGCGCCTGACGGAGTGGACCAAGAACAAGGCCACGGGCGAATTCACCAGCGAAACCAAGCTGGTGGAAACCACCGTCGGCCGTGCCCTGCTGTCCGAGATCCTGCCCAAGGGCCTGCCGTTCTCCAACCTGAACAAGGCGCTGAAGAAGAAGGAAATCTCCAAGCTCATCAACACGAGCTTCCGCAAGTGCGGCCTGAAGGAAACCGTGGTGTTCGCCGACAAGCTGCTGCAAAACGGCTTCCGCCTGGCGACGCACGCGGGCTTCTCGGTGTCGATCGACGACATGCTGGTGCCGCCGCAAAAGGCCGACATCCTGGCGCGCGCCGAAGCCGAGGTGAAGGAGATCGAGCAGCAGTACGTCTCGGGTCTGGTGACCTCGGGCGAGCGCTACAACAAGGTGGTGGACATCTGGGGCAAGGCGGGCGACGACATCTCCAAGGTGATGATGGACCAGCTCAAGGTGCAAAAGACCATCGACCGCCACGGCAACGAAGTCAACCAGGAGTCCTTCAACGCCATCTACATGATGGCCGACTCCGGTGCTCGCGGTAGCGCGGCGCAGATCCGTCAGCTCGCCGGTATGCGCGGCCTGATGGCCAAGCCAGACGGCTCCATCATCGAGACGCCCATTACCGCGAACTTCCGCGAGGGGCTGAACGTGCTGCAGTACTTCATCTCCACCCACGGTGCCCGTAAGGGTCTGGCGGACACGGCGCTGAAGACGGCCAACTCGGGTTACCTCACGCGCCGCCTGGTGGACGTGACGCAGGACCTGGTGGTCAACGAACAAGACTGCCAGACCAGCAATGGCTCGTGGATGCGCGCCATCGTCGAGGGCGGCGAGGTCATCGAATCGCTGCGCGACCGTATCCTGGGCCGCACGGCGGCCGAGGAAGTGCTGCACCCCGAAAACCGCAGCGTGCTGGCCCCGGCCGGCGCCATGTTCGACGAAGACCTGATCGAAGAACTCGAAGCGGCGGGCGTGGACGAAGTCAAGGTGCGCACCGCGCTCACCTGCGAGACGCGCTACGGCCTGTGCGCCAAGTGCTATGGCCGCGACCTGGGCCGTGGCGGCCTGATCAACCTCGGCGAAGCCGTGGGCGTGATCGCTGCCCAGTCCATCGGCGAGCCCGGCACGCAGCTGACCATGCGTACCTTCCACATCGGTGGTGCCGCCTCGCGCGCTGCCATCGCCTCGAGCGTGGAAGCCAAGTCCAACGGCCTGATCGGTTTCAACGCCACCATGCGCTACGTCAGCAACACCAAGGGTGAGCTGGTGGTGATCTCGCGCTCGGGCGAAATCATCATCCAGGACGACCATGGCCGCGAGCGCGAGCGCCACAAGGTGCCGTACGGTGCCATCCTCACGGTCAAGCCCGACGAGGCCATCAAGGCCGGCAAGATCCTGGCCAACTGGGACCCGCTGACGCGCCCCATCATCACCGAGTACGCCGGTACCACCAAGTTCGAGAACATCGAAGAAGGTCTGACGGTGGCCAAGCAGGTGGACGAGGTCACGGGCCTGTCCACGCTGGTGGTGATCGACCCCAAGCGCCGTGGTTCGGCCAAGGTCGTGCGCCCGCTGGTCAAGCTGATCGACGCCAACAACCAGGAAGTGAAGATCCCCGGCACCGAACACGCCGTGGCGATTGGTTTCCAGATTGGCGCGCTGATCCAGGTGCGCGACGGCCAGGACGTGGGCCCGGGCGAGGTGCTCGCCCGTATCCCGGTCGAAGGTCAAAAAACTCGCGACATTACCGGCGGTCTGCCGCGCGTGGCCGAGCTGTTCGAGGCGCGCACGCCCAAGGACAAGGGCTCGCTCGCCGAGATGACCGGCACCATCTCCTTCGGCAAGGAAACCAAGGGCAAGGTGCGCCTGCAGATCACCGACCCCGAGGGCAAGGTGTGGGAAGAACTCATCCCCAAGGAGAAGAACATCCTGGTGCACGAAGGCCAGGTGGTCAACAAGGGCGAGCACATCGTCGATGGCCCGGCCGACCCGCAAGACATCTTGCGCCTCTTGGGCATCGAGGAACTCTCGCGCTACATCGTCGATGAAGTGCAGGACGTGTACCGTCTGCAGGGCGTGAAGATCAACGACAAGCACATCGAAGTGATCGTGCGCCAGATGCTGCGCCGCGTGGTGGTGGAAGACCCGGGCGAGACCGGCTACATCCAGGGCGAGCAGGTCGAGCGCAGCGAGATCCTCAACACCAACGAGCGCGTGCAGGCCGAGGGCAAGATCCCGGCCACCTACTCGAACGTGCTGCTGGGCATCACCAAGGCGTCGCTGTCCACCGACTCGTTCATCTCCGCCGCTTCCTTCCAGGAAACGACGCGCGTGCTGACCGAAGCGGCCATCATGGGCAAGCGCGACGAGCTGCGTGGCCTGAAGGAAAACGTCATCGTCGGCCGCCTGATCCCTGCGGGCACCGGCCTGGCCTACCACCAGGCACGCAAGGCCAAGGACGCCATGGACGAGGCCGAGCGCCGCGCCATCGCCGAAGCCGAGGAGGCCGAAATGGCCGCCGCCGCCAACAGCGATGCGCACGACGTGGACGCCAGCGCTGCTGACGCCAACGCCGACTAAAGCGTTGCCTCTGGCGCCGTGCTGCGCCTAGCGGCACGCAACGCCCCCGTCCTGCCCGGCAGGCCGGGGGCGTTTTTCTTCGCCCTACACGCTCTTTGCCATGCCCGATATCCCCGTCCTCTGGGCCATCGCTGCCCTGCTGCTGTTCTGGCTCGTGGGCGCGTACAACCGCCTGGTGCGCCTGCGCGCCGCCGTGGTGCGCGCCTTTGCCGCCCTGGACCAGGCACTGCTGCGCCTGCAGGCGCTGCTGGCCGAATGCGACCTGGCGCCCGCCCAGGTGCAGGGCCCGGTACAGGCGGCGCAACAGGCGCTGCAGGCGGCGGCCGGCCAATTCGGCGCCAGCCTGGCGCAGGCACGCCAGCAGCCCTTGCAGCGCGGCGCCATCACCGCCCTGGCCGCTGGCCTGGCAGCACTCGATGGCGCCTGGCAGGCCCTGGTGCGCGCGCGCGAAGACGAAGACGGCCCGGTGGCAGTCGCCCCCTGGCGTGCGCAGTGGCAAATCTGCCAGACGCACCAGCAACTCGCCTGCACCCAGTTCAACACCGCCGTGGCGCAGTACAACGCCGCCATCGCCCAATTTCCTCCCAGCCTGCTGGCCTGGCTGTTTGGCTTTCGCGCCGCAGGAACCCTATGACTTCATCCCCCACTCCCAGCGCCCAGGGCCCGGCCCTGTGGCAGCAGCTCGCCGCCTGCGCCCAGGCGCTGCAGGCCGTGCGCGCCGGCCAGTCCAGCAGCAGCGCCCTGGCGCCCGTGCCGCCCGCACTGCGCGCCGGCGTGCAGGCGCTGCTGTTCCAGGTGCTGCGCCAGCTCGGGCGGGCGCAGGCGCTGCGCCAGCAGCTCGCGCCGCGCAAGCCGGCGCCGGGCGTTGATGCCCTGCTGTGCACCGCCCTGGCCCTGGCCTGGGATGAGGCGCAGGCACCCTACACCGCCTTCACCCTCGTCAACCAGACGGTGGAAGCGGCCAAGCGCGGCCCGGCGGCGCGCCAAGCCGGCTTCGTCAACGCCTGCCTGCGCCGCTTTTTGCGCGAGCGTACGGCCCTGGTTGCTGCCACCGATGCCGAACCCGAGGCGCGCTGGAACCACCCGCGCTGGTGGGTCGAGCGCCTGCGCAAAGAGCAGCCGCAGCACTGGCAGGCCATCTTGCAGGCCAACAACGCCCATGCCCCCATGGCGCTGCGAATTAATAAGAGAAAAACCACGCTGGCGCAGTACCAGCAAGCGCTAGCAGCTATGAATTTAATAGCTGATTCCGTGGGCGACTGCGGCCTGCTGCTGCGCCAGCCGCAGCCGGTGCAGCAGCTGCCGGGCTGGGCTGAGGGCTGGGTCAGCGTGCAGGACCTGGCAGCGCAGCAGGCCGCGCCCCTGCTGCTGCAGGGGCTGGCCTGGCCGCAGGGGCGGGCGCTGCGCGTGCTCGACGCCTGCGCCGCCCCTGGCGGCAAGACGGCGCACCTGCTCGAAAGCGCCAGCGCCGCCCAGCCGCTGGCGGTGACGGCGCTGGAGGTCGATGCCACGCGCGCCGCCCGCATCGACGACACCCTGGCGCGCCTGGGGCTGCAGGCACAGGTGCTGGTGGCCGATGCCGCCCGGCCCCAGGACTGGTGGCCGGCGCACTGCGGGCGCCAGCCGTTTGATGCCATCTTGCTCGACGCCCCCTGCACCGCCTCGGGCATCGTGCGCCGGCACCCGGACGTGCGCTGGCTGCGCCGCGAGAGCGACATTGCCCAGCTCGCGGCGCAGCAGGCGCGGCTGCTGGCGGCGTTGTGGCCGCTGCTCGCCCCCGGCGGGCGGCTGCTGTACTGCACCTGCTCGGTGTTCCACGCCGAGGGCGATGGGCAGGTGCAAGCGTTTCTTGCACGCCACAGCGACGCCTGCCGCCTGCCCGCACCGGGGCATTTATTGCCCGCAGCTGGCCAGGAGGGGGGTGCCGTCACGGACAATCCAGCCCGTGACCATGACGGCTTTTATTACGCATTGCTGCAAAAGCTGCCGGCCTGAGCGCTGGGCGGCGGCCCTGTGCCTGTTGCTGGCGCTGTGCCTGGCGGTGCCGGCGCGCGCCGAGCTGCCGGGCGAGGTGGTGCAGATGCAGCTCGAACGCAGCAGCGAGGGCCTGCTGCTGTCGGCGCGGCTGCAGTTCGAGCTGCCCGAGCTGATCGAAGACGCCCTGCGCCAGGGCATTGCCATCTACTTCACCACCGAGGCCGAGGTCACGCGCGCGCGCTGGTACTGGAGCGACAAGGTGCTGGCGCAGGCCCAGCGCCACCAGCGCCTGTCGTACCAGCCGCTGACGCGGCGCTGGCGCCTGCACGTGGCCGATGCCCCGTTCGACAACGCCGGCCTGGGCCTGGCCCTGGGCCAGAGTTTTGACGATTACGCCGACGCCCTGGCAGCGCTGCAGCGCGTGAGCCGCTGGAAGATTGCCGACCCCGGCCAGCTCGACGACGGCGTGCGCCAGCAGGTGCAGCTGCGCTTTCGTGTCGATCTGTCGCAGCTGCCGCGCCCGCTGCAAATTGGCGCCCTGGGCCAGCGCCAGGGCTGGAACCTGCTGCTCACGCGCAGCCAGGCGCTGGCGCCGCTGGCCGAGTCGGGCAGCGGGGGCACGCCATGAACGGGCCCTTGCTGTCGGCCTCGCTGCAGGCGGCGCGCTCGCCACGCGCCATGCGCTGGGCGCTGGTGGTGGGCGTGGCGGTGATGTGCGCCATCGGCCTGGTGCTGCTGTTCTTGCTCACCCTGGCCACCAACCAGCGCGCGCTGTACGAGGCCAACTACCACTGGCTGCTGGGCGTGAACATGCTCGTCGCTGCCCTGCTGCTGGGCGTGCTGCTGTGGGTGCTGGTGCGCCTGGGCCTGCGTCTGAAAAACAAGCGCTTTGGCAGCCGCCTGCTGTTCAAGCTGGCGGGCATCTTTGCCCTGGTTGGCCTGGTGCCGGGGCTGCTGATCTACGTCGTCTCGTACCAGTTCGTCTCGCGCTCGATCGAGAGCTGGTTTGACGTGAAGGTCGAAGGCGCGCTGGTCGCCGGCGTGAACCTGGCGCGCGTCACGCTCGACACCCTCGCCACCGACATGGCGCACAACACCCGCCAGGCCAGCGCCCAGCTCGCCGGCGTGCCCGACGCTGCCGCCGGCCTGGTGCTCGAACGCATCCGCGACCAGCTCGGCGCCACCGACCTGGTGCTGTGGAGCGGCGCCGGCCAGGCGCTCGCCAGCGTCGGCCAATCGCGCTACGAACTCACGCCCGAGCGCCCGAGCGTGCAGCAGCTGCGCAGCGTGCGCGTGAACCAGCCGCTGTACCAGATCGAGGGCCTGGACGACATCACCCAGCCGCAGGCGCTGCAAAACGCGCGCGTCAAAACCCTGGTGCTGGTCAGCAGCGCACAGCTCGATCTGCTGCAGGAGCCGCGCTTTTTACAGGCGACGCTGCCGCTGCCGGCGGCGTTGGTGGCCAACGCCGTGGCCGTGCAAGAGGCCAACCGCGAATACCAGGAGCGCTCGCTCGCGCGCGGCGGCCTGCGCCGCATGTACATCGGCACCCTGACCCTGAGCCTGTTCCTGTCGGTGTTCGGCGCCGTGCTGCTGGCACTGCTGCTGGGCAACCAGCTGGCACGCCCGCTGCTGGTGCTGGCAGAGGGCGTGCGCGAAGTGGCCCAGGGCAACTTGAGCCCCAAGGCCGCGCTGCAGGGGCGCGATGAACTGGGGGGGCTGACGCGCTCGTTTGCCCTCATGACCGAGCAGCTGGCGGACGCGCGCAGCGCCGTCGAGCGCAGCATGGGCCAGCTCGATGCGGCCCGCGCCAATCTGCAAACCATACTCGACAACCTGACGGCCGGCGTGCTCGTGCTCGACGCCCAGGGCGTGTTGCAATCGGCCAACCCTGGCGCCACGCGCATTCTGCGGGCGCCGCTGGCTGCCTACCAGGGACGCGCCCTGGTCGATGTGCCCGAGCTCGCCGCCTTTGGCGCCGCTGTGCAGCAGCAATTTGCCAGCTTTGCCGCTGACCGTCAGTTGCTGCACGGCCTGGACCATTGGCAGCAGTCGTTCGTGCTGCACGCGCCCACCGGGGGCAACGCGCACAGCGGCACCAGCCTGGTGGTGCGCGGTGCTGAACTGCCCGATGCCGCGCGCCTGCTGGTAATTGACGACATCACCGAAATCGTCTCTGCCCAGCGCTCGCAGGCCTGGGGCGAGGTGGCGCAGCGCGTGGCGCACGAGATCAAGAACCCGCTCACCCCCATCCAGCTCTCGGCCGAACGCCTGCAAATGAAGCTCTCGGGCAAGCTGCCCGAGGCCGAGGAGGCGATTTTGGCCAAGTCGGTGCGCACCATCGTCGAGCAGGTCAGTGCCATGAAGCGCCTGGTCAACGAATTCCGCGACTACGCCCGGATGCCCACCGCCGAGCTGCAGCCCCTGGACTTGAACGCCCTGGTGGCCGACGTGCTGCAGCTCTACGGCAGCGAAAACGCCCTGGTGCCGGTACACACCGAACTCGATCCCGCCTGCCCGGCCATCGCCGGCGACGCCCAGCAACTGCGCCAGGTGGTGCACAACCTGCTGCAAAACGCCCAGGACGCCAGCGCCGAGCAGGCCGCTGCAGCGCAGCAGCCGGCAGCGCCGGTGCGCCTGACGACGCATTGGAATGCGACCTCGGGCCGCGTGCGCCTGACGGTGAGCGACAGCGGCGGCGGCTTTGCGCCGCACATCCTGCAGCGCGCCCTGGAGCCCTACGTCACGAGCAAGGCCAGCGGTACCGGCTTGGGCCTGGCGGTGGTAAAGAAAATCGCCGACGAGCACGGCGCCCGCCTCGATCTGGTCAACCGTATGGAAAACGGCAAGGTGGCGGGGGCGCAAGTATCGCTATCATTCGCACCTGAACGGATGGTGGGGATTTCACAACAGGTGTGAACAACACCGCATTGCACGACAAGACGCGTCTCATACATGGCAAATATTTTGGTGGTGGATGACGAACTCGGCATCCGGGATTTGTTGTCCGAAATCCTCAACGACGAGGGACACAGCGTCGAGCTGGCAGAAAACGCCACCCAGGCACGCAACGCCCGCGCGGCCAGCAGCTTCGATCTGGTGTTGCTCGATATCTGGATGCCCGACACCGACGGCGTCACCCTGCTCAAGGAATGGGCCGCAACGGGCCTCTTGACCATGCCCGTCATCATGATGAGCGGCCACGCCACCATCGATACTGCCGTTGAAGCCACCCGCATCGGGGCGTTTTCTTTTCTAGAAAAACCCATCACATTGCAAAAATTACTCAAGGCGGTGGAGCAGGGCTTGGCGCGCACTCAGGCACAGCCGGCTCCGGCCGCTACGGTGTTAGTGCGTCCGTTGACGCTCGTCGGTGATGGCGCGGCGTTGCCCCTGCCCGTCATCCATCCTGTGATACCGCTGGACATGGCCCCCCACGCCCACCAGGGCTTTGACCTCGACCGCCCGCTGCGCGAGGCACGCGATGGCTTCGAGAAAGCCTACTTCGAGTTCCATTTGGCGCGCGAAGGCGGCTCGATGACCCGCGTGGCGGAGAAAACAGGCCTGGAGCGCACCCACCTGTACCGCAAGCTGCGCCAGCTCGGCGTTGAACTCGGACGCAACAAGCGCGGATAAATTTTTGCAGGGTCTTTTTTACGAGCGATTTTTCTGCTTATAATTGAAGTCTTGGCTCGGTAGCTCAGTTGGTAGAGCAGCGGATTGAAAATCCGCGTGTCGGTGGTTCGATTCCGCCCCGAGCCACCAAAACATCACGCCCAACCCCTCTCGGTTGGGCGTTTTTGTTTGTGACTTCCCCAAGCCGCGCGGGGTTCCGGGCCATTTTGCGTGTGCCAGCCGCTCCGCCTGTGGGTGGCATGACTTGCTCGGTTCGCCCCTGCTGCGCCCTATCTTCTCTCGAAACCTGCGCCAACTTCTTCGCCGTGGCGCACGCAGGATGACTTATTTTTCAAGCACTTATACGTGTGTCGCAGCCAACGGTTGTCCAGAGAAATCGGAGCAGCAATTCATCGGGCCTGTTTGGGCGCCGCGCACGGCATTGCATATAGCCCTGCGCGCTGGTGTGTGACCACGAGCGCATGACCTCTCTCAAGCCTTTACGGTGTTCAAGCGCAACATCAGTGTCATCGGGTGCTGCGGTGACTCCTGGAAGCCGTAGTGCGCGTAGAACTGCCTGGCGCGGTCGTGGAGAGCATGGACGAGCAAGGCTCGCACGCCAGCGTTCTGCGACACGGCCACGGCACGATTAACTGCGTCTTGAAGCAGGGCGGCTCCAAGCTTGATGCCCTGCGCTCGGTGGTCGACAGCCAGCCGGGCCAGAACCATCACTGGAACGGGATCGGGCATGTTGCGTCGTACGTTGCTGGTTGCCGCCTGATGTGAAACCGCACCTGCGGCCATCGCGTAGTAGCCGTAGACACGCCCTTCCTTATCGGTGACGACGAAGGAGCGGCTGGCACCGCTCAATTGGTTGGTCAGAGCCCGGCGCTTGAGCCATTCATCGAGACTGGCCTCACCGCAAGCGAAATCATCCAGGATGTGGGGGGCGGCGAGCGGAATCGGTGCGCTCAGTTTCAAGCTCATGCCGCGCCGGTACTCCAGGGTGCCTTGACGGCCATGAGACGTTCAAGCCCGGGGTTGGGGCCGGGAGGTGCGTCGAGCATCGCGGTGAACTGCTTGAATTTTTCGGCGTCCAGGCTGAAAAAAACCTGATCCAACACCACGGTCTGAGCGCGGTCGCAAGCTGCTTCGAGCATGAAGTCCGAACGGTTCTTGCCAAGTAGGCTGGCAGCGTGATCGATCAGATCACGCTGTTCGGGCAGGGCCCGCAGATTGATGGCGGCGTCACGCATTGGAACCTCCATTTTGTGTATGCAATAGATACACGAATTGTCTCGCGACGTGTAGCTGTTGTCAATACGCTGTCGAAGTCAGTCACGCAGGTGCGGGCGGTTCAACTGGTGTTTTTATGATGCAAAACGGCCATTTGATAGAGGTGGGCGACAAGCGACCAGCGGCCCAGCGGCCCCTCGCAGAGGTTGCTGGACATCATCGAGCGCAAGGGGTTGGAAGCCGTCCTCTGACCGCCGAGGCGAAAGGCGTCATGTGACGATAAAGCAGAACGCAAAAGACCCGCCATGCGGCGGCTGGCATACGCCATTCCGATACCCATTTACGTCCGTTTCTTGATGCCGGGCAGCACCGGCTAGGAGCCTGTCGGACGCTTCTGCAGATGCGCCATGTTGGCGGCCCGATACCTTCCGAGCGCCAGCGTTGTGGCGTCTTGGGCGAGAGGTTCCCGGGCCGTTAGAATCGCGCCGTCATTGGGGAGTAGCCGCCCTTCGCTGCCGAAGGGGCTGACGTCAACATACTTGGCCCGCAGGCCATGGCGTCAGCGGTGTTTGTGCTTGGCAAGACCTTTGACCATGGACGCCTGCGTTTTTGGCCGGGGGCGCTGTGGTCAATCGTGCTTGCGCCGGCCTGGATATTTCTCATGGAAGCTTTTTTCGTCTCCACCGGCGTCGTGGCGCTGGCGGAAATGGGTGACAAGACCCAGCTGCTCGCCTTTATTTTGGCGGCGCGCTTTAAAAAACCCCTGCCCATCATCCTGGGCATTTTGGCGGCCACCGTGGTCAACCATGGCTTGGCCGGGGCGCTGGGGGCGTGGATCACGGCCAGCCTTAGCCCAACGGTGTTGCGCTGGGTGCTCGGCCTGTCGTTTCTGGGTATGGCGGTCTGGACGCTCATTCCCGACAAGATCGAAGAGGAAGAGACGCAGATCGCCAGCAAACTGGGCGTTTTTGGCGCCACGCTGGTGACGTTTTTCCTCGCCGAGATGGGCGACAAGACGCAGATTGCCACCGTGGCCATGGCCGCGCATTACGCCGCGCCCCTGTGGGTGGTGGCCGGCACCACGCTGGGGATGTTGATTGCCGACGTGCCGGCGGTGTTTGTCGGCGACCGGCTGGCGGCCAAGATTCCGATGCGGCTGGTGCACACCCTGGCGGCGGCTGTTTTTGCCCTGCTCGGGGTTGCCACGTTGCTCGGTGCGGGTGCGCGCTGGGGGGTGTAATTGCGCTGGGAGCAGGCCGGCATCCGGGGTAGGATGTCGGCGCTTGGAATCTTTTTGACACAGTAAAACACGTGCAGGAGAGCGTATGGGAGAGCCCAAATACCGTTTGGTCACACGCAGCGATTTCGACGGCCTGGTGTGCGCCGTGCTGCTCAATGAGCTGGAGCTGATCGACGAGATCGTCTTCGTCCACCCCAAGGACATGCAGGACGGCAAGGTTGCCATCAGCGAGCGCGACATCACCACCAACCTGCCCTATGTGCCGGGAGCGCACCTGGTGTTCGACCACCACGAGTCGGAGACAGTGCGCAACTCCGGCCGGCGCGACGTGAACCACATCATCGATCCCGATGCGCCCTCGGCGGCGCGCGTGGTGTACAAGCATTACGGCGGCAAGGCGGCGTTTCCGCGCGTCTCTGAGGACATGATGGCCGCCGTCGATCAGGCCGATTCGGCGCAGTATTCGCGCGAGGACATCCTCAACCCGCAGGGCTGGGTGCTGCTGAACTACCTCATGGATTCGCGCACCGGCCTGGGGCGTTTTCGCGACTTCCGCATCAGCAACTATGCGCTGATGATGGATCTGATCCAGTACTGCCGTGACCACAGCATCGACGAGATTTTGCAGCTGCCCGACGTGCAGGAGCGCATTGCGCTGTACAACGAGCACGCGCCCAAGGCGCGCGCGCAGATCGAGCAGTGCGCCATACAGATCGGCAACCTGGTGGTGCTCGACCTGCGGCCAGAGGAAACCATCTGGGCCACCAACCGGTTCATGATCTACGCCCTGTTCCCTACGGCCAACATCTCCATCCACGTGCTGTGGGGGCTGCAGCAGCAAAACACCGTGCTGGCGGCGGGCAAGTCCATCCTCGATCGCGGCAGCCGCACCCACATCGGCAACCTGATGCTCGAATTTGGCGGCGGCGGCCATGCAGCCGCCGGCACCTGCCAGATTGCCAACGACAAGGCCGACGCCATGCTGCAGACCCTGGTGCAGCGCATCACCACCGACGGCTAAGCAAAAATGGCTGCAGCGCTTGCCAGATAAGCGTGAGTAGCTATCAAAATAATAGCTAATGGCCGTTGCTTGAAAGCAGCGCTGCCGCCCCTATCTACCCCATGCAGGCGCCCCCAGCGGGCGCCTTTGGTTTTCCCCTTGGCTTTTGATTTGAACGAGCGTTTATGAGCAAGCAAACCCATTCCTTCCAGGCCGAAGTCGCGCAGCTGCTGCACCTGGTCACGCACTCGCTGTACTCCAACCCCGAGATTTTCCTGCGCGAGCTGGTCTCCAACGCCTCCGACGCCTGCGACAAGCTGCGCTTTGAAGCCCTGAACGACAGCGCCCTGTACGAAGACGCGCCCAACCTGGAGCTGCGCATTGCCTTCGACAAGGCGGCCAAAACCCTCACCATCACCGACAACGGCATTGGCATGAGCGCGCAGGAGGCCATCGACCACCTGGGCACCATCGCCAAGAGCGGCACCAAGGACTTCATGGGCAAGCTCACCGGCGACCAGAAGGCCGACGCGCAGCTCATCGGCCAGTTTGGCGTGGGTTTTTATTCGGGCTTCATCGTCGCCGACAAGATCACCGTCGAGTCGCGCCGCGCCGGCCTCAAGGCCGAGGAAGGCGTGCGCTGGGTCAGCGGCGGTGCGGGCGATTTTGAGGTCGATGCCATCACCCGCGCCGCGCGCGGCACCAGCGTCATCCTGCACCTGCGCACCGGCGAAAAGGACAGCGCGGAAGAATTCCTCAACGCCTGGAAGCTCAAGCAGCTGATTGCCAAATACTCCGACCACATCAGCCTGCCCATCCTCATGGAAAAAGAGGAATGGAAAGAGGCCGAGAAGGAAGGCGAGCCCGGCGCCATGGTGAAAACCGGCGAGTGGGAAACGGTGAACAAGGCCAGCGCCCTGTGGACGCGGCCCAAGAAAGACATCACCGCCGAGCAGTACCAGGAGTTCTACAAATCCATCAGCCACGACCACGAGGCGCCGCTGACCTGGGCGCACAACCGCGTCGAGGGCAACACCGAGTACACGCAGCTCCTCTACATCCCGGCCAAGGCGCCGTTCGACCTGTACCAGCGCGACAAGCACGCGGGCGTCAAGCTCTACGTCAAGCGCGTGTTCATCATGGACGAGGCCGAGGCGCTGCTGCCGGGCTACCTGCGCTTCGCCCGCGGCGTGATCGACTCCGCCGACCTGCCGCTGAACGTCAGCCGCGAGCTGCTGCAGGAAAGCCGCGACGTGCGCCTGATCCGCGACGGCTCGGTCAAGCGCGTGCTCTCCATGCTCGAAGACCTGGCCAAGCACGACAAACACGAAACAGGCGAAGGTGCCGACGGCGTGACCGACGTGGTCAGCGACGAGGACAAGGCCAAGGAAGGCAAGTACAGCCAGTTCTACGCCCAGTTCGGCGCCGTGCTCAAAGAGGGCCTGGGCGAAGACTTTGGCAACCGCGAGCGCATTGCCAAGCTGCTGCGCTTTGCCAGCACCACGAGCGACACGGCCAGCGTCGGCCTGGCCGACTACAAGGCGCGCATGAAGGAAGGCCAGGAGGCCATTTACTACATCACCGCCGACAGCCTGCAAGCGGCCAAGAGCAGCCCGCAGCTCGAACTCTTCAAGAAGAAGGGCATTGAGGTGCTGCTCATGACCGACCGCGTGGACGAGTGGGCGCTGGGCTATCTGCACGACTTCGACGGCACGCCGCTGCAGTCCGTGGCCAAGGGCGCGGTCGATCTGGGCGAGCTGCAGGACGAGGCAGAAAAGAAAGCCTTTGATGAAGCCGCCGAGCAGTTCAAGCCCCTGCTGGCCAAGCTCAAGGAGGCCCTCAAGGACAAGGCCGACGACGTGCGCGTGACCACCCGCCTGGTCGATTCACCCGCCTGCCTGGTGGTCAAGGACGGCGACATGAGCAGCCAGCTCGCCCGCCTCTTGAAGCAGGCTGGCCAGCAGGCGCCGGACGCCAAGCCGGTGCTCGAAGTCAACCCCGCGCACCCGCTGGTGCAAAAGCTCGACGGCTCGGTGCACTTTCACGACCTGGCGCACATCCTGTTCGACCAGGCGCTGCTGGCCGAAGGCGGTCAGCTCGACGACCCGGCGGCCTACGTCAAGCGCGTGAACGCACTGCTGGTGTAAGGCGACGCCAAAAGCTATTGTTTTAATAGCTACCCGCGCTTATTTGGCGCGGGTTTTTTGCTTTTTGGACCCTAAAAATCAGGTCGATGCCAACATCTGGGGGCCTATATCCGCCACCCGGGCGGTGCTGGTCAGCGTCATGGCCACGCGCATTTCTTTTTCCAGCAGTTGCAGCAGGTGCTGCACGCCCGCCTCGCCGGCGGCGGCCAGGGCGTAGATGTAGGCGCGGCCCATCATGGTGCAGTCCGCCCCCAGGGCCAGGGCGCGCACCACGTCCAGGCCGTTGCGCACGCCCGAATCAACCAGGATTTTGATCTGGCCCTTGACCGCATCGGCAATCGCCGGCAGCGCCCGCGCCGTGGAGAGCACACCGTCGAGCTGGCGCCCGCCGTGGTTGGAGACGACGATGCCGTCGGCGCCAAAGCGCACCGCGTCCTTGGCGTCCTCGGGGTCAAGAATGCCTTTGATGACCATGGGCCCCTTCCAGAAGGCGCGAATCCACTCCAGGTCTTTCCAGGAAATGGAGGGGTCAAAATTGGCCCCCAGATAGCCCATGTAGTCGGCCAGGCCGGTGGGATTGCCCCGGTAGGCCGAGATATTGCCCAGGTCGTGCGGGCGCCCGAGCAGGCCCACGTCCAGCGCCCAGCGCGGGTGGCACAGCGCCTGCCAGTAGCGGCGCAGCGCCGCGTTCGGCCCACTCATGCCCGAATGCATATCGCGGTAGCGCGCCCCGGGCACGGGCATGTCGACGGTGAACACCAGGGTGGAGCAGCCCGCCGCCTGCGCACGCTCCAGGGCGTTTTTCATAAAGCCCCGGTCTTTGAGCACGTAGAGCTGAAACCACATGGGGCGCTTCAGGCGCGGCGCCACCTCCTCGATGGGGCAGACGGAGACGCTGGACATGGTGAACGGCACGCCGCAGGCATCGGCAGCGCGAGCGGCCTGCACCTCGCCCCGGCGGCGGTACATGCCCGTCAGCCCCACGGGGGCCAGGGCGACGGGGATGGAGAGGCGCTCGCCAAACAGCTCGGTGCTGGTGTCGAGCTCGCTCATGTCCTTGAGCACGCGCTGGCGCAGCGCCACGGCGGCCAGGTCATCGACGTTGCGGCGCAGCGTCTGCTCGGCGTAGGCGCCGCCGTCGATGTAGTGGAACAAAAACGGCGGCAAAAACGCCTGGGCGGCGGCGCGGTAGTCGGTGCTGGAGGCGATGATCATGGGCAATTTCCAAGGCAATTTTCAAATGGCCTGCGCCGCCCCATCAACAAACACCTTGAGCGCGCCGCTGGCAAACGCCGTCCATTGCTCGTCGCGCGTCAGCGGTGCGGTGGCGATCACGGCCACGCGGTCGCTGGGGGTGGTGCAGGTGGAAAAGTCCAGGCGCAAATCCTCATCGCTCAGGTGGGCGCTGGCAAAGGGGTGGCGTCGCTCGATGTAGTGCAAGTGGGTGCTGGCGTGCGCCCACAGCGCCTGGCCGTTGGAGAGCAAGAAGTTGAACGTGCCCTGCGGCGCAATGCGTGCGGCGAGTTCGCGCAGGGTCAGCGTCAGTTCGGCCACGCTGGGCACGCCGGCGTGGCTCTTGGCCAGCTCTTGCATGATCCAGCAAAAGGCATGTTCGCTGTCGGTGCTGCCCACGGGCTGGAAGTGGCCGTGCAGGCGCGGGCGAAAGTCTTTCAAGTCGCCGTTGTGCGCAAACACCCAGTAGCGCCCCCAGAGCTCGCGCACAAAGGGGTGGCAGTTCTCCAGGCTGACAACGCCCTGCGTGGCCTTGCGGATGTGGGCGATGACGTTGCGGCTCTTGATGGGGTAGCGCCGGATCAGCGCGGCCACGGGCGAATCGACGGCGCGCTCGTGATCGACGAAGTGGCGCAGCCCCTTGTCCTCAAAAAACGCAATGCCCCAGCCATCGGTGTGATCGGCCGTGTGGCCGGCGCGCTGGGCAAAGCCGGTGAAGCTGAAGGTGGCATCGGTCGGCGTATTGGCATTCATGCCCAGCAGCTGGCACATGGGGCGCTCCGTGGCAAAGGGAAGGAAAAAAAGGGGGTGTTACTGGCGTTCGAGCCAGAGCTTGCCGCCGGTGGCCCAGTTCTCGCGCTTGACGTCGGTGATGAGCACGTCCACCGATTCGGGCGCGCCGCCCAGCACCTCGACCGAGACGCGGGTGATTTCTTCAACGAGCTTGCGCTTTTGCTCCAGCGTGCGGCCTTCGAGCATTTCAACGTGGTAGGTGGGCATGGTGTTTTCTCTTTCAGGCAATAGGGGGACAGGGAGCTTCGATGGTAGCTGCCGGGCGTGCGCAGTGCGGGCAAATGCAGGCGCGCCCGCGTGCCCCGGCGGGGATTCGCGCCAGCGCCTGCGGCGCCACGGGCGCGTTCATGCACCAGCAGCTGGCCGCTGGTGCGCCGGCGGCGACGGCGCAGGCGTTGGCCTGGTGGCACAGGGGGCAGGAGGAGGTCGAGGTGGAGGTCGATGCAGAGGTGGCACAGGACATGGTGGGCGAGTGTAGGCCGCCCATCTGCTATGGCCGCCGGCGTGGCAACTGCTGCTGTTGTCGCCAGGGCCTTTGCGCGATAGTCGGCCGCAAATGACCCACAAGCCCCGCAAAATCATCCCCATTGCCGTCGCGCCGACGCCGCAGTACGCACCCCGGCGCACCATCCACCCCCGCGCCATCGACGGCTTTTATGCCCGCTGGCGCTGGGCCCTGGTCTGGTTGACGCAGATTTTTTTCTATGGCCTGCCCTGGCTGCAGTGGGGCGGGCGCCAGATGGTGCTGTTCGACCTGGAGGCCAAGCGCTTTTACCTCTTCGGCCTGGTGCTGTACCCGCAGGATTTCATCTACCTCACGGGGCTGCTCATCGTCTCGGCACTGTCGCTGTTCCTGTTCACGGCGGTGGCCGGGCGGCTGTGGTGCGGCTTTGCCTGCCCGCAGACGGTGTACACCGAGATTTTTTTGTGGCTTGAGCGGCGCATCGAGGGCGAGCGCAGCGCCCGCCTGCGCCTGGACAAGAGCGGCTGGACGCTGGAAAAGCTCGGGAAAAAATCGGCCAAGCACGGCGCCTGGATCGCCGTGGCGCTGTGGACGGGCTTTACCTTCGTCGGCTACTTCATTCCCATCCGCGTGTTGGGCGCCGAGGTGCTGGCGCTGCAGGGGCCGTGGCAGATTTTCTGGGTGCTGTGCTATGCCCTGGCGACCTACGGCAACGCCGGTTTCCTGCGCGAGATGGTGTGCCAGCACATGTGCCCCTACGCACGCTTTCAAAGCGCGATGTTCGACCCGGACACTCTCATCGTCAGCTACGACAGCGCACGTGGTGAGCCGCGTGGCGCGCGCAGCAAGGAGAGCGCCGCCACCACGGCAACCGCCACCGCCCAGGGCGACTGCATCGACTGCTCGCTGTGCGTGCAGGTTTGCCCCGTGGGCATCGACATACGCGCCGGCCTGCAGTACGAATGCATCGGCTGCGGCCTGTGCGTGGACGCCTGCGACAGCGTGATGGACAAAATCAAGCAGCCGCGCGGCCTGATCCGCTACGCCACGCCCAACGGCCTGGCCGGGGGCTGGAGCGCCGCACGGATGCTGCGCCGCGTGGCCCGCTCCCGGGTGCTGATCTACGGCGCCATCTTGCTGCTCTTGAGCCTGGGCATGGTGGTGAGCATGGCGCTGCGCGTGCCGCTGCGCGTGAACGTGGTCTTGGACCGCGCGGCCCAGGGCCGCCTGGCGGCGGGCGGGCAGATCGAGAACCTCTACCGCCTGCAGCTCATGAACGCCACCGAGGCGGCGCAGTCGCTGCGCATCCGCGCCCAGGGGCTCCCCGGCCTGCACCTGGCCCCGGGGGACGAGGCCGACACCGTGCTCGCACCGACCGAGGCGCGCTGGGTCAGTGTGCGCCTGCGCATTGCCCACGGCAGCGCTGCGCCGGGCTCGCACCCGATCCGTTTCGAGATCACCAGCGTGGACGACACGGCCTTGCGGGTGGAAGAAAAAGCCGCCTTCCTGGTGCCGCGTTGATGCTGGCGCCGCTACGCCGGCGCCAGCACCTGGTGCGCCAGCTGCCCGAGCGTCGCCAGTGCGGCCTCGGTGCGTGCCGTCCACTCCTGGCCGTAGTTCAGCCGCAGGCCCTGGGTACAGCCGCCGGAGGCGGAAAAAATTGGCCCCGGTGCAATACTGACGCCCTGCGCCAGCGCCAGGCGGTGCAGGCGCAGGGCGTCGGCGCCGTCTGGCAGTTCAACCCACAAAAAATACCCTCCCGCCGGCTGTGAGGCGCGCGTGCCCGGCGGAAAGAGGGCGCCCACGGCCTGGGCGCAGCGCGCCTGGCGCGCCGCCAGCGTCTGGCGCAGGCGGCGCAGGTGCTTGTCAAAGCCGCCGTGCTGCAGGTAGTCGGCCAGCGCCAGCTGCATGGGCGCAGAGCTGCCCAGGGTGCTGGTGAGCTTGTGTCGCGCCACCGCCTGGGCAAAGCGCCCCGGCGCCGCCCAGCCCAGGCGGTAGCCCGGCGCCAGGCATTTGGAGAACGAGCCGCAGTGCAGCACCAGGCCGGCGCGGTCAAAGGCTTTGGCCGGCAGCGGGCGCTGGTCGCCGAAGTAGAGCTCGGCGTACACGTCGTCCTCGATCAGCGGCACGCCGTGCTGCGCCAGCAGCGCCACCAGGTCGCGCTTCTTGGCCTCGGGCATGAGGCTGCCCAGCGGGTTTTGAAAACTCGTCATCAACCAGCAGGCGGCCGGGCCGTGGCGCACGATGGCGCGTTCGAGCGCCTCCAGCTCCACCCCTTCGCGCGGGTGCGTCGGCACCTCCACCGCCTGCAGCCCCCGGCGCGCCGTAGAAGGTGGGCGCCTCCACCACCACGCAGTCGCCCGGACGCGTGACGGCATCGAGGCACAGGTTCAGCGCCTCCAGGGCGCCGTTGGTGACGATGATTTCCTCCACCGGCACCTGCAGCCCGTCGGCCAGGTAGCGCAGCGCGATCTGGCGGCGCAGCGCCGGGTTGCCGGGCGTGAGATCGTCCACCGAGCTCCAGCGCCCCAGCGCTTGCGCACTCGCGGCCAGCGACTGGCCCAGGCGCGCCAGCGGAAACAGCTGCGGGCTCGGAAAGGCCGCGCCAAAGGCCACCACCCCCGGCGTCATGCTCGCCTGCAGTACCTCAAACACCTGCTCGCGCACGTCCACGGCAATGGACTCCTCCTGCGGCGGCGCGGTCTGCAGCGCCTCTGGCGGGCGCTGGCCGGCGCTGGCGCTGACGTAGTAGCCCGAGCGCTCGCGCGCCCGCACCAGGCCCCGCGCTTCGAGCAGGTAATAGGCCTGGAACACGGTCGAGGCGCTCAAGCCCCGGCTCTCGCAGCTGTGGCGCACCGAGGGCAGGCGCTCGCCCGGGCGCAGCACGCCGGCACGGATGGAGGCTTCGATGTCGTCGGCCAGGGCTTGGTAGCGGGTCATGGGGCGGGGCCATCGTCCAGTCAATGCCATGCGGCCTTTTCTGCCCATGACAGCGCGGCTGGGCGTGGGGATGCAGGGTGGAAGTGGCCCGGAGCTTACCCCAAAGCACAACGGCGCCCGCAGGCGCCGTTGTGAACAAAATAGGCTGCTAGCCCTTATGGGGTAAGCGCGAGCAGCTATCGTTTTTATTGCTTCGCAGCGGCCTTCACCTTCAGGCGCCAGGCGTGCAGCAGGGGCTCGGTGTAGCCGCTGGGCTGGGCCACGCCCTTGAACACCAGATCGCAGGCGGCCTGGTAGGCCATGGAGGTGGCCAAGTTGCCGTGCATACGCTGGTACAGCGCGTCGCCGCTGTTTTGCTGATCGACCTTGGCGGCCATGCGTTCAAAGGTGGCGCGCACCTGGCCTTCGCTGACGATGCCGTGCAAGAGCCAGTTGGCCACGTGCTGGCTGCTGATGCGCAGCGTGGCGCGGTCTTCCATCAGGCCGATGTCGTTGATGTCGGGCACCTTGGAGCAGCCCACGCCCTGGTCCACCCAGCGCACCACGTAGCCCAGGATGCCCTGGATGTTGTTGTCCAGTTCCTGCTGCTTTTCCACCTCGCTCCAGCTCGGGTTGGCCGAGACGGGCACGGTCAGCAGGCCGGTGAGCAGGTTGTCGCGCTCGGCGGCGGCGTCGGTTTTTTCCAGCGCGGCCTGGATGTCGGCCACCTTCACCTGGTGGTAGTGCAGCGCGTGCAGCGTCGCGCCCGTGGGGCTGGGCACCCAGGCGGTGTTGGCGCCGGCCTTGGGGTGGGCGATTTTTTGCTTGAGCATCTCCGCCATCAGGTCGGGCATGGCCCACATGCCCTTGCCGATTTGCGCCTTGCCGCGCAGGCCGCAGGCCAGGCCGACGAGCACGTTGTTGCGCTCATAGGCCTGGATCCAGGCGCTGGTCTTCATGTCGCCCTTGCGCACCATGGGGCCCGCCTGCATGGCGGTGTGCATCTCGTCGCCCGTGCGGTCGAGAAAGCCGGTGTTGATAAAGGCCACGCGGCTGGCGGCGGCGGCAATGCAGGCTTGCAGGTTGACGCTGGTGCGCCGCTCCTCGTCCATGATGCCGAGCTTGACGGTGCTGTCGGCCAGGCCCAGCAGCTGCTCGACGCGGCCAAAGAGCTCGCTGGCAAAGGCCACTTCCGCCGGGCCGTGCATCTTGGGCTTGACGATGTAGACGCTGCCGGTGCGGCTGTTTTGGATGCCGTTCTGGCCCCGGCCCTGGAGGTCGTGCAGGGCGATGGTGGTGGTGATGACCGCGTCCATGATGCCCTCGGGAATCTCGCGCCCGTCGGCGCCCCAGAGGATGGCGGGGTTGGTCATGAGGTGGCCGACGTTGCGCACGAACATCAGCGAGCGGCCGTGCAGCTTCACCGCCTGGCCGTTGGCGCCGGTATAGACACGGTCGGCGTTCAGGCCGCGCGTCATCGGCTTGCCGCCCTTGTCGAAGGTCTCGGTGAGCGTGCCCTTCAAAATGCCCAGCCAGTTGCTGTAGCCCAGCACCTTGTCCTCGGCATCGACGGCGGCAACCGAGTCTTCCAGGTCGAGGATGGTGGACAGGGCCGCCTCCAGCACCAGGTCGGCGACGCCAGCGGCGTCGCTCTGGCCAATGGGGGTGGCGCGGTTGATCTGGATGTCGATGTGCAGGCCGTTGTTCACCAGCAGCACGCTGCTCGGGCTGGCCGCGTCGCCCTGGTGGCCGACGAACTGGGCCGGGGTCTGCAGGCGGGCGCTGCTGCCGTTTTGCAGCAGCACCACCAGCGCGCCGCCTTCGACGCGGTAGGCCGTGGCGTCGGCGTGCGACGCGCCGGCCAGGGGCGCGGCCTGGTCGAGGAAGTTGCGGGCAAAGGCAATCACTTTTGCGCCGCGTGCCGGGTTGTAGCCCTTGCCTTTTTCTGCGCCGCCTTCGTCGCTGATGGCGTCGGTGCCGTAGAGCGCGTCGTACAAAGAGCCCCAGCGCGCGTTGGCGGCGTTGAGCGCGTAGCGGGCATTGAGGATGGGCACCACCAGCTGCGGCCCGGCTTGCTGCGCCAGCTCGGCGTCCACGCCGGTGGTCGTGGCCTGGGCGCCGGCGGGCTGGGGCACGAGGTAGCCGATGGTCTCCAGAAACTTGCGGTAGCCCGCCATGTCGGCGATCGGGCCGGGGTGGGCCTTGTGCCAGGTATCGAGCTCGGCCTGCAGGCGATCGCGCTCGGCCAGCAGGGCGGCGTTCTTGGGCGCCAGGTCGGCGACGATGGCGCCAAAGCCGGCCCAGAAAGCGCCGGGCTCGACGCCGGTGCCGGGCAGCACCTGTTCATTCACAAAATCGTGCAGTTCGCGGGCCACTTGCAGGCCGTGCAGGGAAATACGCTGGGTCATGGACTTCGCTTTCAAGCCAAAAAGAAAAACACCGGCCACCGCAGAGGGCGGCAGCCACCATGGTCACACTGTATTGCATACCTGTGTGACGATTGCGCAGGCGTTGCTGCACTAATACCGTATGCAAAAGTCATCAATGACCCCATTGGGAATTCCGGGGCAAGTAATCGTGGTGATTCATGACTTTCCCCACCATAATCAGCGCCCATGGACAAACTCAAGGCCTTCGCGTCCTTCGTCTCCGTGGCCACGCGCGGCAGCCTGACGGCGGCGGCCAAGGTCGAGGGCGTGGCGCCCGCCATCATGGGGCGGCGCCTGGACGCGCTCGAAGAGCTGCTGGGCGTCAAGCTGCTGGTGCGCACCACGCGCCGCATCAGCCTCACGCACGAGGGCAGCGCCTTCTTGGAAGACTGCCAGCGTCTGTTGGCCGACATTGCCAACGCCGAGGCCAGCGTCTCCGCCGGCGGCGTCAAGGCCACGGGCCATTTGCGCGTGACGGCGCCGGCGGGCTTTGGCCGGCGCCACGTGGCGCCGCTGGTGCCGCTGTTTCGTGAGCTGCACCCGGAGGTGACGGTCTCGCTCAACCTCTCGGACCGCGTGGTGGACCTGGCCGGCGAGGGCTACGACTGCGCTGTGCGCGTGGGCGACATGCCCGACTCGTCCCTGGTGAGCGTACGCATGGCCGACAACCGCCGCCTGTGCGTCGCCACGCCGGCCTACCTGGCGCGCCGGGGCACGCCGCGCCACCCGAGCGAGCTGGCGCAGCACGACTGCCTGACGCTGTCGAGCGAGGCCTCGCAAACGCGCGGCTGGGCGTTTCGGATGCCGGCAGCCGACGGCACGAGCGAGGTCGTGCACCTCAAGCCCGGCGGCCCGCTCGATTGCTCCGACGGCCAGGTGCTGCACGACTGGTGCCTGGGCGGCTGGGGCATTGCCTGGCGCAGTACCTGGGAGGTGGAGGCCGAGATCGCCGCCGGCCTGCTGGTGCCGGTGCTGGAAGACTTTGCTGCGCCGCCCAACGGCATCTTCGTCGTCTTCCCGCAGCGCAAGCACATGCCGCTGCGCGTGCGCCTGTGGATTGAGTTTCTCAAGCGCCACTACGGCCAGGCGGCCTTCTGGCGCCGTAGTTAATTTTGATAGCTGCTCGCGCAATCTGGGTGCGCCTTGGAGCCGGTTTTTACCCAAAAACAAAGGCCCCGCAGGGCCTTTGCTTGGTGTGGCGCAAAGCGCTCGCTCAATACTCCCAGAACATGCGCTGCAGTTCCTTGGTGTCGGCGCCCTTGGCCAGGGCCAGCATGGTCAGGATGCGGGCTTTTTCCGGGCGCATGTCGTGGGCCACGACCCAGTCGTACTTGTCGTCGGGCTGCTCGGCGTTGCGCAGCACGAAGCCGTAGGGCACGCGCGAGGAGCGCACGATGGTCACGCCCTTGGCCTGCGCATCGCGCAGCGGCTGCACCATGCGGTTGGCCACCGAGCCGTTGCCCGTGCCGGCGTGGATGATGGCCTTGGCACCTGCGCCCACCAGGGCGTTGACGGCGGTGGGCTGCACGTTGCCGTAGGCATAGACGATCTCGACCGAGGGCAGGCTGGTGATGTTGTCGATGTTGAATTCCGACTGGTTGGTGTGGCGTTTGACGGGAGCGCGGAACCAGTAGTTCTTGCCCTCGACCACCATGCCCAGCGAGCCCCACTGGCTCTGGAAGGCGCGGGTCTCGATGTTCACGTCCTTGTTCGTGTCGCGTGCGCTCTGGATCTGATCGTTCATGGTGATGAGCACACCCTTGCCCTGCGCGTCCTTGGAGGCAGCGACGCTGACGGCGTTGAGCAGGTTGAGCGCGCCATCGGCCGACAGTGCCGTGCCCGGGCGCATGGAGCCGACGACGGCGATCGGCTTGTCGGTGTGCACCGTCAGGCTCAGGAAGTAGGCGGTCTCGGCCAGGGTGTCGGTGCCGTGGGTGATGACGATGCCGTCCACGTCGCCTTGCTTGGCCAGCTGCGAGACGCGCTTGGCCAGGGTCAGCAGGTTGTCGTTGGTAAAGCTCTCGGAGGCGATCTGGAACACCTGCTCGCCGCTCACGCGGGCGACGTTGGCCAGCTCGGGCAGGCCGGCGAGGAGCTTATCGACCGGCACCTTGGCCGCCGTGTAGGTGGCGCTATTGGCCGCCGAGGCGCCGGCGCCGGCGATGGTGCCACCGGTGGCCAGCACCACCACGTGCGGCTTGGCAGCCTGGGCGGGGGCCGTGGCAGCGGCGGGGGCAGCAGTTTGTGCCAGCACCAGGCCCGGGGCGGCGGTGAAACCCGCCAGGGCGATGGCCGCAGCCAACAGGGATTTTTGGAAACGCTGGAAGGTCATTGATGTTCCTCAAAACAAAAAACGGTCTTGTGGACCGAGGGGCTGGAAGATGCCCCAAGGCCCTGGGTTTGGCATTGGGGCAAACCCGCGTTCGTGTCTGTACTTAGATGCCCTGCGGATCGACGTCCACCAGCCAGCGCTGCAGCCCCTTGTGGCGCGCACGTTCGGCGTGCAGCAGCGGCTGCCAGGCGGCCAGAAAGCGCTGCAGCGCCGGGCGCTCGGCGCTTTCGACGAGCATTTGCGCGCGCTCCACGTGGGCCACGCGCTGCACCGCCAGCGGCACCGGCGGGTAGATGAAGACCTGCTCCAGCCCCGGCAGCTGCGCCGTGCGTGCGGCCTCGGCGGCGCCCTGCAAGAACGCCTGCGCCGCCTCCTGCGTGCGTGCATCGGCGCGCACCAGCGCCTGGTAGGCAAAGGGCGGCATGGCGGCGGCGCGGCGCTCGGCGAGCTGCTGCGCGGCAAAGGCCGGCCAGTCGTGGCGGCGCAGGGCGGCAAACAGCGGGTGCTCGGGGTGCCAGGTCTGCACCCACATCTCGGGCGCGTGCCCCTGGGTGGCGAGGTAGGCGGCGTCGCGCCCGGCGCGCCCGGCGGCCTGCAGCAAGAGCGCAAACAGGCGTTCGGGGGCGCGAAAGTCGCTCGTGAACAGCGCGCTGTCGGGCTGCACCGCAGCCACCAGGGTGATGCGCCGAAAGTCGTGCCCCTTGGCCACCATCTGCGTGCCCACCAGCACGTCCACCTCGCCAGCGTGCACCTGCGCCAATTGCGCTTGCAGTGCGCCCTGGGCGCGGGTGCTGTCGGCGTCGATGCGGGCCACGCGCGCGGCGCGGCCCGCAGGGGTGATGACGTTGCGCAGCAGCTGCGCCAGCTGCTCTTCGAGCTGCTCGGTGCCGCGCCCCACGGGGGCAATGTCGAGGTTGCCGCAGGCCGGGCAGGCGTGCGGCACGCGCTGCGCTGCGCCGCAGTGGTGGCAGCGCAGGCTGCGGTCGCTTTTGTGGAACACCTGGTGCGCGCTGCAGGCCGGGCAGTCGCTCTTCCAGCCGCAGGCGTGGCAGTGCAGCACCGGGGCAAAGCCCCGGCGGTTGAGCAGCACCAGGCATTGCTCGCCGCGCTGCACGCGCGCGGTGATGGCGGCCAAGAGCGGCGGCGCAAACACTGCGCCGCGCGGCTGCTGCGCCATATCGACCAGGCGCAGGCGCGCGAGCTGCCCCGCGCCCTGGGCCGAGCCGATGCGGCTGGGCATGTCCAGCCGCTGGTAGCGCCCGACCTCGGGGCTGCTGGCGTGCCAGCTCTCGAGCGACGGCGTGGCGCTGCCCAAAATCACCTTCGCCCCCTCTGCCCGGCCACGCCACAGCGCCAGGTCGCGTGCCGAGTAGCGTGCGCCCTCTTGCTGCTTGTAGCTGGCGTCGTGCTCTTCATCGACGACGATCAGCGCCAGAGCCGGCAGGCTGGCAAAAATCGCCATGCGCGTGCCCAGCACGATGCGCGCGCGCCCGCTGTGCACCGCCAGCCAGGCCGCCAGGCGCTGCGGGTTGGTCATGCCGCTGTGCAGGCTGACCACGGCCTGCGCGCCGTATTGCGGCGCAAAGCGGGCGCCAAAGCGTTCCTGCAGCTGCGGCGTGAGGTTGATCTCCGGCACCAGCACCAGCACCTGCGCGGCCGGGTCGGCGGCCAGGGCGCGGGCGGCGCAGTGCAGATACACCTCGGTCTTGCCGCTGCCGGTGCTGCCGAAGAGCAAAAACGGCCCTTTTTGGGCATCGATTTGGGCTGTAGCGCGCTCCTGTTCAGCGCTAAGCGCTATCGTTTGTGTAGCGTTTGCCGGCGCGTCAGGGGCGGAGCTCACCCGCCGCAGGCGGCGCGCGAGCTGCTCGGCGCTCAATTCGCGCAGCTGCGGCGGCAGCGCCGCCAGCGCCACCTCGCCCAGGCTGCGCTGGTAGTAGCGGGCGGTGAAGGCGACCAGCGCGCGCCAGTGCGGGCCCAGCGGCGCCAGGCCGTCGAGCACGCTGTGCACCGGGCGCAGCGCTGCCGTGGGGGCGGGATCGGCGGCGGGCGCTGCGTCCCACACCAGCCCCAGCACCTCGCGCTGGCCCAGGGGCACGCGCACCAGGGTGCCGGGCGCCAGGGCCTGGTCATGCTGGTAGCTCAGCGGCCCGGCCACGCTGCTGTGCGCGGGGGTGGGAACGACAACCTGCAGCGTGTGGATAAACATGGGGGAGGGAGGGGCAAAAACGGCGCCCAGCGGGGCTGCTCAGGCCCGAAACCGTGCGCCAGGGCTGGACGCAGTGGGGCGGCGGGGTGTTTTTGTGGATAACTTTGTGGGGAATTTGTCGGCAAGGCGGTACAAGCTGTCAACAAAGGCGGCGGCGGGTGCCTGAAAAATCCTATTTGTCTTTATAAATCAATGGCTTGTGTCGTTGTGCCGGGGTTGCGGCCAGTACCTAGAGGGGGTGTATGGGGCTATGGTTTTTGTGCATAACTGCATTTTCTGGCCCCCGTCAAGGTTTTGTGGCGTCTGGAATATGCTAGGGTTTTCCCTTGAAAGCAGGGGCGCCGCTTTGGCATTGCGCGCCAAGTACTTGATTTTTGGTGTTTTCCACCGCTGCCCCCAAAATCTGTGGATAACTTTGTTGATATGCCTGTGCAACCGCCGCGCAGCCCTTGTCTGGCGCGGCTTTGGCCAGATTGCCCGCAAAACGGGCAGGGGCTGGGGCGGGACGAAAAATCAAGCACTTAGCGCAGAGTTTGCGCTGGATCAGCCTTGGCGCAGGGCGCGCGAATGGCTGTGCACGGCTTCGACCAGCGCCGCCACATGCTCGGGCGGCGTGTATTGGCTGATGCCGTGGCCGAGGTTGAAAATGTGCGTCGGCCCGCAGGTGGTGCGGTCGGTGTGCGGCTTGCCAAAGCTGTCGAGCACGGCGCGCGCCTGCGCGGCCACCATCTCGGGCGGGGCAAAGAGCACGTTGGGGTCGATATTGCCCTGCAGCGCCTTGCCCGGGCCGCCCACGCTGCCGCCGACGATGGCGCGCGCCTGGCCGAGGTTGGCCGTCCAATCGAGCCCCAGCACCTCGCAGTCGAGCTGCCCCATGTCCTGCAGCCAGATGCCGCCGCCCTTGGTGAAGACGATGCGCGGCACGTCCTGGCCATCGACGCCGGTGCGCTTCAATTGCGCCAGCACGCGGCGCGTGTATTCCAGGCTGAACTGCTGGAACATGCCGTCGGCGAGCACGCCGCCCCAGCTGTCAAAAACCATCACCGCCTGCGCGCCGGCGTCGATTTGCGCGTTCAGGTACTGCGCCACGGCGTCGGCGTTCACGGCCAGGATGCGGTGCATCAAATCGGGGCGGCTGTACATCAGGCTCTTGACCAGGCGGTAGTCGTCGCTGCCGCCGCCTTCGACCATGTAGCAGGCCAGCGTCCAGGGGCTGCCCGAGAAACCAATCAGCGGCACGCGGCCATTCAAAGCCTTGCGGATGCTGGTGACGGCGTCGAACACGTAGCGCAGCTTGTCCATGTCGGGCACGGCCAGGGCGTTGACGGCGGCCTCATCGCGCACCACCTGGGCAAAGCGCGGGCCCTCACCCTGGGCGAACGACAGGCCCAGGCCCATGGCGTCGGGCACGGTGAGGATGTCGCTGAACAAAATGGCGGCGTCGAGCGGGAAGCGGTCGAGCGGCTGGAGCGTGACTTCGGTGGCGTAATCGACGTTGGTTGCCAGCCCCATGAAGCTGCCGGCGCGCGCGCGCGTGGCCTTGTACTCGGGCAGGTAGCGCCCGGCTTGGCGCATGAGCCACAGCGGGGTGTAGTCGGTGGCCTGGCGGCGGCAGGCACGCAAAAAGGTGTCGTTTTGCAGGGGGGCGAAGGAGGTAGTCATGCGCGGATTGTCGCAGCCCCCATTGCAGCCTTAATAGACCACCACCTTGTCGCCCACCTTCACCTGCTCGTACAGCCAGTGGGCCACCTGGTAGTCGCGCAGCTGGCTGCAGCCGTGCGAGCCGCCTTCGTAGCCGATCTGGTCGAAATCGTCAGAAAAATGGATGGCAACGTTGCCGTCGTAGAAGATGGCGTAGGGCATGGGCGTGCGCTCGCCAAAGATGGTGGAGATGGTGTCCCGGTTCATGTACCAGATGCGGTATGCGCCCTCGGGGCTTTCCCAGCCGGGGCGGGCAAAGCGTGCGGCGCGGGTGAACAGAATGCGCCCATCGACCACCAGCGACATTTTTTTCTGCGCCCGCGAGATGCACACCACCTTGCCTTGCTCGCAGCGCGGGTCCAGGATCTGCGTCTCGTCGCTCTCGGGCGGGGCGTTGAACAGCTGCGCGTAGCGCGGGCTGCGCGAGCGCGGCAGCAAGCGCGCCCAGGTGCGCTCGTCCATGACGGAGCTCGCCGGCAGGCCAACGCTGGTGCGAAACGCGGCAATGGCGGTGCGCGTGGCCGGGCTCAGGGCGCCGTCGAGCGCGCCTGTGTAGTGCCCTGTCTGGCGCAGGCGGTGCTGCAGTTCGAGCACATAACCGAGCTGCCCCGGGTTGACGAACCAGGGGCCGACGTCGGTGTTGGTGAGCTCTGCCGCCGTGGGCTCGTGCGAGACGGCGCGCAGCGCGTTCCAGCTGCCCTGGTCGAGCACGCCGGTCACGGGCAGCTCCTGGTCTTTCTGGAACTTGCGCAGCGCTTCGCGCGTACGGCCATCGAAGCGCTCGTGGGCGTCGTACTGCGCCAGGTATTTGGCGTGGCGCAGGCGAATTTGCAGCTCGCGCACCAACGGCGCCTGCATTTTGTGGCGCAGCGCCTGCGCCAAGGGCGCGGGGGCGCTGAAGGGGCGCGTGGCGGGCGCCAGTTCAGTGCTCAGGCGCAGGGGCTGGCCGGCATGGGCGGGGCCGGCCAGGGCGGCCAGCAAGGCGGTGGCAAGGGGAAGAAAGCGAAGGGGCCGATGCATGATGGCCCGGGATTATCCCGGGCCGGGCATGGCCCCTGGGTTTCAGGCCGCGCCCAGGTGCGCCACCAGGCTGCCCGGGGCCTGCCCGCTCTTGAGCGCAGCGGTAAAGGCCAACATGCGGTCAATGGGCTGGCGTGCGCGTGGGATCAGGGCGGCATCGACGTCGATGGCGTTGGCGCCCGTCTCCAGCACCCGCGCCACGTCGGCCAGGCCGTTCATCGCCATCCAGGGGCAGTGCGCGCAGCTCTTGCAGGTGGCGCTGTTGCCGGCGGTGGGCGCTTCGTAGAACACCTTGCCGGGGTTGAGCTGGCGCAGCTTGTGCATCATGCCGTTGTCGGTGGCGACGATGAACTCGCGCGCATCGAGCTCGCGCGCGGCCTTCAGGATGGCGCTGGTCGAGCCCACGGCGTCGGCCAGGGCGATGACCTCGGCGGGGCTCTCCGGATGCACCAGCACCTTGGCCTGGGGGTGTGCGCGCTTCAAGTCTTCGAGCTCAAACGCCTTGAACTCGTCGTGCACGATGCAGGCGCCACTCCAGAACACCATGTCGGCGCCGGTTTGCTGCTGGATGTAGCTGCCCAGGTGGCGGTCGGGCGCCCAGAGGATTTTTTGCCCTGCGTCTTTGAGGGCGCGCACGATGTCGAGCGCGCAGCTCGACGTCACCAGCCAGTCGGCACGCGCCTTCACGGCGGCGCTGGTGTTGGCATAGACCACCACGGTGCGATCGGGGTGCGCGTCGCAAAAGGCGCTGAACTCGGGTGCGGGGCAGCCCAAATCGAGCGAGCAGGTCGCGTCCAGGTCGGGCATGAGCACGGTTTTTTCCGGGCTCAAAATTTTGGCCGTCTCGCCCATGAACTTCACGCCGCTGACCACCAGCGTTTGCGCCGCATGGTCGCGGCCAAAGCGCGCCATCTCCAGCGAATCGCTGACGATGCCGCCGGTTTCCTCGGCCAAATCCTGCAGATCGGGGTGCACGTAGTAGTGCGACACCATGACGGCGTTTTTCTCTTTGAGCAGGCGGCGGATTTTGTCTTTGAGCTGCGCGCGCTCGCTGGGCGAGGGCTCGGGCGGCACGCGTGCCCAGGCGTGGCGGGTAGAGCAGACGGCGCCGGCCTCGGGCTGCTCGTACTCGACTTGCTTGATGGCGACGGTGTTCATGCCAGCTCCTGGATGCGCATGGAGAAGTCGGTCGCCTTCACGTCCTTGGTAAGGCCGCCGATCGAGATGCGATCGACCCCGGTTTCGGCCAGGGCGCGCAGGCCGTCGAGCGTCACGCCGCCGGAAATTTCCAAAATGGCACGCCCGGCGTTGAGCTGCACCGCCTCGCGCAGCGTCGGCAGGGGCATGTTGTCGAGCAGCACCATCTTGGCGCCGGCGTCCAGCGCCTCGCGCAGCTGCGCCAGGGTTTCGACCTCGATCTCGATGAACGCTGCCTGCGCCGCCACGGCCTCGGTGGCGCGCAGCACGGCGGCCACGCCACCGGCGGCGGCGATGTGGTTTTCCTTGATGAGCACGGCGTCAAACAGGCCAATGCGGTGGTTCACGCCGCCGCCCACGCCCACGGCGTACTTTTGCGCCAGGCGCAGGCCGGGGATGGTCTTGCGCGTATCGACGATGGCCGCGCGCGTGCCCTTGACCGCCTCCACGTAGGTGGCCGTCTTGGTCGCCACGGCGGACAAAAGCTGCAAAAAATTCAGCGCCGTGCGCTCGGCCGAGAGCAGGGCGCGCGCCTCGCCCTCGATCTCCAGCACCACCTGGTCGGCAGCGCAGCGCTGGCCCTCGGCCACATGCCAGGTCAGTTGCACGGCGGGGTCGAGCGCGCGCAGCGCCGCCTCGGCCCAGGGGGCGCCGCAGATCACGGCGGCTTCGCGCGCCAGGATGCGCGCCTTGGCGCGGCGCGCGGCGGGCACCAGGGCGGCGGTCAGGTCGCCGCTGCCCAGGTCTTCTTGCAGGGCCCGCGCAACGTCTTGGTGCACCTGGGCGGCGATGGATGGAGGAGTCATCACGGTTTCACAGGGGTTTTTCATGGGGGGCATAAGGATAGCCGCATGGCATAGACTCGCGCCCATTGCCTTCAGTACCCCTTTCGCCATGACCAGCACCACCGCCCAGCCGGGCACGCCCTACGGCACCTTGCCCCCCGCCTCGCCGCTGCCCCAGCGCCGCCCCATCAGCCTGCCGCGCCTGGCGCAGATGCGCGCGGCAGGCGAAAAAATCACCATGCTCACCGCCTACGACGCCACCTTTGCCGCCGTGGCCGATGCGGCGGGCGTGGAAACCATCCTCGTTGGCGACTCGCTGGGCATGGTCTGCCAGGGCCTGCCCAGCACCGTCGGCGTGTCGCTCGACACCATGGCCTACCACACCGAGAGCGTGGCGCGCGGCGTGCGCCGCGTGCAGGGCACGGCCTGGATCGTGGCCGACCTGCCCTTTGGCAGCTACCACGAGTCGCGCGAACAGGCCCTGCGCAGCGCCACCCGCCTGATGCAGGCGGGCGCGCACATGGTCAAGCTCGAAGGCGGCGGCTGGACGGCGCCGACGGTGCAGTTCCTGGTCGAGCGCGGCATCCCCGTTTGTGCCCACCTGGGCCTGACGCCGCAGACCGTGCACGCCCTGGGCGGCTACCGTGTGCAGGGCAAGGGCGACGCTGCCGCCGCCGAGCTGCGCCGCCATGCGCTGCAATTGCAAGACGCCGGCGCCGCCATGCTGGTGCTGGAGATGGTGCCCGCCGCCCTGTCGGCCCAGCTCACGCAGGAGCTGGTGCACTGCCACACCATCGGCATCGGCGCCGGCCAGGGCACGGCCGGCCAGGTGCTGGTGCTGCACGACATGCTGGGCATGAACCTGGGCAAAATGCCGCGCTTCGTGCACAACTTCATGCAGGACGCGGGCAGCGTCAAGGGCGCCATGGCGGCCTACGTGCAGGCCGTGAAGAACGGCAGCTTCCCGGACGACGCCGTGCACGCCTGGTAATTTTTGTTCGTTGGTTTTTCCCATGCAAATCGTTCACACCATCGCCGACCTGCGCGCCGCCCTGGCCGGGCGCGGTCGCCCCGCTTTCGTGCCCACCATGGGCAATCTGCACGCCGGCCACCTGGCCCTGGTGCGCCAGGCCAAGCCCCTGGGCGACGTCATGGTCGCCAGCATCTTCGTCAACCGGCTGCAGTTCCTGCCGCACGAAGACTTCGACAGCTATCCGCGCACCCTGCAGGACGATGCCGACAAGCTCGCCGCCGCCGGCTGCGACGTGCTCTTTGCGCCCAGCGAAAAAGACCTCTACCCCGAGCCGCAGACCTTCAAGCTGCAGCCCGACCCGCAGCTGGCCGACATCCTGGAAGGGCATTTCCGCCCCGGCTTCTTCACCGGCGTGTGCACCGTGGTGATGAAGCTCTTTGCCTGTGTCTTTGCCGGCGGCCCGGGCGTGGCCGTGTTCGGCAAGAAGGACTACCAGCAGCTGATGGTGCTGCGGCGCATGGCGGCGCAGTTCGCGCTGCCGGTGCAGATCGTCGCCGGCGACATCTGCCGCGCCGATGACGGCCTGGCCCTGAGCTCGCGCAACGGCTACCTCGGCGCAGCTGAGCGCGCCCAGGCGGTGCAGCTGCGCCAGGCGCTGCAGGCGCTGGCGGCGCAGGCGCTGCAACCCGGCGCCGACCTGGCCCAGGCCGAAGCCCAGGCGCTGGCAGCGCTGCAGCGCCAGGGCTGGCAGCCGGACTACCTCACCGTGCGCCAGCGCAGCAACCTGCAGCCGCCCAGCGGCGCGCTGCAGGCCGGCACCTTGGTGGCGCTGGCTGCCGCCCGCCTGGGCAGCACGCGGCTGATCGACAACCTGGAATTTTGAAAATTAAGCCGCCTGCAATAGCGCGTGCAGGCGCTGCAGGCTGTGCCCCAGCGTCTGCGCCCGCACCTGGGCGCGGCTGCCGCTGAACTGGCGGCTTTCGCTGTGCGTGCGCCCGGCCACGCACCAGGCGAACCACACCAGGCCCACGGGCTTGTCCGGCGTGGCGCCGCCGGGGCCGGCAATGCCCGTCACCGCCAGGCTGACCTGGGCCGGCGAATGCGCCAGCGCGCCCTCGGCCATGGCGCGCGCCACGGCCTCGCTGACGGCGCCCTCGGCGGCGATGAGCGCCGGCGGCACGCCCAGCAGCTCGCTCTTGGCGGCGTTGGCGTAGCTGACGAAGCCACGCTCGAACCACAGGCTCGATCCCGCCAGCTCGGTGCAGGCGGCGGCGATCAGGCCGCCGGTGCAGCTCTCGGCGCTCGCCAGCATCCAGCCGCGTGCCTGCAAGGTGCTGGAAATATCAGCCAAAACGGCCTCTAGCGCTTGTCCATCCAGCGTGAGTAGCTCCTGAAAAGAGAGCATCATGCCACCCAAAAACGCCACAGCGCCAGCACCAGCAGGGTGCAGAAGGCGGCGACGAAGTCGTCAAACAAAATGCCCCAGCCGCCGCGCCAGCCAAAGCCCTTGAAGGACTGGTCGGCCCAGCGCACCGGGCCGGGCTTGGCGGCGTCGAAGAAGCGAAACAGGGCAAAGGCCGCCAGCTGAGCCCACCAGCCCATGGGCATGGCCAGCCACAGCACCAGCCAGAAGGCGACGACCTCGTCCCAGACGACGCAGCCCGGGTCGGATACGCCCAGGTGGCGCGCTGTGAGCGTGCAGGCCCACCAGCCGATGGCGGTCGATGCCAGCAGCAGCAGGCCGATGCCCGCAGGCCAGAGCAGCTCTTGCAGCAGCAAAAAACTGGCCCAGCCCCAGAGCGTGCCAAAAGTGCCCGGCGCCTTGGGCGCCAGGCCGCTGCCAAAGCCCAGGGCGATGAGGTGCGCCGGGTGGGAGAAAAGAAAGGCGCGGTCGGCGCGTCGGGGGGCGGCCCCGGGTGGGGGCGATGCAGGCAGTGTCATGGGGCGAAATGGTCAAACGAGGCGTGGCGCAGCGGCTGCAGCTGGCCCTGCGCATCCCACAGGCGCAGGCCGGGCTGGGCGCTGGTGGTGCCAATGCGGGTGACGGCCACGCCGCAGTCGGCGCCCGCCTGCAGCACGGCGCTGCGCTGCGCTGCCGGGGCGGTAAAAACCAGCTCGTAGTCGTCGCCGCCGGCGAGGGTGCATTGTTGCCGCAAATCAGAGTCAAAACAGGCGCTAGCGCCCGTAAATAAAGCGTGAGCAGCTATCAATTTTGATGTTTGTGTGAGATCGATGTCGGCCCCCACGCCGCTGGCGCGCAGCAGGTGGTTGAGGTCGCCGAGCAGGCCGTCGCTCACGTCCAGCGCGGCGCTGGCGACGCCGCGCAGCACCTGCCCCAGGGCCACGCGCGGCGTTGGCCGCTCCAGGCGCAGGCGCGCGGCGGCCAGGGCCGTGGGCGGCAGCTTGATCTCGCCCTGCAGCGCCAGCAGCGCCAGGCGGGCGTCGCCGAGCTGGCCGCTGACCCAGATGTCGTCGCCAGCGGCCGCGCCGCTGCGCAGCAGGGCCTGGCCGGCGGGCACTTCGCCAAAGACGGTGATGCACAGGTTGAGCGGCCCGCGCGTGGTGTCGCCGCCCATCAAGGTGCAGCCATGGGCGTCGGCCAGCGCCAGCAGGCCGCGCGCGAACGCCGCCAGCCAGGGCGCGTCCAGCGCCGGCAGCGCCAGCGCCAGGGTGAAGGCCAGCGGCCGCGCGCCGCAGGCGGCCAGGTCCGACAGGTTCACGGCCAGCGCCTTGTGGCCCAGGCCCTCGGGGTCGGTGTCGGCAAAAAAATGCCGCCCGGCCACCAGCATGTCGCTTGAGACCGCCAGCTGCATCCCCGGCCGGGGCGTGAGCAGCGCGCAATCGTCGCCCACGCCCAGCGCCACCGCGCCGCCGGTGGGGACGGGGCGGGTGAAATAGCGTGCAATCAGGTCAAACTCTCCCATGGCGGCAAGCATAGGCTATCGTCCGCCCCCTTGTTGCCGCGCGGCAAAAGCAGGATATTGAAAACCTTCTGCCACCGTTTTTTCTGGAGGTTGTATGGCCATCCCTCTTGCACGCATTGCCGCCGCAGCGGCCAGCGCATCCTGCCTGGCCCTGCTCGCCCTGCCCGGCGCCAGCTGGGCCGAGGGCAAGAACCCGTTCGTCGGCCAGTGGAGCGTCGGCTGGACGGGCTCGGCCGGGGCGCAGCAGGCCGACCTGGATTTGACCGACAAGGGCGGCTACTGGAAGACGCTGAACGCGCCCAAGGACGACCCCTGCAGCAGCCGCGAGGTGCCGGTGCGCTACGACCTGGTGGGCAGCCAGGAGATCAGCCTGACGGTGCTGTTCTCCGTCATGCAGCAGGGCTGCAAGGACAGCAAGGTGAACCTGGTGCGCTACGCCGATGGCCGCGTCTCCGGCCTCGCCAGCGGCGGCCAGGCGCTGGCGGTGCAGCGCAAAAATTAGCCCCACCGCCTAGCCCACCGCCTGGCCCCGAAAGCGCAGCGCCGCCTGGCGGCTGACCTCGGCGAGCTGCTGCTCGTGCTGCTGGCGCTGGCGCAGCCAGCGGGCGTCGTTCTGGCCCTGCGCCACCTCGCGCGCCAGGTGGTCGAGCGCCGCCTGGGTGCCGTAGGCGCTGCCGTGCACGGCAATGCGCTCCAAGGTGTGCAGCAGGTGCTCGCGCAGCGGCAGGTGCGCTCCGCTGGCGGGATCGACGTAGACCGCATCGAGCCCGAAACGGCAGGCCTGGAAACGGTTGTAGGTGTAGACGAGGTAGTCGTCCTCCTGCGGCACAAAGGGCTGCTCGGCCAGGAACCAGGCTGCCAGCGCCTGCACGAAGCCGGCCAGGGCGGCGGCGCGCTCGATCGACAGCGGCGTGTCGAAGACGCGGATCTCGATGGTGCCGAACTCGGGCTTGGGGCGGATGTCCCAGTAAAAATCCTTCATGCTCTTGACGACGCCGGTGCGTGTCATTTTCTCGAAGTACTGGCCAAATTCGTCCCAGGTGAGCAGGCAGGGCGCGCGGCCTGACAGCGGGAAGGCAAACACCGAATTGAGCCGCGCCGAGTCGAACTGCGTGTCCTGCCCCTGCACGAAGGGGCTCGACGCCGACAGCGCGATGCAGTGCGGAATGAAGCGGCTCATGCGGTGCAGCATGAGCAGCGCCTCGTCCGCGCTCGGGCAGCCGATGTGCACGTGCTGGCCGAAGATGGTGAACTGCTTGGACAGGTAGCCGTAGAGCTGCGACAGCTCCTGAAAGCGCGGCTTGTCGTAGATGCGCCGCTCGTGCCACTGCTGGAAGGGGTGGGTGCCGCCGCCGGCGACCGCGATGTTGAGCTTGTCGGCGCAGGCCACCAGCGCGTCGCGAATCGGCGTGAGCTGCGCCAGCACCTCGGCGCTGCTGTGGCAGATGCCGGTGGAGACTTCGATCATGCTGTTCGTCATCTCCGGCACGACGCTGCCGGGCAGGGGGATTTTCTGCATCAGGCGCAGCATGTCGGCGGCGTAGGGCGCCAGGTCGTAGTCGTGGGTGTTGAGCAGCTGCAGTTCCAGCTCGACCCCGAGCGACAACGCCTCGGAGGCGTGAAAAGGTTCCAGGCTCATGGTGCGTTGCCTTTCGTCTGGCGTTGCGTGCGCCCCCAGGGCCAGATGCCCTCGCCGGCACGGTACAGGGCCCAGGTCACGAGCACGGCCCCGACCAGTTCCATCAACAAAATCGCGGGCAAGGCGATGGCTGCCAGCGCCGGCCCACTCTCGGGCAGCGCCAGCACCAGCTGCGAGGCGATGAGCAGCGCCACCGCCGATAGCGGCGTCATGGCCGCCCCCAGCCACAGCGCCTGGCGCGCACTGGTGCCGCTGCCGATATGGCCCAGCCCCACGCCGCAGGCCTTGGCCAGCAGCCTTGCGCCCAGCAGTGCCAGTACCAGGGTCGCCACCGCCATGCTCCACGGCGCCTGCGCGGCCACGCAGGAGACGAGCACGAACATGAGCATGGTCACCAGCGACAGCACGGGCCCGAGCTGGCGCTGCCAGGCCCAGGGGCGTGGCCAGCGGTGCTTGACGATCATGCCGGCGAGCAAAGCCGCCAGCGGCGCCGAGCCCCCCAGGTGCGCAGCCAGGGCCGACAGGGCCGCCACCAGGCTCAGCAGAAACAGCGCCCCGCTTTCGCTGCCTGGGCTCATTAAGCGCAGGGCGGCGCGCAGCAGCACGGCCAGAGTCAGGGCGCTGGCGATCGACACGCCCAGCACCACCAGCACCGCTGCCAGGGCGTCCAGTGCACTGGCATCGGGGCGGCGCACCCAGGCCGCGCCGGCGGTGGCCAGGGCCAGGGCGTAGAGCGTGGACAGGGTGGACAAGGTGATGGCGCGCTCCGTCACCGGCCCCCCGGCGTGGCACTCGTGCACCACGCGGGTGAGCACGGTGGGCGAGGCGGCCATGGCCACCACCGCCAGCGCTGCGGCCACCGGCACGCTCTGGCCCAGCCACAGCAGCAACTGGTACACCAGCAGCGCGCTCAGTGCCGCCTCCAGCAGGCTTTGCACCAGCACCATGGGGTTGTGGCGAAACCAGCGCAGGGCAATGCGCCCGCCGGCATCGAACAGCACCAGCGAAACCCCGAATTCGAGCAAAAACAAGCCCATGCCCTGCAGCGGCCAGAGCACACCGCCAAACCCCGCCCAGCCCGCCAGGGTGCCAACCAGGGAATAGCCGACGATTTTGGGCAAACCGCTGTAGCGCTGCAGCAGGTGCCCGACCAGCGCGGCACACGCCAGCAGCAAAGACCATTGCACCGTGGGCAACCCGGCTGAAGGGCGCAGCCACTGCGCCCACAAATCCCACCATTCGTTCATGCAGACATCCTTTCAGCGCTGCACCATACCAGCGCTGGGTGCGGGTACCTGCAAGGCTGAAAGGGGTTTACGGCAGGAAAAAGCCCAGCGGCTGCTGGCGCAGGCGCTGGCGCAGGGCCTGGTAGATGCGCCCGCGCTCGACGCCGCTGACGTTGTGCGCGCGCAGCGCCAGGCGGAAGGCGAGGTAAAAACTCACGCCGACGTTGAGCGCGCCGTTGAACGGGATCATGGCCGCCGCCCACCACAGCGCCGGCTCGTGCAGCACGGCCCAGCCCAGGCTGGCGCCGGCGACGCCGATCTGGCCGGTGGACAGGGTGACGTGGCGCACCTCCAGCCCCAGGCCGAAGAAGGCGGCAAAGGCCGGCGTCAGGCCCAGCATGAAGCCCAGCGAGATGTTGGCGGCGTAGCCCGAGATATTGGCGCGCAGCGATGGGGCCCAGCGTGCGGCGCGTTCGCGCCCGAGCCAGGCGGTGATGCGCGGGTTGTACTGAATGGCCGAATCGAGCCGGTTGAGCACAAACCAGTTCTCCACCCAGCCGGCGAGGATGCTCGACGCAAACAGCAGCACCCCGGTGAAGGCGGCAAACAGCAGCGACGGCCCCCACAGGCTCAGCGACTGCAGGGTGTGCTGGGCGTGTTCCGCGTCCAGCGCCGGCTGGCCGCGCCAGAGCCCGATCAGCCAGGCGAGCAAGAATGCGCAGGGCAGCACCAGCAGCACGTTGCCGAGCACGGCGGCCACCTGCGAGCGCACCAGCTGCGTGACTTTGTCCACGAATTCTTCGATGGCGGTTGCGTCTTCCAGGTTTTTCAGCTTGGCCGCCATGGCCGGCGCCGTCATCGCCGGCTGCTTGGTGGCCACGGTGAAGTGCAGCAGCTGGATGAGCACGAAGCTGATGGCGTAGTTCAGCCCGGCGGCAAAGCCGGCCCAGAAGGCCGACAGCGCCAGCGCGTACAGGCCGAACTTGGCCAGCGTCGTCAAGGCCATGACGGCGCCGCCGCCAGCGGCCATGCGCACCATGGAGAAATATTCGCTGCGGTCGCGGGTGATGTAGTGCTCGCCCGTCTCAGCGCTGCGCTCGGCCACCTTGGCGGCCACCAGCGAGCTGTTGGCGGCGATCAGCGCGCCCAGGCTGTGGCGCTCGCGCCCGACTTGCACCAGGCGTGCCAGCAGCTGCGCGGCGGCGCTCGCCGGTTGTGGCGAGAGCAGGCAATCGAGCAGCGCGCGCACACGCAGGATGCGCTCGCGCAGCTGGCGCAGGCGAAACACCAGGCCGACGGAGATGCCTTCGTCGCCAAAGTGCTGGTACACGGTGTTGACGGCGCTGCGGCAGGCGTCCAGGCGCTCGCGCAGGCGCTGCACAGCGGTGTCCTGGCGCTCGCCGGTGCGCAGTGGGTGCAGCACCTCGACGCGCAGGGTTTCAATCTCGCGCAGCAGGGCGTGAAAGGGCTGGGCCTCGCGTGCGGCCTCGCTCATGCGCAGGCGCAGTTCGGGCGCAAAGCCGTTGGCCAGCATCTGCCCGGCGCAGTAGGTGATGGCGTCGAGCAGCACGGCCTGCCAGCGCTGGCGGCTGCCCTCGCCCTCGTTGCCCGTCAGCAGCACCACCAGGGCCTGCAGCGGTTCTTCGCCCAGGGATGTCAGCCATTGGGCGTCGAACGGCTTGTGCAGCGCCAGGGCGAACAGCTCCGAGGCGTCTATGGTCTCGGGTGTGGTCGGCATCAGCTTGCTGCGCAGGCGTGCCGAAAATTCACTCAAAAACGCCGTGCGCGGGGCAAAGCCAAAGTCGGCGAGCAAGGTGGTCATGTCCACGCTATCGACCAGCTGCGCCCACCAGGCTTGCAGGCGCGCCTGTGCATCGGCGTCGGCCTGCAGGCTGTGGATGAGCAGTTGCAGGCGGTCGCGGGCGGCGCTCACCGTGTGGCCGTCGCCGCGCACCCAGGCGCACAGGTGGATCAGCCACAGGTGGCGCTCGGCCATGGGGGCGTTGGGTTGGAGCTGCGCCAGCAGCTGCGGCAAGTCAAGCGGTGGGGGGCGAAACATCAGTGCAAAACCCTTTCGCGCAGGGGGCCGTCGTCCATCGAGGCTTCGAGTACGAACAGCGGGATGGGTACGGCAAACACCTCGCCCTGGTCGCTCACGCCCAGGTAGCTGCCATGCATGGTGCCGCTGGCCGTGCGCAGGTGGCAGCCGCTGGTGTAGCGAAACGTCTCGCCCGGTGCCAGCAGCGGCTGCTGGCCGACCAGGCCCAGGCCGCGCACCTCCTCGGTGTGGCCCTGGGCGTCGCTCACGAGCCAGTGGCGCGCGATCAGCTGCGCCGGCACGGCGCTGCGGTTGGTGATGGTGATGGTGTAGGCAAAGGCGTATTGCCCGGCGCTGGGGTCGGATTGCTCGGGCAGGTACTCGGGCTGCACCTGCACCAGAAAGTCGTAGGACGGCATCCGGCAATGGTAACTGCGACAATTGACGCCATGAGCCGCACTTTCCGCATTGCCCCCTCCATCCTCTCGGCCGACTTTGCCCGCCTGGGCGAAGAGGTGAAAAACGTCCTCGCCGCCGGCGCCGACTGGATTCATTTCGACGTCATGGACAACCACTACGTGCCCAACCTGACGTTTGGCCCCATGGTCTGCCAGGCGCTGAAAAAGCACGCCGTTTACCCCGACGGCCGCCCTGCGCCCATCGACGTGCACCTCATGGTGCAGCCCGTCGATGCCCTGGCTGGCGCCTTTGCCCAGGCCGGCGCCGACCTGATCAGCTTTCACCCCGACGCCTCGGCGCACGTGCACCGCAGCATCCAGGCCATCAAGGCCGCCGGCTGCCAGGTGGGGCTGACCTTCAACCCGGCCATGCCGCTTGACGTGCTCGACTGGGTGATCGACGACCTCGACCTGATCTTGCTCATGAGCGTCAACCCCGGCTTTGGCGGCCAGAGCTTTATTGAGAGCACGCTGCGCAAGACCGAGGCCGTGCGCCGGCGCATCGAGGCCTGCGGCAAAGACATTCGCCTGGAGATCGACGGCGGCATCAAGGCCGACAACATCCGCCGCGTGGCCGACGCCGGGGCCGACACCTTCGTCGCCGGCAGCGCCATCTTTGGCCAGAGCGACTACAAGGCCGTGATCGACGCCATGCGCGCGCAGCTGGCATGAGCGCCTCGCCCTGGGCCGGGCGGCTCGATGCCGCCATGGTCGATCTCGACGGCACACTGGTCGATACCCTGGGCGACTTTCACGCCGCCCTCAACCGGATGCTGGCCGAGCTGCAGCTGCCGGCCATTGCCGCCAGCGCCATCGAGTCCATGGTCGGCAAGGGCTCGGAGCACCTCATTGAATCGGTGCTAAAACACGCTCTAGCCCTTGATGGGCAAGCGCAAGCAGCTATCAAAATAGAAGCAATCTACCCTGCCGCCTGGGACAGCTACCAGCGCCACTACGCCGCCATCAACGGCGAGTTTTCCCGCGTCTACCCCGGTGTGCCCGAGGGCCTGCACAGCCTGCGCAGCGCCGGCCTGCGCCTGGCCTGCCTGACGAACAAGCCGCAGGTGTTTGCCGAAGGGCTGCTGCGCACCAAGGGGCTCGATGGCTTTTTCGACCATGTCTTTGGCGGCGACGCCTTTGCGCGCAAAAAGCCCGATCCGCTGCCGCTCTTGCAAACCTGCGCCGCCCTGGGCACGCCGCCTGCGCGCACGCTGATGCTCGGTGACTCGGGCAACGACGCCCAGGCTGCGCGCGCCGCCGGCTGCCCGGTGCTGCTGGTCGATTACGGCTACAACCACGGCCAGCCCATCACCAGCGTGGACGCCGACGGTTATCTGCAGCACATTGGCGACTGGTGCCAGCCGCAGTAATGCAGTAAAGAGGCTAGCGCGTGCCGATGCCGCGCGCCAGCAGCACGCCCAGCAGCGGCAGCAGCACCAGGGCGTGGGCCTCGATCATCACCAGGCGGCGCGTGGCGCGCAGGGCTTCGGCGCTGGGCAGTGCGCCCGTGGCGCGCAGCGTGCGGCGCCACTGCAAAAAGCGCCGCGTTGGCAGCAGCGACAGCAGCGCCACCAGCACGAACAGCGTCAGCTTGGCGTGCAGCAGCGGCTGCGCCCAGTACCAGTCGGCGCCTTTCATGCCCCAGTAGCTGCGCGCCAGGCCCGAGGCCAGCACGCACAGCGCCGAAATGCCCCACAGCAAATCAAGGCGCACCAGGCGCTCGACCACGGCGGCGTTCATCCACTCGGCGCGGCACAGCGCGGTTTCACTGGCCAAAAAAGTCACGGCCATGAGGATGGCCAGGATGTGGCCATAGGCCAGCAGGGCTTCAAGGGGCATGGGGAAAACGGGGTTAAAAACAGGGGAAGGAGGGCAGGGCCGCCATCCTAGCCTGACCCCAGCATCCCCAGACGTATCTGTGAAAAAGGTGGCCCTTCCTCGGGCCGCAGAATCAACCATGGCCATCGTTCCCAATAGCCAATTCGTGCCCGAGGCTACCCACCAATCGTTGATCTGTGACATAAGGGCGTCAGAAGCGCGTTGAGGATGCACGATCGGGATTTCGGCATTTTTGAGGCTGGGCCATTACGCGCTGCTACGTGTCAAGTCCCGCCTGTTTATAAACACGCTTCTTGAACAATTCCGGCTTTTTTGCATACCAATCCTTCAACGCCTGAACGGGTGAAACGTGCTTGAGTGCACGCTGTGGAATATGGTGGTTGTAGGTCTGGAGGTAGTTCATCAACGTTGCCTCCAGCTGCGCTGCCGATGCAAAGCGCGTTTGCCTGACGATTTCGCTGATACGCCCGTTGAAGCGCTCCACCATGCCGTTGGTCTGTGGGTGACGCGGCGGACACAGCCGGTGCTCAATGCCCAACGCCTTGCAGCGCACATCGAACTTGTGCCGCCCGCTGGGTTCGCGTTTTTTGTTCGTGAACCGATCCGTGAACTGACTGCCGTTGTCGGTGAGTAGTTTGACGATCTTCATGGGTGCTGCACGCTCCAGACGCTCCAGGAAGTCCACGCTGGAGTCCTCGCTCTGGTCGGCATAGATGTGCATGAACACCCAGCGCGTTGCCCGGTCTATGGCCACGAACAGATAGCGCCGCTGGCGCTCGTCGGGCATCTGCGGCAGGTATTTGATGTCCACATGCACAAAGCCTGGTTCATAGTCCTTGAAGGTCTTGACGGGCTTGTCAGCAGTGCCTGCGTCGGCCTGGGCCTGGGCCTGAAGTTCACGCAAACTGGAGACACCGTGGCGGCGCAAGCAACGATCCAGACCTGCACGGGAGACCTGCGGGTTCACAAACTCTCGCACCACCGCCAGCAGGTCATCCAGGGGCAGAAACAGCAGGCGGCGCAGCTCCACAGCGATGGCCTCTTGCACGGGCGAGAGCGTTGTATGCAGCGTGTGCGGACGGTGCGAGAGATCATCCGGGCTGTCTCGGTGCTTCCATTTGCGTGCCGTCGCACGGGTGATGTTGTAGAGCTCGGCCAGTTGTGCAATGGATGCTGGAGAATCTTTGATCTCGGCTCTCGTACGCGGTGTGGTTCGTGCTTGCGCGTGTACTTGGCTCATGTCGATTGCTCCTGTTTGAAGGATTCCACCACGTTGCGCATTACCTCTCTTGCTTGGAAGAATGCCCAACTCCTGTGGGGTATATGATCACACGAGATGTGACAGCTACGCAGGCGCTTGCCGCCATCGTGCTGGGGGGGCGGTGTTTGAAGGCTCTGCTTTGTGCCTTGACAAAAAAAAGATGTGTGAAATAATGCGACGAATTGCTCCGTTTATTTTTGATTTATGCCTCGCACTCGTAACGAATCGCTGCACCAAGAACGCCGTCAGGACATCTTGCAGGCGGCAGCGCGCGTATTTAAGGCGAAGGGCTTTCATTTGGCGCGCACGGAAGATATTTGTACCGAAGCGGGCATGAGTGCAGGTACTTTGTTCCGCCATTTCCCGGACAAGCGCGCGATGATCATGGCGATCGCCGAGATTGAGTTTGAGCATTACAAAAGAGAGTTGGAGCAACTGGCAACCCGTGACGGTATCCGCTGGCTGGCGCGGATCACTCCGCAGGAATTGCGTGAGGTACTGCAGCCTCAAGGTTTCGAGTTAGGGACTGATAGCTGGCTAGAGTTAGCTCGCGACTCCGAGGGACGCCAGCGGTGGGTGGCATTTGACCGGCGTTTGCGCGAGTCGCTGGCGCAGGAGTTGCTGCGCGGGCAAAAAAATGGCTGGGTTCGGCCAGCGCTTAACTGCGTGGGTGCTGCGAACATGATTCTGGCGCTGTTTTCTGGCTTGTTGTTTGATGCAGAAATGGGCATCGACATCGATTTTCAGGCCAACGCCAGCGCGTTGGCAGACCTGGTTTCTTGTTTCATCTTTCCCTGAAATCATGAACGCGTTCTGAATGCATACCATGGCGTTAAACAAACAATTTATTTTTGGACGAACTACTCCGTCAATTATTTTTGGAATCTTTGCGTGCCTTCAATTGGATGGGGTGCGAGAGTTTGTTGGCACTTTTGTTCATGCGAGGTGAGGATGGTTTCCGTTGCTCGCTCCAGCCTGCTCTTTGAATGGCGTCGTTATGCGACGGCAGTCATGGCCATCACGTTTGCCGGACTGCTGGTGGTGGTTCAACTGGCGCTTCTACTTGGCCTGTTTCGCACGGTGTCGGCGGTGGTGGATCAATCCAGTGCTGATCTTTGGCTGGGCTTTCGTAACACCCAAAGTGTCGATTTAGGGCGTCCCATTCAACTTGGCAGTGATGCCCAGGCGTGGCGTCACCCTGGCGTGACTCGGGTTGAGCGGTTCGCCAGCGCCTTTGGCGATTTGCGGCGCCCGGACGGTGTGGCCGTGCTGGTGACGGTCAGCGGTATTGATGTGGCCGACGACGCCCTGGCGTTTGCTCGTTTGCTGACACTGGCGCAGCGCGCTTTGCTGCGTGAACCCGATGCCATTCTGATTGACGCCGCCGACATGCGGAAATTGGGCGCCCAGGTGGGCACTGAAGTGGAAATCAATGGCCACCATGCCCGGATTGCAGGTGTTGTGCACGGCATCCGTTCCGTGGGTGGGGTGAACGTCATCGCCTCGCTGTCGACCATGCAACGCCTGGCTCCGGAGACGGCTGGGCAGGTAACGTTTTATTTGGTGGGGCTTCAGTCAGGCTTTGAGCCTGGGACGGTGGCGGCTGAAATTGCTGATACCGCTGCCATTCCACGCTACAGCGTCTGGTCTGCAGCTGCGTTGTCCACTCAATCGCAGGTGTACTGGCTGTTGGAATCGGGGTCGGGTATTGGCGCTGGGTTTGCTTCTTTGCTGGCATTGATGGTCGGCGTGGTCATTACCAGTCAGACGCTCTCTGGTGCCATTTTGGCGTCGATCAAGGAATTTGCCGCTTTGCGTGCTCTGGGGGTACCGCAGTCGGCCTTGCGCGCCATTGTGGTGGAGCAGGCTTTGTGGGTCGGCGCTGCAGGCCTGTTGATCACCGGTGTGCTCACTGCTGCGATTGCGCTTTTAGGTCGTTATGGCCAGATTGCGCTGGCCTTTCCTTGGTGGATGGTCGCGGGCACGGGGGTAGTCATGATGTTGATTGCCGTGCTGTCCGGATGGCTGTCGTTACGCCCTTTGTTGGCTGCTGAGCCTGCGTCTTTGTTGCGATAAGGAGCCCCTTTATGGCGTTTGCCCCTACCCTGTCGAGTCAGGGCATTTCGAAAGCGTTCACCGTAGGCAAAGTGCGTGCTGAGGTGATCAAAAACAGTGCGGTTCATATTTTTCCGCATGAGCTGACCCTGGTGGTCGGTCCTTCTGGGTCTGGCAAAAGCACCATGTTGTCAATGCTGGCGGGCCTGCTGCGCCCAGATACCGGCCAAGTGCAGGCATTGGGGGTTGATTTGTGGGCACTCAATGAGCGCGAGCTCGATCGTTTTCGGCTACAGCACTGTGGTTTTGTGTTCCAGGGGTTCAATCTTTTTGTTGCTCTGACAGCTTTGGAAAATGTCATTTTGCCGCTGCAGTACCTGGGGCTGCGGGGGGCAGAGGCTGAGACCCGGGCCCGGAAGGTACTGGCTGAAGTGGGCTTGCAGACGCGCAGCCATTTGCGCCCGGCGGAGCTCTCCGGTGGGGAAAAACAACGGGTGGCCATTGCCCGGGCGCTGGCCAAGGAGCCAGCGCTGGTGTTTGCCGACGAGCCCACTTCTGCACTTGACAAGGTCAACGGCCAGATCGTCATTGACCTGCTCAAACAGATCGCTCATACGCATGGCGCCACGGTGCTGGGTGTGACGCACGATCCCAGGCTGCTGTCACATGCCGACCGTGTCCTTCATTTGGAGGATGGTTGCATCGTGCGCGATGAGCGTCAAAACCCCCTTTTTCTTTGTAACTAACAACCGATCATGCAAACACGCGTTGATGTAAACGGCCAGTTTTGGCGGCGCACGCTGCGCTATGGTGTAGTTTTTGGATGTTTCGCTGCCTTGGGATTGGTACTGGCATGCAGTGACACTGTGCCGGCGCACACGGCTGTAATCCCACCGTCCCAGCCAATGCCGCTTTTCAGTGCGACGGCTCGGGGACGGGTGGATATTGAAGGTGGTGTGATCCGCCTGGCTGCACGCCGTGATGGCGTCATTGCCAAGGTATTGGTGGAGGAGGGCGAGCATGTACTCGCGGGCCAGGTACTGGCAACGCTGGATGATGAGCTTGCGCAGCGCAACTTGGTTTTGATGCAGCGTGAGATCGACCAAGCCAGTAAAGAGCAGGCGAAGGCACATGTCGAATGGACGGCGGCAGAGCGCGAAGTTCGTCGCCTCGAACCCCTGGCCGCCACTGGAACGGTGCCTCAGCAGGAGCTCGATCGCGCCCGTGATGCCTTGGCGTTGGCGTTGGTGGCACGCCAATCGGCCCAGGCCCACACGGCCACGGCCCGTGCACGTGCCGCTGTTGCAGAACGCGAATTGCATGAGCGTGCCGTAGTGGCGCCGCTCTCCGGGCAGATCATTCAGCGCCAGGCACGCCCAGGCAATGGCGTGAGCACGCTCAACGTTACGCCCCTGTTCCTCTTTGCCCCCGATGGCCCACGCATTGTGCGTGCGGAACTGGAGGAGCAGTACTTGGATGCAGTGCGCCCCATGCAGGCCGTACAAGTGGTGTTGCAAGCCCAACCGCACCGTATGTGGCGTGCTCATGTATTGCGTATTGGCCGCGTGGTGGGGGCGCGCACGCCCAGCGACGATCCCCTGGAGCGGCAAGACAACCGGGTCGTGGAGGTCGTCATTGCGCTCGAACAGGCCGATGAGCTGCTCATTGGGCAGCGGGTCATTGCGCGCTTCCAGGCGTTGTGAGGTGTCAGATGCGGATGCAGCATGGGCTTGCGCTCCTTTCAGTGTTGATTCTTGGTGCATGTACAACGCCGGCAGACATCCCCCCGGCCCGTATGCACGCGCCCTCGGTGTGGTCTGCCGCCGTACCGGTGGTGGTGGATGCCGATCCCACACCTGCGTGGTGGATGGTCTTGGGGGATGACACGCTCAACGTCTGGATTGAGCAGGCCATGCGCGATAGTGCCGATCTGCAGGTCTTGCTGGCCCGTCTGGAGCAAGCCCAGGCCTGGGCCGACGCCAAGGCGGCGGCGCGAGCGCCATCCTTTTGGGTACAGGCGAGCGTGGCGCACGAACGCACTCCGCAGATGGGCTTGCACCATCCGGATGGTTCCCGTACCGATACGCCCCCAGCGTGGCAGCGGCGTCTGGGGGGGGCACTTGAAGGTCGCTATGAAATCGATTTGTTGGGGCGTTTGTCACGAGCACAACGAGCGGCAGAGCATCAAACGCTTGCCAGTGCCGAGGACTTGCGTGCCCTGCGGTGTTGGCTGACATCGGAGATTGTGCAGACCTATGTCGAGCTGCGTCGGCTGGAAGCCGACATCGTAGCCCAGTATGTTGCCGTGGGCTTGTTGCAAACGCTCGTCGAGATTGAGCAACGTCGCTTGGCGGGGGGGATTGGTACTCGGGAATCGTTGCGCCAAGCGCAGCGCGCACAAGATGCCGGCCAGGACAGGCGGGCCGAGCTGTCTCAGCACCACCATGCGGCGTTCGCGCAGCTGGCTCTGTTGCTGGGGCGGGCGCCGGGCGCGCTGCTCGTTCCTGAGAACTCCCAGTGGTGGGAGCGCCTGGCGGATTTCACGGGGGCGTTGCCGCCTGACATGCCGGCCACCGTCATGGGGCGGCGGGCTGATGTCGCTGCCGCCTGGCAGCGCGTGTTGGCGGCGTCCCAGAGTGCGCAGCAGGTGGCACGGGAGCGCTACCCAACGCTGATACTGACGGGCAATGCCGGGTACGCTAGCCCTGGCCTGGATCAGTGGCTGGGGGCGAATGCTCTGGCGTGGGCGACACAGGTCGCCTTGAGCATGCCGTTGTTCGATGGCGGCCAGCGCCGGGCACAAGCGCAGGTCGCGCAGGCTGGGGCCGACGAAGCCTATGCACAGTACCGTCAAACGGTGCTGCGAGCGTTGGTGGAGGCGGATGTTGGCTTGCACGCCATCGCATCCGCCCAGGGGCGGGTAGTGCTGGCGCGCAAAGAGCTGCAGCGCCATCAGGCCAGTGCTAGCGCCATCGACCAGGCGTGGCAGTCGGGCACAGTGGCGGGTACGGCAGTGTTGGAAGTGCAAGGGATGCAGTTGCAGGCCGCCGCATTGCTCCGGCAACGCCAGTACGAGTGGCTGGCGGCCTGGACGCAGGCCCAGCGGGCGTTCGGGCGCTGAGAATATGTGCTGAGCCCGGCTGTGTCATTGGCTATGATTTAACGCTTTTGCGCCCGCCCATGTCCGCTGGTCTGAACCTTGCCCAACTCCAAGCCGTGCACTACACCGAGGGCCCTTGCCTGGTGCTCGCGGGCGCGGGCTCGGGCAAGACGCGGGTCATCACGCACAAGATTGCGCACCTGATCGACAAGGGCCTGGCGCCCCGGCGCATTGCCGCCATTACCTTCACCAACAAGGCTGCCGCCGAGATGCGCGAGCGCGCCGCGCACCTGATCGGGCGCAAGGCCAAGGAGGTGCTGGTGTGCACCTTCCACGCCCTGGGCGTGCGCATGGTGCGCGAGGACGGCCATGTGCTGGGTTTGAAGCCCTCGTTCAGCATCCTGGACGCGGGCGACGTGACCAACATCCTCAAGGACTGCGCCGGCGGCACGACCGACCTGGCGACCGCGCGCCAGTGGCAGTTCCAGATCAGCGCCTGGAAGAACCAGGGCTGGAGCGCACGCAAGGCCCTGGCCATGGCGCAGGACGACCATGCGCGCAGCATCGCCTTGCTCATGCAGCGCTACGAGGAGCGCCTGACGGCCTACCAGAGCGTGGATTTTGACGACCTCATCGGCCTGCCCATGCAGCTTTTGAAAGGCCACCCCGAGGTGCGCGAGAAGTGGCAGCGCGTGCTCGGCCACGTGCTGGTCGATGAGTACCAGGACACCAACGCCACGCAGTACGCGCTGCTCAAATTCTTGGTCGGCGATGCCGCCCGCTTGACCGCCGTGGGCGACGACGACCAAAGCATCTACGGCTGGCGCGGTGCGACGCTGGACAACCTGAAAAAACTGCCGATCGACTTTCCGCAGCTCAAGGTCATCAAGCTCGAACAAAACTACCGCTCGACGTCTGCCATCTTGCGCGCGGCGAACAACGTCATCGGCCCCAACCCCAAGCTGTTTCCCAAAACCCTGTTCAGCGAACTGGGCGAGGGCGAGCCCGTGCGCGTGCAGGACTGCGACAACGAGGAGCACGAGGCCGAGCGCGCCGTGATGCGCATCCAAAGCCTGCGCGCCAGTGCCAACCCGCCGCCGGCGTGGAAGGACTTCGCCATCCTCTACCGCGCCAACCACCAGGCCAAGCCGTTCGAGAAGGCGCTGCGCAAGGCCAGCATTCCGTACAAAGTCTCGGGTGGCACGAGTTTTTTTGACCGCGCCGAAATCCGCGATCTGTGCGCCTGGTTTCGCCTGTGGGGCAACAACGACGACGACCCGGCCTTTTTGCGCGCCATCACCACGCCCAAGCGCGGCATCGGCCACACCACGCTGGCCAAGCTGGGCGAGTTTGCCAGCCAGCACAAGGAGAGCATGTTTGGCGCCCTGTTCAGCGCCATGCTGCCGGCGGTGGTGGGCAAGAAGGCGCTCGATGGTCTGCTCGAATTTGGCCGCCAGATCAATGACCTGCAATACCGCGCCCGCCAGAGCCTGGGGCACGAGGCGGCGCGCCAGTTCCTGACCGACTGGCTGCACGACATCGGCTACGAGCAATTCCTGTACGACAGCGAGGACAGCGAGGGCGTGGCCGCCGCCCGCTGGGGCAACGTGCTCGAATTTTGCGACTGGATGGCGCAGCGCGCCGGGGGGCAGATTCAGGACGCTGCCGGCACGACGCAGGAGCAGCCCGTCAAGAGCCTGCTCGAAGTGGCGCAGAACATCGCCCTGCTCTCGACCATCTCCGAGCGCGAGCAGGAGCAGGACATGGTCGTGCTCTCCACCCTGCACGCCAGCAAGGGGCTGGAGTGGCCGCACGTGCAGCTCGTGGGCGTGTGCGAGGGGATGCTGCCCTTCAAGCTCGATGACGACGAGGGCCGGCAGGAAAAAGTGACCGAAGACACCGCCGCGCGCCTGCAGGAAGAGCGCCGCCTGATGTACGTCGGCATCACGCGCGCGCAGCGCAGCCTGGTGGTGAGCTGGACGAAAAAACGCAAAAAAGGCCGCGAAGTGGTGGCCGTGCAGCCCAGTCGCTTCATTGCCGAGATGAAGCTCGACGCCGCCACCAGCCGCGAAGACCCGCGCGCCAAGCTGCGTGCGCTGCGCGCGGAGTTTGCGGCGCGCAAGGCGCAGGCCGATGCGGGGGCGGGCGGCGCTGGGGTTTAAGCGGCGCTGCGCCGCTGGCTGTGCGTGCGCAGCCAGGTGGCAAAGTCGTCCTCGCTGAGATCGCCGGCGGCGACGGCGAGCATGGTGAGCACGCAGGCGCTATCGTCGGCGGTCAGCTCGTAGCCGTTGAGTTGCAAAAAGAGTTCGGTTGCCACGAAGCCCGTGCGTTTGTTGCCATCCATGAACGGGTGGTTGCGTGAAATACCCCAGCCATACGCAGCGGCCAGCGCCGCATGGTCGGGCGCGCCGTAGGCGGCCAGGTGCTGCGCGCGCCCGAGGGCGGAGCCGAGCAGGCCCGCGTCGCGGGTGCCCGCCAGGCCGCCGTGTTCGGCCAGTTGCATGTCGTGGATGGCGACGATGACGTCGCGCGCCAGCCAGTGCCAGTGCGCCATGGCGTGGCTCACTTGGCCAGCTCGTGCAAAACGGCGCGGCGCTTTTTCATGATGTCGCGCGCTGCCTGCATTTGTTCGGCAAACACCGGGTCGTCCTTGGTGATGCGCAGGCCATCGGGCATTTCGGTGACGTACAGGCTGTCGCCTTTCTCCAGCTGCAGGCGATGCAGCAGCTCGCGCGGAAAAATGGCGCCGACAGAATTGCCGATCTGGGTCAGTTTGAGCTGGTGCATGGCGGCCTCGGGATGGCTGGGTTGTTATTACGTCTGTAATACTAGCACTGCCTTCAAGGCCGCGCCAGCTGCGCCAGGGCGGCGCGCACCTCGTGGCGCGAGAGCAGTTCGGTCAGCACCAGCGGCGCGCCGCCCGGCGCCTGCAGCGTGTACACCGGCACGCCGCTGCGCCCCAGGCGGGCGAGTTCAGCGGTGATGGCGGGGTCGCGCCGCGTCCAGTCGGCGCGCAGCAGGGCAACGCCGTGGGCGGCAAAGTCGGCCAGCACCTCGGGGTTGGTGAGGGTGGTTTGCTTGTTGACCTGGCAGGTCACGCACCAGGCGGCGGTGTAGTCCACGAATACCGGCTGGCCCTGGGCCAGCAGCTGTTCGGGCAGGCCCGGTTGCCAGGCTTGCCAGCCCGGCGCCGGGGCGCTGGCGCTGGCTTGCGGGGGCTGCAGTTCAATGATTTTTTGGCCGCTCAGGCTTATCCACCAAGCGCTAGTAGCTATCGAAAGCGTAGCAAGCACAAGCCGTGTGCGCCCGTGCAGCGTCAGCGTCCAGGCCAGCAGGGCGACGAGCAGCAGCAGCGCCAGCAGGGCGCTGGCGCCGTCGATGCCGGTTTGCTGGCCCAGCACCCACAACAGCCAGACCACGGTGGCAAACATGGGGAAGGCGAGGAAGCGGCGCAGCGTTTGCATCCAGGCGCCCGGGTGCGGCAGGGCTCGCGCCAGGGCCGGCCACCAGCTCGCCAGCAGGTAGGGCAGGGCCAGGCCCAGGCCCAGGGCGGCAAAAATGCCCAGCGCCTGGGGCGCGGGCAGCTGCGCCGTCAGGCCCAGGGAGGCGCCCATGAAAGGTGCGGTGCAGGGCGAGGCAATGGCGACGGCCAGCACGCCGGTAAAAAACGCGTCGAGCACCGGGTGGCGCAGCTGCAGCCCGGCCAGGGAGCTGGGCAGCATCTGCCCGAATTCGTACAGCCCGGCCAGGTTCAGGCCGATGAGCGTGAACAGCAGCGCCAGCGCTGCGACCACGGCGGGCGACTGCAGCTGAAAGCCCCAGCCCACGGCCTCGCCAGCGGCGCGCAGGGCCAGCATCAGCGCCCCCAGCGCCAGGAACGAGGCCAGCACGCCGGCGGTGTAGGCCAGGCCGCTCATGCGGTGCAGGCGCTGGTCTTGCGCGTGGCGCGCAAAGCCGGCGACCTTGATCGCCAGCACCGGAAACACGCAGGGCATGAGGTTGAGAATCAGCCCGCCCAGCAGCGCCCCGCCCAGCGCCAGTAGCCAGCTGCCCAGGGGGGCGGCGGCGGGGGGGGGTGGGGCCGGAGGGGCCGGTGCAACAGCGGCGTTGGCGCGCAGCGCCGCTTCGAGCGCGGGCGAGAGCGTGGCCGCAGGCGCCAGCGCCGGCCACGGGCCTTGCAGCGGCAGCTGTACGCGCCAGCCCTGCTCGCCCTGCGCCAGCAGCAGCGCCAGCGGTTCTGGGCTGGCGCTGCGCTCGGGGGAGATGGGCAGCTGCGCCGTCCAGACATCGCCCTGCCAGGACTGGGTGATGGCGCCGGCGTTGTGCAGCCAGCCCGCGTCTTCGGGGAACAGTGCCAGTTCCTGGCCGTGCAGCGCGGGCGGCAGGCCCTGCAGGCGCAGCTGCAGCCGCTGGCCGTCGTCGCTCAGGCGGGCCTGGCTGGTGGGGGCCAGCGGCAGGGCCTGGGGCTGCTGGCCCAGGGTGCGCTCAAACAGTGTGGCCTGGCTGGCGGTGCTGCCTTGCAGCGGCAGCTGCAGGCTGAACTGCCCTTCTTCCGGGATGCATTCCTGGCGGCACACCAGCCAGGAGGCGTGCAGCTGCACGTTCAGCGTGTGCGCCAGCGGCCCGGGGGCAAAGGCGGGGGTGACGGTGACGGGCACCGCCAGCAGCACCTGGCCTTCGTAGCCAAAGTTGACCAGTTTGCCCAGTGGCAGCTTGCGCGGCACGGGCCAGGCGATGTCGCCCGCGTCCAGCCCGGCGGGCAGCTGCCACTGCAGCTGCGTTGGCAGGCCGGAATCGCCCGGGTTGTGCCAATAGCTGTGCCAGTGCGGCTGGTGCTGCAGCAGCAGCCCGAACCACAGCGGCTTGCCCGGGGCCACGCCCTCGGGTGCGTGCGCCACGAGTTCGGCCTGGACGTAGGCGGTGCTGACGCGGCTGCTGCCTTGCTGGGCCCCGGTTTTGAGGTTGATTTGGGCTGCAGCGCCCGTGGATAAAGCGCTGGCAGCTATAAAAAAAAGAGCGCTCAGGAGGCGCAGGAAAAGGGTCGGGAAAGGGAGCGAGAAAGGGCGGTGCGGCATGTCGCAGGGTGGGAGCTGCGGTGGCCGGGTTTGGTTCCTGGCCTACTTTTTGCCCCGGCTGGCTTTTTTACGGATGCAGTAATAGTAAGCGTTGCTGCCCTGGGCGTTGGGGTTGGGGCGCAGGCGCGGGCCGTCGGCGCGCTCGCTGGCGTACAACTCTTGGCTGCGCAGGTGGTACAGGCGCTCGGGCTTGACCTCGATGCCCTCGTGGTAGATGCCGGCGGTTTCGCCCATTTCCATGTCGCTGGCGCTGGGCAGCTCGGCACCCTGGCTTTGGCAGTAGCGGCTGGCGCTGTCGAGTGACACCAGCGTGTCCTGGTGGCTGGGCGCGGGCTGCAGCCATTCGCTGCCCGCCAGCGGGTTGCGGTAGGGCGCAAAGCGGGTGCCGTAAAAGTAGTGGAATACGTCCTGCGCCAGCGCCGCGCCCGCCTGCGAGGCCAGGGCGGTGACGGTAAAGCTCTGCGCGCTGCCGTCGTTGGTTTTGACCAGGGTCATCGTCACCTGGATGGCGCTGCCCTCGGTGCGGGCGTAGGTCATGTAGGCCAGCAGCGTCACCTGCCCGGCCTTGGCCTTGAGCTGGGCCAGGGCGTTGGCGTCCAGTACCGCTGGGCGCTGCAGCTCCGCAGGGGTGATGCCGGCAAAGTCAAAACGCAGCTTGGGGCTGCGCAGGCGCGTGGCGCGGGTGAGGCGGTCGAGCTCGCTGATAAAAAGCACGTTCAGGCTGCGCCCGAGTTCGGCCAGGGCGGTGCGCTCGTGGTGCGCCTGCAGCTGATCGACGGCCTGCAGCGCGGCGACGATGGTCGCCGGGTCCTTGCCGCCGTGCAGCTCCTCGAACACCTTGCGGTCGGCGGCGTATTCGGCAAAGTCGGTGGCGCGGATCACCGGGATGTTGGGCCAGACGATGAACTGCTGCTCCTGCGGATCGCGAAAATCCGCCGCCCGCGCGCACAGTGGCAGCGCCAGCAACAGCGCCAGGCAGCGCATAAAACGGAGCAAAACAGCAGGCATGGCAGAACGGGAAAAGCAGGGCAGTGGCGCCGATTGTGCCGCGCCCGCGTTTGCGCCAAGGGGCAAGAAAGCGGCGCAAGAGGCGGCAGTTTGCTGCACCGGAGCGCCCTGGCCGGCGCCGTTACCATTGCCGCATGACCGCAACCGCTTTCACGCACTGGCCCTCGCGCTACTGGGCCGAAGTCTCGGCACGCGACTTTGCCCGCGCCCAGGCCAGCGGCCTGGCCGCACGCACCCTGGCCGTGCTGCCGGTGGCGGCCATCGAGCAGCACGGGCCGCACCTGCCGTTGCAGGTCGATGCGCTGCTGCTGCAAGGCGTGCTCGACGCCGCCCTGGCGCAGCTGCCGCCGGAGTTGCCGTTGCTGCTGCTGCCGCCGCAAAACGTGGGCCTCTCGACCGAGCACCTGGCCTACCCCGGCACCCTCAGCCTGTCGCCGGCGACGCTGCTGGCGCTGTGGGGCGAGCTGGGTGCGGGCGTGGCGCGCGCGGGCATTCGCAAGCTGCTGCTGCTCAACGGCCATGGCGGCAACGTCGCTCCCATGGACATTGCCGCGCGCGAGCTGCGCCAGCAGCATGGCCTGCTGACCTACAGCGCCAGCTGGTTTGGCCTGCCGCTGCCGCCGGCGGTGCAGGCGCTGTTCAGCGCCGAGGAGCACCGCTTCGGCATCCACGGCGGCGCCATTGAGACCTCCATGGCGCTGCACCTGGCGCCAGCGCAGGTTGATATGGCGCAGGCGCAGCACTGGCGCTCGCGCTCGCAAGACCGGGCCGAGCAGTACCCCATTTTGGGCAATGGCCGCAGCGCCAAGATGGGCTGGGCGATGCAGGACTACCACCTGGCCGGCGCCGTGGGCGATGCCAGCGCGGCCACGGCGGAAAAAGGCCGCGCCCTGGTGCAGGCCGCCGGCGCCGCCCTGGCGCAGCTGCTGCAGGAGCTCGACGCCCTGCCGCCCTCCACCCTGGCCCCCGCGCCCGCACGGGCGTAGCGCTTAACACACAAACAGAAAGGTAAAACTGGCGTTGAACCAGGGTTTTCCCTAGAATTTGCGAATTCCTGTCGGAAGGGCTCCGGGCCGAGCCTTTCAGCCGCCGCGCAATACGGATTGGTTACGACGTTTATTTTTAGACACAGATACCGGCTTTTATAGTCTGGAAGGTTCTGTTTCTGCCCCTGTTTCTGGAGAGTTTTACGTGATTCGTCAATGGACTGCAGTCGCTACGGCTGGCTTGCTGCTTACTGCTTGTGGAGGGGGGGAGGACAGATTTGTCTCCCAAGGCCAGCAGCCCCCAGCGGCTGTGCAACCTGATACACCGTCGGTGGATACCGACATTCCGGTCACCCACCCCCCGGTGACGGAAACACCCACGCCGCCGGTCACGCAACCGCCGGTAACAGAGCCGCCGGTAACACAGCCGCCGGTAACACAGCCGCCGGTAACACAGCCACCGGTAACACAGCCACCGGTAACACAGCCGCCTGTGACGCAACCACCGGTCACCCAGCCACCGGTAACACAGCCGCCTGTGACGCAACCACCGGTCACCCAGCCACCGGTAACACAGCCGCCTGTGACGCAGCCACCGGTCACCCAGCCACCGGTCACCCAGCCACCGGTCACCCAGCCACCGGTCACTCCACCGCCCGTAACGCAGCCGCCCGCGCCCAGCGAAGCTGACCTGATCGCTGAAGCCCTGCGCACCGGCAACAGCAGCAAGCTTCCGGCCAGCGCCGCGTCGTACCTGCTGCAATCGGGTGCCTATAGCCTGGCGCAAACGCGCAAGCAGCAGCAAGACCTGATCGCTGCCCTCATTGACGACACCACGGCGGCAGCGCTGAACTTCACCGCCGAGAGCCACAACGTGCGGCCCCTGATTGCTACAGCGGCGAGCCCGCTGCTGGTGGCCAACAGTGGCAACGTGCTCGCCAGCATCAGCAACGTCAGCGGCATTCGCGCCGCTGGCTATGGCAAGGACTTGCTCAACGGCCTGGCCACCGCAGGCAGCCCGAACGAAGCGCAAATGCCGCTGTTTGCGCGCACGTTTACCTGGCTGGTCACGGGCCAGCCCCAGGGCAAGCTGCCCGCCACCATTCGCGTGGCAACGCAAAACTTTGACTACAACACGGTCGCCAAATTCGTTGCCCGCCTGGGCGCCAAGGCCGAAGACGCCAAGTGCAACCTGGCCGACAGCGCCAACACCTGCTGGCAAAACGCCGACCTGCTGATCTACGGCCAAAACACCCCCGCCAGCGCCGGCCAGACCGAGCGCGTGGCCGCCTACCTGGCGGCGGGCAAGCCTGTGCTGTACCAGCATGGAAATTGGGTGGACTCCTCCGGTGGCCGCCAGGTGCTGCAGGCCATGGGGATGCAGCTGGGTGACTACCCGGGCAACTACTTTGCCGGTCCCAATGAAATCCAGATTACAGGCCGCAGCGCAGCGCAGCAGCGCCAGGCAACAGACCATCTGGCTGCAGCCGTCAACGCCGTGGGCCAGTTGGCCAACGGCACCACGGTGGATTTCAGCCAGGACCAATCCCTGGCGAAGGGCCTGGACACGCTGCGCAACAACATCGCCAGCCTGGATTCGCGCGGGCTGCAGATGTTTGCCGACACCTACGCCGAGAAGCCCTATCTGGACGCGCACCGCCGCCTGGTGCTGTGGGCCGACATGTACCGCGAGCAGGTGGACTACAGCCAGGTGCGCCGCTCGAACGCCACGCCCTTCCTCTCGACCCTGGCAGCAGACACCTTTACCACGCCGCTGCGCCCCATGGCACGCACGCCCAAGACCTTTGGCGACTGGATGCCGGCCTCGGCCCCGCAGCTGGTCACCAGCGCTGATTGGGAAACCGTGGACGTGACCATCGCCCAAGGCAGCGGGCGCACCGCCATTGGCCGCGCGGCCGTGCCGGGCAAGGCCGTTGAGGTGGAAATTGCCGACGCTGCCGGCGCCTCTTTGGCGCTGCGCATTGGCCAAATCCGCACCCGGGGCAATCCGCTGGGCCAAGAGAACTACACCCGCCCGCGTTACCCCGACGGCCACTACGCCAAGCTGCCCACAGGCAAGGTGCAGACCTACACCACAGCCTGGGGTGGGCCGCTGTTCCTCGATTACTCGGGCGCCAAGGCAGGCACCGTGGTCAAGCTGCGCATACGCAACAGCGCCAAGTACGCGCACTTTGACTTCACGCGCACCATGCCCCAGACCGAGATCGACGAGGCCGTGCAGGCCTTGAAGCGCGGTGACTTTGGCTGGCAAACGGCCAAGATGGTCGGCGGCGAAGTGCAGCAAACCATTGGTTTTGCCAAGAGCGCCATCGGTAACCGCACGCCCGAGGAGTACGTGCAGGTGCGCCTCAAGGGCATGATTTTTGACAGCAACCACCTGGCCAACGGCTACAACAACATGCCGGCCAGCGCCAACGTCACCAACGTCTGCGCCAGCCTGGGCTGGGACTGCACCAGCAACGTGCACCGCGCGCCGGGCGTGCAGCATTTCGTCGGCTGGCTGGCGGCTTGCGGTTTTCTGTGTTCGGGCAACCCGTCGGACGGCTTTGCCTCCATCAACCCCGGCTGGGGCTGGTGGCACGAGCTGGGGCACAACACCGTGCCGCGCCACATGACGCTGACCTTCCCGGGCGGCGGCTGCGGAGTGGAGTGCAACAACAACATCCTGGCCAACGCCAGCGCGCTGCGCCAGTACGCCATGACCAACGGGGCTGAGAACAACAACGGCGGCTCGATTGAGCACAAGCGCCTGTACCAGGACATGGCTGCTGCACGCGCCACCGGCAAGACGGGCGAAGACCTGCGCCTGGACATGTTCAACCGCTTCTGGGTGGGCAGCAACCAGAACCACCAGGCGATGCGCGCCGTGCACTTTCAGCTGGCGTTTATCTACACCCGTGAACGCCTGAGCCAGATGCAGCCGCAGCCTGCCGATGTGATCGACTTCCTGGGCCTGCTCGGCCGGGGCAACCGCCTGGTGGACAACACCTGGAGCGAGGCCAACAAAGTCTCCCTGGGCATGGGGCGCTTTACGAGCAAGACCATCAGCAACCATGAGCTGCTGTACGTGCTGTCCAGCCGCATCATTGGCCGCGACATGCGCGAGCTGTTCACGCTCTACGGCATCCCGCTGGGTGCCGATGCCCTGGGCTCGATTGCCGACCTGAAGCTGCCCGTGCAGGCGCCGGAGTTCTACGCCATGGTGCCCGGCCAGGGCAACAAGCTCGAACTGGGCAAGTGGATGGACATCGCGGCCAGCAGCCCGGCCTACCCACTCTGAGCGGGTTCAGCCTCTTCGCCTCTTAGGCAAAGCTGATCAGGCCCGCATCCTGGGGCGCCGCAAGGTGCTCCAGGGTGTTGAAGGTTTGCAGCATCAGCCGCTTGGGGCGCAGGCTCAATTCGGTCACGGCGCTGTTGCGCAGGCGCATGTTCAGGCCAATGGCCGCCTCCGGCGAGGCGCCCAGCACCAGCGCCACGGCGGTGGAGATGGGGCCGCCGCTGCTCACTACCAGCACGCGCGCATCGCCCGCACCATGGCGGCGGCGCAGCTGCTCCAGCGCGGCGTGCACACCATCGGCAAACGCCTGCCAGCTGCCCATGCCTTCGGGGCTGATGGTGCCGGCCATCCACTGCGCCAGCGCGTCGCACAGCAGGCGAAAGTATTGTTGAAAGCGCTCGGGCCCCGTGGCCCCGGTCAACGGGCCGGGGTGGATGGCCCGCACCAGGGCCAGGCCGTCGTATTCATTGAGTGCCGGCAGCTGCTGCTGCTGCGGCAGCGCCTGGCCCAGGGTGGCGGCAATGCCGGCCAGGGTTTGCGCGTGCCGCGCCAGGGTGCCGGTATAGACGGCGTCAAAACCCAGGCCATGCGCCTGCCAGTGCGCGCCCAGGCGCTGCGCCTGCTGCAGGCCCAGGGGGCTGAGTTGGTCGTAATTGGCGGCGCCAAATGAAGCCTGGCCGTGGCGCACGAGGTAGAGGGTTCCCATGCGCGCGGATTTTGATGAAATTGGCCTCTAGCGCTTGTCAAGCAAGCGACAGCAGCTATTAAAAATGTAGCGTTTTGAGCCTGGTTGGCTCAGGTATTGGCGTCGCTGAGCACGCGCAGCAGGGCGCGGTTGACGTCTTCGGGCGGCATTTCCTGGCTTTCGCACAGTGCGCGCAGCACCTGGGCGTCGTCGTTTTCCAGGGCGCAAGCCATTTGCAGGGCGCCGGCGTAGGGCCCCGTGCCCTGGACGATGGCTTCGCTGATGCGCTCGGACAGCGGCAGGCGGCGCAGGGCGTTGGCCACGGGTTCGCCCAGCAAGTCGCCCAGCTGCCAGAACAGGCCGGTGAGATAGACCTCGCGCTGCAGCTCGTGCTCGATGCCGGCCTCGATCAGGTGCGCCGTCAGGCGCGCGCGCAGCACCATGGACTGGCGCAGCGGCTGCAGGTTCGGGTCCTGGCTGGCGTGCGGCAGCAGCTCGCCGAGCCAGCGCTGCAGCGTGCCGTAGCCCAGCATGACCAGGCCCCGACGCACCGAATCGACGCCGGTGCGCAGGCCCAGCGCTGCCGAGTTGGTGAACACCATGAAGCGGTAGGCCAGGATGGGGTCTTGGGCAATGATGTGCTCGAAGGCATCGAGCGATTGTTCGGCGTCTATGGCCTTCATCAGCCGCAGCACCGTGGCGTAGGCCGGCTGGGGCTGCTGGTGGCGCAGGGTAAAGAGCAGGTCATCGACCGGCCAGCCGGCCACGGCCACGGCGCGGTGCTGCTCCAGGCAATGCGCGGCCAGGGCCATGCTCGGCAGGTTGTCGTACATCTGGCCGTCGAGCAGCGGGCTCGGTTGCGCTTTGGCGCCAAAACCGCTGCCAGGGGCCGGGGTGATGCTTTGCAGGATGTGCACCGCATCTTGCGCCGACAGGCTCAGCAGGCTGTTGTCAAAGCAGGCGGCAATGTCGCCCGGCGGCAGCTGCGCCAGCTCGCCGCGCCAGACCATGCGCAGGCCGCGCTGGTGCGCCGCGCGCACGCAGGCGAGGATGGTGGCGTTGCCCAGCCAGTGGCCGCGCACCTCTATCCAGGGGCTGGCGGCGGGCGCTTTTTGCAGCAGCTGCAGCAGCAGCTGGGGCGATTGCGGCGCCAGCAGCAGCGGCGGTGATTGCGCCGACCACAGCTCCTGCAGCGTGCGCAGCAGGTGCGGTGCATCGACCATGGCGCCGGGCAGCTCCTGCACGTACAGCTGCACCGCAGCCAAGCGCCGCTGTGCATTCCACAGCGGTCGGTAGCCCAGAGTGAGGCTGCCAAGGACGGATTGCACCATGGGCGGGGCTTATCAGTTGATGAAGTTGAACAGCGTCAGGCGCTGCACCTGGGCGTAGGACTTGAGCGCCGCCTCGTAGCCGGTCTGCGCGTTTTGAAAGTCCGAGATGCCCTTGACCATGTCCAGGTCCTCGGCGCGCGAGCGGTCGCCTTCGAGCTGGATGCTGCGGTTGGTCTGATCGCCGGTGATGCGGTCGGCGCGGTTGAGCAACTCGCCGGCGTAGCCGCGCATGTTGTGCAGGCGCTCCATGCCGATGTCGAGGTTGTTCAGCGCCTGGCCCACGGCCTGGGCGGCGGCGTTGTTGTTGGCGGCGCCGCCGATGTCGCGGATGGCACTGTCGAGGCTGCTCAGCAGGCTGGCGCTGGGCTTCAAGGTAAAGCTGTCGCCGTTGGCCGGGTTGCCCTTGATGGTGAAGCTCAGGCCCGGGATGCCGGTGACAGTGACCTCCATTGGCTTGTCCGAGGGGTAGTCGGGGATGGTTACCGGGGCCGAGACGACGTTGGGGATGACGGTGGTGTCGGTGATGGTGTACTGCGCCGTCGTCGTGTTCGGCTGCGCCCCGGGGCCGACGCCGAGGAAATCGATGCGGTAGTTGTTGCCCGTGACCAGGCCGGAGTTGACGGGGTTGATGCCGCTGGTGGTCAGGGTGCGATCGACCGGGATGGTGCTGCCGGTGGCGTTGTACACGCCGTCGCGCTGGGGATCGAACATCAGCGCCGAATGGCCGTCGAGCGTCAGCGGCACCGTCACGCCGGTGCTCGCCGTTTGGCCGGGCTGGCCCTTAAATTCGTAGTCGGGGTTGCCTGAGAGCGGGCCCAGAAAGGCTGTGAGCTGGCTGCCCAGAGCGCCCAGCAGCGGCATACCGTTGGTGTCTTTGCGGTTGACCACATCGCGCAATTGCTCTTGCAGGCTTTGCAGCTGGCTGGCGTAGGTTTTGCGGTCTTCAGGCTTCAAGCCGCCGCTGCCCGAGGCGACGATAACCTGGCGCATCTCCTGCACCAGGCCGACGGCGTCGCCCAGGGTCGCTTCGGCCTGCGCCACGGCGCTGCGCTGCACTTCCAGGGCGCGCTGCTCGGTCTGGATGCGGTTGATGCGCATGAGCGAACGCTCGGCCTGGGCGGCGGCCACGGGGTCGTCGCTGGGGCGCACCACGCGCTTGCCGGAGGTGAGGTTTTCCTGCAGATTGCTCAGCTGGTTCTGGCGTTGGCTGACGTTCAGGCGGGCGTTGTCGTAGAGGTTGGCCGTGCCCAGGCGGGCGAGGGTGTTATTGCTCATGGCGCGCTCCAATCATCAACGGCTGACGGTTTGCAGCAGGCTGTCGAAAATGCTTTGTGCAATCTGCAGCATTTTGGCCGAGGCCTGGTAGGCCTGCTGGTATTGAATGAGTTTGGCCGCTTCCTCGTCGAGGTTGACGCCAGAGACGGCGGTGCGGTCGCGTTCGAGGTTGTTGGCGATGGCGGTGGACATATTGCTCGCGTATTGCGCGCTTTGTGTGCGCGTGCCCACCTGGGCGATGGCGCCGGCCCAGCCGTCTTGCAGCGTGGCGTTGTCGAACATCTGCACATCGCGCAGCTCCATCAACGCGCCGGCGTTGCCGGAGTTGCGCTTGTAGGCGTCGCCGTATTGTGGATCGAGGGCGTTGCCGATGGACACGGTGTCGCCACTCTTTGGGGTGCCCTGGAGGGTGATCTGCCAGCCATCGATATTGATGGACTGGCCCGAGGTGTAGGCGTACACCGGCGGCGGCCCGGGGTTGGTGGGCGTCAGCGGCACGGGGGGCGTGACGGCGGTGTTCATGGGCGTGCCGCCGTTGGCGACGGTAAAGCCACCGGTGCCGTTGAAGCTCAAGACGGCAGGCGTGCCGATGGTAGGCAGGGTCAGGGCGGGAATGCCCGTGGCCTTGAGCCCCGCCAGCTGCATCGAGCCGCTGTTGGATGTGCCCATGGCGGCGTTGATGGGATTGGCTGCGGCCAACGAGGAGGGCGAGAGCAGCTTGGCCTGGATGTTGGCAGCGGAGCTGGCAAAGGGCTTGAACAGCACGGTTTGTCCCGCTGCGCCCGCTGCCGTGAGGTTGAATTGCAGGCCGTCGATGTTTTGCAGCGCCGGGTCGGCCAGGCCGGCAAAGGGGGTCGCTTTGCCGTCGCTCAGGCGCACCACCTGGCCGGCGGGCGGGGTGGTAAAGCGCACTTCGTAATCGGAGGCGGCGAACTGCGTCGGATTGGCAAAAGTGACGGTACCCGCTCCCGTGCCATTGGTGGTGCCGATGATGCTGGTGGGGATCGAAAACAAATCCTGGCCCATCTGGCCGTCAAGCGTCAGGCCCAGCCTTTGCTGCTGGTTCATGGTCATGGCCATGGCCTGTGCCATGCGCCCGAGCAGGTTGCGGCCCTCGGCCAGATCGTGGTTGGCGAACTTGAGCAGTCCGTTCAATTCGCCCCCACCCAAGGTGGCCTCGCCCAACTCCAGTGGCGTGGCGCCGGGGCGGTTGAAGTACAGCGCCATCTGGCCGCTGCCGGGGTATTCTTTTTTCTCCATCACCGACATGGTCATGGGCATATTGCCCAGCACCAGTGGCTGGCTGCCGGCGATGAACAGGCCGACGGAGCCGTCATCGGCTGGGATTTGCGTCGTTTGGATGTACTGGTTGAGTTCGCGGATGAGCTGATCGCGCTTGTCCAACAGGTCGTTGGGGGTCTGGCCGTTGCCGCGAGCAGAGGCAATTTGCTCGTTCACGTCGGCGATGTTTTGCGCCAGGCTGTTGATTTTGCTGATGTTGTTTTGCAGCTGCTCGTTGACGGTGTACTCAATGTCGGCCAGGCGCTCGGCGGCGGTGCGAAAACGTCCGGCGGTTTCACTCATGCGCGTGAGCGTGACGGTGCGCGCCGTCATGTCGGTGGGCGAGTTTTTCACGTCCGAGAGCGAGCCCAGCATGTCGGAAATGGCCGTGCCCAGGCTGTCCTTGCCGCCGGTGAAAATTTCCTGCATCTGGTTCAGGCGCTCAGAGCGCACGGCGTCGCTCGATTGGCCCGAGGCGGCCATGGCCGCCTGGCGCGTGAGCAGTTCGTTGTGGTTGCGCAAAATGGTTTGCACATCCACCCCTTTGCCGATGTAGCCGTTGCCGGTGAACTGGCCTTGCACCGTCACCATGTGTGCCGTCTGGCGTGAATAGCCGGGGGTGCTGACGTTGGCAATGTTGTTGCCGGTGGTCTGCAGCGCGATCTGGTTGGCTTGCAAGGCGCGTGCGCCGACGTTCAAGAGACTCATGGCGTGCTCCTTGCTCAGACCTGTGTGCCACCGAGGCTGCGGGCCGTGGTGAGGTCAGCGTTGGCGCTGCTCGTTACGCGCTGCGTGCTGGCAATGGCGCGTGAGAGCTTGTGCGCGTACAGCGGATCGGTGGCGTAGCCGGCTTTTTGCAGTGCGCTGGCAAAAGCCGGGGCCGAATGCACCTGGGCGCGCGCTTTTTCGTAGCGCGGGTTGTCGTTGATGAGGCGGGCGTAGTCGCGAAACGAGTCCTCGTAGGAGTCGTAGGCGCGGAACTTGGCCGTCACCTTGCGTGCCTGGCCGTCGATGTATTCGGTGGTGGTGACCTCCGCCACCTTGCCCGTCCAGCCCTTGCCGGCCTTGATGCCGAACAGGTTGTAGGCGGGCGTGCCGTCTTTCTGGCGGATCTCGCCCTTGCCCCAGCCGGTCTCGTGTCCGGCCTGGCCGAGCATGAAGTTGGCCGGAATGCCGCTTTCGGCCGCCACGCGTTCGGCGCTGCGGCGGTGGTGTTGCACGAAATCGTCCAACCCCTTGGGCGACGCCTTGGTGGCGTTGGGGTTGCTGGCCACGGTGCGCGCGCTGCGGTCGAGGCTGAGGGTGGAGGGCACGGACAGCTCGGCCTCGCTGCCGCCCATCTGGCGCGTGAGCTGGCGCTGAATGGCCTCGGACAGCCCGCCGGGCTGGCCCGAGAGTTGCACCGACAGCTGCTGGTCGTACATGTCGTTGGCCAGGTTGCCCTCGGCGCCGTCGAGCAGGCCGGACTTCATGGTCGCCTCGCGCATACTTTTGATCATCTCGCGCATGAACAGCGACTCGAACTGCTTGGCCGCTTCGCGCGTGGCCTCGGGGCCGCTTTGCGTTTTCAGGGCGTTGAGCGAGCGCGCATCGGCAGCCAGGGCCTGGCGCGGCGAGGGGTTGCTCGATAGGGGGGCGGAGTAGGCCATGGTCAGATCACCTCCAGCTCAGCGTTGAGCGCGCCGGCGGCCTTGATGGCCTGCAAGATGGCCAGCAGGTCTTGCGGCGTGGCGCCCAGGGTGTTGATGGCGCGCACCACGTCGGCGAGCTGCGGCGCGGGCGGCAGCGTCATCAAAATGCCCGGCTCTTGCTTGACCTGGATGTCGCTCTTTTGCGCCACCACCGTCACGCCCTGCGACAGCGGGTTGGGCTGGCTGATGACGGGCGTGCTGCTGATGGTGATGGCCAGGTTGCCGTGTGCGATGGCACAGGGCCCGAGCGTGACCGCCTGGTTGAGCACGATGGAGCCGGTGCGCGCGTTGATGACTACCTTGGCCGCTGGCGTACTCTCAGCGACCTGGATTTCTTCGAGTTCGGCAATGAAGTTCACGCGCGCGCCGGGTTCTTGCGGTGCGCGCACCTGTACCGTGCGGCCGTCGAGGGCGGTGGCCGTGCCGGCGCCGCTGCGGTTGTTGATGGCCTGCGCCACCTTGCGCGCAGTCTGGAAGTCGGAGGCGTTCAGGCCCAGGGTGATGGTGTCGCCGTCGTTGAGCGGTGTCGGCACGCTGCGCTCGACCTGCGCGCCCTCGGGCACGCGCCCGGCCGAGAGGTGGTTGATCTGCACCTTGGAGCCGCCGGCAGAGGCGCCCGCACCGCCGACGACGACGTTGCCCTGCGCCAGGGCGTAAATCTCGCCGTCGGCGCCGCGCAGCGGCGTGGTGATGAGCGTGCCGCCCTTGAGCGACTTGGCGTTGCCGATGGAGGAGACGGTGACGTCGATGAACTGCCCCGGCTGGGCAAAGGCCGGCAGCTGCGCCGTGACGACCACGGTGGCCACGTTCTTGAGCTGCGGCGCGGTGGTGCCCGGTGGCAGCGTGATGCCCATTTGCTGCAGGTAGTTCTGCACCGCCTGGGTGGTGATCGGCATCTGCGTCGTCTGGTCGCCCGTGCCGTCCAGGCCCACAACCAGGCCGTAGCCCGTCAACTGGTTGCTGCGCACGCCCTGCACGGCGGCCACTTCCTTGATGCGCAGCGCCTGCGCCGGCAGCGCCGTGCACAGCAGCGCCAGGGCGGCGGGCAACCAGGCGAGACGGGACAGAAAGGGGGCAGGCAGACCAGACATGGCCCCGATTCTGGGCGCCACCGGCAAAAACTATAGGCCGATAAGACGGCGTAAAAGCGGCCAATTAGCCGCTCCCCAGTACCCCGATGCGGGGACGAAAAAAGCGTCAACAGCTATGTTTTTGATAGCTGCCGACGCTTGTCTGGTAAGCGCTGGATGGCTTTTTCTCTCAAAACGGCGTGATGGTGTTGAAGAAGCGCCCGAGCCAGCCCATGGCCTGTGCCTCGGCCTGCTCGCCCATGCCGCGCGAGATTACGCGCACGTTGGCGACGTATTGCGAGTCTATGGTGTTGCCTGGTGCGATGCGGCGCGGGTCTATGGTGCCGGAGAAGCGCAGCACATCAACGCTGCGGTTCACCCCCACCTGCTTCTCGCCGGTGATGACCAGGTGGCCGTTGGGCAGCACTTCGGTCACGGTGGCGGTGATGCTGCTCTCAAATTTGTTTTCGCTGCTGGTTTTGCCGCCGCCGTCAAAGGTGTTGGAGAACTCGGCGCCGATCTTGGTTTTGCCCTCGATGTCGCCGCCGACGAAGGGCAGGGCCGTGATGCCGCCGCTGACCTTGGGTTTTCGGCTGACGTTGGAGTTGGAGTTCTGGCTGGCCGAAATTTTCTCTTTGATGGTGATGGTCACCATATCGCCCACCAGGCGCGCGCGCGGGTCTTCCAGCGGTGGGCGGTAGCGCTGGCTGCTGAACAGGCTGCCGTTGGCAGGGGCGGCATCGGCAGTTGACAAGGCAGAGAGCGGCGGCGGTGTGGTGGCCAGCACCTCCACCGGCGGCGGTGGGTTGACGCTGGCGCAGCCCGTGGCCAGGGCCAGCAAGGCGGCGGGCAGGCTGCTGCGAAGGAGGGAACGCATGGCGAACCTCACAGTTGCGAGAGTTTGGCGAGCATCTGGTCGCTGGTCTGGATGGCCTTGGAGTTCATCTCGTAGGCGCGCTGCGCCTGGATCATGGTCACCAGCTCCTCCACCACGTTGACGTTGGAGGATTCCAGAAAGCCTTGCTTGATGTAGCCCAGGCCGTTGGTGCCGGGCGTGCCCTGCTGCGGCTGGCCGCTGGCGGCCGATTCCTTGAACATGTTCTGCCCCACGGGCTCGAGCCCGGCGGCGTTGATGAAGCTGGACATGGCCAGGTTGCCCAGCTGCTGCGGCTGCGGGTTGCCCGGCAGCGTGGCGGAGACGACGCCGTCGGCGCTGATGCTGACCTTGATGGCGTTGGCCGGGATGGTGATGCCGTTGGCAATCGGCAGGCCGTTGGAGGTGACCAGGCGCCCCTGGGCATCGACCTGGAACGAGCCGTCGCGCGTGTAGCCGATGGTGCCGTCGGGCAGGTTGACTTCAAAAAAGCCGTTGCCGTTGATGGCCACGTCCAGGCTGTTGTTCGACTGCTGCAGGCTGCCCTGGATGAAGTTGCGGCTGGTGGCCACCGTGCGCACGCCCAGGCCCAGGTGCAGGCCGGTGGGCAGCTGGTTTTGCTCGGTGGTGTTGGAGCCGACCTGGCGCAGGTTCTGGTAAATCAAATCCTCGAACACGGCGTTGTTGCGCTTGAAGCCGGTGGTCGAGACGTTGGCCAGGTTGTGCGAGATCACGTCCAGCTGCGTTTGCTGGGCGCTCATGCCGGTCTTGGCGATCCACAGGGAATTGATCATGGTGTTTCTCCTTGGCGGCTTTGGCCGTTGACGTTAGCCGTTGACGTTGAGCAGCTGGGCAGCGCTTTTGTCGCTGCTCTCGGCGGTTTGCAGCAAGCGCATCTGCTGCTCGAACTGGCGCGCGGCGGCGATCATGCCGACCATGCATTCGACGGCGTTGACGTTCGAGCCCTCCAGCGCCCCGGACAGCAGCGTGGCGTTGCCATCCTGCGCCAGGGGCGCGCCGCTGGCGCTGCGAAACAGGCCATCGTCGCCGCGCTGCAGCGGATCGGCCGCGCCGGGCGTGGCCAGCTTGATGCGGCCCACGGGGGCGGGCGGCTGGCCGGCGGTGGTGGCGGTGAGCGTGCCGTCGGCGCCGATGGAAATTTCAGCCCCGGGCGGCACCTGCACCGGGCCACCGCCATCGGACAGCAGCGGCAGGCCGGTGCTGGTCACCATCTGCCCGGTGGCCGTGACCTGGAACGAGCCGGCGCGGGTATAGGCCTCGGTGCCGTCGAGCCCCTGCACCGCAAACCAGGCGTTGCCGGCGGCCATGGCGTCGAGGTTGCGCCCGGTGCGCTGCACCGGGCCCGGGGTTTCGACGTGGCCCGAAGTGGCTTCCAGGGCGAACACCCGCGTCTTGGCGCCATCGCCCTGCAGCGGCACCGAGCGGAAGGTGGACATTTCGGCGCGAAAGCCGTTGGTCGCCACGTTCGCCAGGTTGTTGGACAGCACCGCCTGCCGGTGTGCGGCGGCGTTGGCGCCGGTCATGGAGGTGTAGATGATGCGGTCCATGGCAAGGGCCCCGGTTCAGCGCGCGTCAGCGCAGGTTGACCAGGGTGGACATCACCTGGTCCTGGGTCTTGATGGTCTGGGCGTTGGCCTGGTAGGCGCGCTGCGCAGTCATCATGTTGACGAGCTCGGCCGTCAGATCGACGTTGGAGTCTTCGAGCGCGCCCGAGCGCAGAGCACCAAAGGTACCGTTGGTCGGCTGGCCGAGCGAGGGTTGGCCCGATTCGAAGGTTTCGACCCAGAGGTTGTTGCCGATATCCGACAGGCCTTGGGTGTTGCGGAATGTGGCCAGGGCCACAGCCCCCTCCGGGCGCGTGACGCCGTTGGAGTAGCGTGTGAGGATGGTGCCGTCGGCGCCGATGTTGATGCCGGTGAGTTGACCGGCGGTGTAGCCGTCTTGTGTCAGGTCGGAAACGGCGAATTTGGTGCCAAATTGGGTCACGCCATCAAGGTTGACCTGCACGGTGTACGCAGGCAGGTTGTTCGGGTTGGGCGTGGGCGGGGCAATGGTCACCGGCAGCTGAAAACCGGTGGCTGGTGGCGCGGCGGCTGGGCCCGTGATCTTGCCGTTGTTGTCAAACGTGATTTGGCCGATGGGCGTGGCCACTACCGGCGGTACGGCAGCTGGGTCGTCGAGCTGCGTATAGACATCCCAGGTGTTGGCCGTAGCGGTCTTCTGAAAATACAGGTTGACCTTGGTGGGCACACCCTGGCTGTCGTAGACGTTGATCGATGTGCCGTAGGTGGAGCGCGGCGTCATCGGAATGGGCGGCACGGCCGCTGGGTTGCCGGCGGCGTCCGGGGCGCGGGCGTCGAGGTTGAAGGCAGCTTTGATGGCAGTGGTTTGCTTGGCCGGAATCGGGGTCCCCGGGGGGAAGACCATGGGCTGGAGCACCCCGGTCGCGGCCTGGCCCGTGGTGGGGTTGACGGCGTAGCCCATCAACTGACCATAGTTATTGGTGATGACGTTGCCGTTTTTGTCGAGCTTGAAATTGCCCGCGCGGGTGTAGGCCAGGCTGCCGTCGCTCTGCTGGATCTGGAAGAAGCCGTTGCCGTTGATGGCCACATCCAGGTTGTTGCCGGTGACGGAGATGCTGCCTTGCGTGAACTGCTGTGCAATGTCATCGACCATGACGCCGATGCCGCCGTTGGTGCCGTTGGCCGAGCCGATGGCGGAGGCCACCATTTCGGCAAACTCCGTGCGCGAGGCTTTGAAGCCCACGGTGCCCGAGTTGGCGATGTTGTGGCCAATCACGTCCAGGTTTTTGCTGGAGGCGTTGAGCCCGGAGAGGCCTTGTTGGAATCCCATGGTGTGCTCCTGATCGGAAATGTGCGGCTGCGGGCGCTCAGACCACGCTGCGAATCTTGCTGTAGGCGACGGTTTCGCCCGTATCCAGGGTCAGCATCAGCTGGCCGCCTTCTGTACTCGTGCCCTGCACCTTGGCCTGCATCAGGGCGGTGCTGTCCACGGCGGCGCCGTCCTTGTTGGTGGCCACGACCTTGAAGCGCAGCGTGCTCTTGTCGCCGCTGTAGCCGCTGGCGTCCCACTGCACCTGCTGGCGGCCTGCGGCCTGCGCGCCCATGTCGATGGTGTGCAGCAGCTCGCCGCCGGCGGTGCTGATCTCCACCTTCACCGAGGAGGCGGCGCCAGCGAGTTCAAATGCCCCCTGGGCCTGGCCTTTGTCGGAGACGGCCAGGTGGTTGCCCTCGGTCAGCACGTCGCGCCCAATCATCATCGTGCCCTGCAGCGACTGCATGGCGGCAAACTGCTCGGCCATGGTTTGCATGGTCAGATTGAGCTGCTGGATGCCGGTGACGGTGTTGATCTGCGCCATCTGTGAGGTCATCTGCGCGTTGTCCAGCGGGTTCATCGGGTCCTGGTTGTTGAGCTGGGCCACGAGCAGCTTCAAAAACCGGTCTTGCGCCGCCTGCGGATCGGTGCCCGAAGCCTTGGTCGATGTGGTACTGGCGCCGGCGTCGATTGCGCTGGTGTCGATGGGAGAGATGAACATGGCGTGGCCCCTTCGGTTTACTGGCCCATCTGCAGGGTCTTGAGCAGCAGCGTCTTGGCGGTGTTCATGACCTCGACGTTGTTCTGGTACGAGCGCGAGGCCGAGATCATGTTGACCATCTCATCGACGGCGCTGACGTTGGAGTGGTTGACGTAGCCCTCGCCGTCGGCCGAGGGGTGGCTCGGGTCGAACACGCGCCGCCCCGGCGCCTGGCTCTCCTCGATGCGGCTGACGCGTACGCCGGCGGCGGTGTCGTCGCCCATGGTTTGCGTCTGGAACACCACCTGGCGCGCCTTGTACGCCTGGCCATCGGGGCCGGCAACGGCGTCCACGTTCGCCAGGTTGCTGGCGACCACGTTCAGGCGCTGCGATTGGGCGCTGATGGCGCTGCCCGAGACGTTGAAGATGGAAAACATCGACATGGCGAGGCTCCTTATGGCGCTTACTGGCCCTGGATGGCGCTGAGCATGGTTTTGGCGCTGCCGTTGATGAAACGCAGCGCTGCCTCGTAGCGCACCGAGTTGTCAACAAAGTTGGCGCGCTCGCGGTCCATGTCCACGGTGTTCTTGTCCATGCTGGGCTCGGTCTGCAGGCCGTAGCCCAGGGCGCCGGGCTGGGGCTCGCCGCTGCGGGCGGCGGGCAGGGGAATGTGGCGTGGGTCGGTGGCGCCATTGCTGCCGAGCTTTTGTGCCAGCGCGTTGCCATCGTCCGTGGCGGCGCGCAGGGCGTCGGCAAACTGAAAATCGCGGGCAACGTAGCCGGGCGTGTCGGCGTTGGCAATATTGCTCGCGATGATGCGCTGGCGCTCAGCGCGCAGCTGTAGCGCGTTGCCTTGAAATGCCAGTGGTTGCGTCAACTTATCGAGCATGGTGTGCCTCGGTTCGGGCCTGGTGGGTCGTGCAGCGATTGTGAAAGTCGCCCCATTTTTCTAAAGCCCGAAGAACGCCGCTTTGGTTGCGCAATTTCCGCCATGGCGCTGCGGCGTGCGCCGCTACAGTGCAGGCGTTATAGAGCCGCTACGGTTTGGAAGGCTGCCATGAAATCCCTCTCCCCCCCCCTTTGGAGCTGGCTGCGCCGTGCGCTGCCCGGCCTGCTGCTGGGCTGGGCGCTGGGCGTGGCGGCGCAGACGGCGCCCGCGCCCGATGCCCTGGCCGACATTGGCCCGGCCACCCAGCGCTGGCTCGATGGCGCCTTGCAGCAAGCCCAGGCCAGTGGTGCGGGCCTGCGCATGGAGGTGCAGGTCGGCCAGCTCGATCCGCGCCTGCGTCTGGCGCCTTGCGCGCGCGTCGAGCCTTATCTGCCCGCAGGCTCGCGCCTGTGGGGGCGCACGCGCCTGGGGCTGCGCTGCGTGGAAGGCGCGGTGCAGTGGAATGTGTTTTTGCCCATCACCGTCAAAGCCTGGGGCCCGGCCTGGGTGCTGGCGGGCAACGTCAACGCTGGCAAGGTGCTGGCGGCTGGCGATGCGATGCAAGACGAGGTCGATTGGGCGGCGGACTTTGCCGCCGTGATGGCCAACCCCGAAGCCTGGATAGGCCAGGTCGCCGCGCGCCCGCTGATGGCGGGCCAAACCCTGCGCCAGGGCATGGTGCGGGCCCCGGAGTTGTTTCGTGCGGGCGCCCAGGTGCGCGTGACGGTGCAGGGGCCCGGGTATGTCGTCACCTCTGCGGGCCAGGCCCTGGGGGCGGGCGCTGTGGGGCAAATGGTACGGGTGCGCATGGACAATGGCCGTATCATCAGCGGCACTGTGTCTGAGGATGGGACGGTGGGTGTGGCGCTGTAAGTGCCTGCTTCACCTTTGTAAAAAAGCACAAAAATGCCTCAAGTTTGCGACCTCCGCGCCGAAAACATGGACACGCAAACCCCCGCCCTCTCAGGGCAGCGGAGAGAACCATGAAAATAGGTCAACACCCGGAAATCGCCAACGCGCTCGCGCAATCAACGCCTGCCAAGCAATTGGCCAGGGCTGCCGCGCCGGTTGCCCAGGCCGTGGCGCAGAGCTCTACGGCGGCCAAAAATGGTGCCCCGGTGTCCCTGTCCAATGCCGCGCGCAGCCTGGAGGCCAGCAGCCGCAACCAGGGCGATTTCGACGCTGACAAGGTCAAGGCCATGCGCGCCGCCATTCAAAACGGCACTTTCAAAATCAACGCCGGTGCCATCGCCGACAAGCTCCTGGCCAATGCCCAAGAGGTGCTGGTGCGCGCCAGCTACTAAGCTTTGTCACGCCGCCGCCCCTGTTTTTCTCTCTTTGCGTAGCCCCTGGGCGGCTTGATTCATGGATCTGGAATTTCTCCTCGCCGGCACCGAAGACACCGTGCACGCCGCTGCCCAAGCCCTGCTGGCAGCCGATGCCCAGGCACTCGAGCGCAGCAGCGAATTACTGCGCAGCGCCGCCGGCGCCCTGGCGCAAATCCTGGGCCAGCCTGGCTCGCTTCCCCTCACTGAAGACCAATCCCAGCGTTTGCGCGCCCTGAGCGCCCGCTTGGTGCAGGTGCGCGATCAGCTCGCCCGCGTCACGGCCTTGACCAACAGCCAGGCCGCCAGCGTACTGCCGTCCACCGAAAAGGCCACCTATGGCAGCTCCGCCGGCGGGGGGGCGCGCATCTACCGTGCACTGGGTTGATTGCTATCAAAATGATAGCTACTCGCGCTTGCTGGATAAGCGCTAGAGCCTGATTTGGCTTGAAATCAGTGGGCGCGCATCTTGGTGCGCAGGCGGGCAATGGCCTGGCTGTGCAGCTGGCACACGCGCGATTCGGTGACGCCGAGCACGGCGGCAATTTCCTTGAGGTTCATGTCGTGCTCGTAGTACATGCCCATGATGTACTGCTCGCGCTCGGGCAGGGCGTTGATGGCGTCGATGAGTGCGCCGCGCAGGCGCTGGTCGCGCAGCAGGGCCAGCGGGTCGGCGCTGGCGTCGGCCACGTGGCGGTCGAGAAAACCGTCGTCGCCCTCGTCGCCGTACTGCATGTCTTCGAGGTACACCAGCTGCGTGCCGCGCACCTTGCCCAGCAGGCTTTGGTATTCCTCCAGGCTCACGCCCAGTTCGGCGGCAATTTCAGATTCGAGCGGGCTGCGCCCCAGGCGCTGCTCGACACGGTGCAGCGCTTGTTCGATGTCTTTTTGGCTCTTGCGCGAGCTGCGGCTCATCCAGTCGCTGCCGCGCAGCTCATCGAGCATGGCGCCACGTATGCGCTGGCTGGCGAAAGTCTCGAACTGCACGCCCTGCGCCGCCTCGAAGCGCGAGAGCGCTTCCGCCAGACCGATCATGCCGACCTGGATCAGGTCGTCCACCTCCACGTTCGGCGGCAGCTTGGCGATCATGTGGTGCGCAATGCGGCGCACCAGCGGCGCGTGCTGGCGCAGCAAGGCGTTGCGATCGAGCTGACCTTTGGCGGTGTACATCACGGCTCAGTGGCTCCGAACAAACGCTGCGGTGGCTGCCTGCCGGGGGTAGTACAGCGGCAGCAACGGTGCGGCTTCGGTGATGGTGCTCGCGTTTTCCAGCAGTTGCAAGGCCAGACGCTGCAGATCCTGGGGGCTTTGCACATTCAGCACCAGGCCGCGCTGCGTCAGCCCCAGGTAGTCGGCGGCGCAGCGCTGCAAGGTGGTGATTTGCGTGCGCGCCTGGCGCTCCTGCGCCGGGTTGTCGCCGGCCACCAGGGCGCACACCAGGCTGGGCAGGGCGGCGTGCAAATGCAGGTGCTTGATGTGGCGGTAGGCTTGCTGCGTACCAGCCGTGCCGGGGGCAGCGAGGATCAGGGGCACGACGTTGTGCGGCTGCAGCAGGGCCGAGAGCTGCGGCACGGGCGCGTGCAGCAAGGCCACGGCGTAGCTGCGCAGCAGCGGCTGCAGCGGTGCCAGCGGCATGGCGGCGTCCAGCGGTAGTTGGCGCAGGCCGCGTGCAGCGGGCAGCACGGCAATGCTGGCGCCGTCGCCCTGCTGAAGTGCCACGGGCAGGGCGCCAGCTTGCAGCAGCTGCTCCAGCCCGGGGCTGTGTGCGCCTTCGCTGGCGCAGCCGTCGAGCACCAAGGTGGGGTAGCCCAGCTGCTGCAGCTGCTGGCACAGCAACCACAGGGTGTGCAGGGCCTGGGCGTCGGGCGCCTGGGCCACGGCGGCAAAGCGCAGGCCGCTGGCCGGCTGGCGCTTGAGCAGCCCCATGCCCTGGTGCTGGCCGCGTTCAAGCATAGTGGCCGCCTTCGCTGCTGCCGCCGGGGGTGAAGAAGAAGTTGAGCTCCATCGCCTTCGGGTCGAAGGCGGATTTGGCCGGCGCGCGCATGGACTGCTGCACCAGCTGGTGGGCGTTGGCCGCTTCCCAGTCCTCGGGCACGCGCTGGCCGTTGGTGACGCCGCGCAGCACGGCCTGGTGGCGGATCAGCGCATCGACGGCAGGGCCGAGTTTGACGGCCTCGTCCACCTTGGACAGCAGGGCTTGCTGCGGCCCATCGGTCTTGAAGGCGTCGAGCACGTCGTCGAGCGTATCGCCGTGGCAGCCGGCGTTGAGCACCAGCAGGCGCTGGATGCCGGGCAGGTCGAGCACCTCGTGCAGCTCGCGCTTGCGCGGGTCGCGCGGGGCAACGCCGGTGGTGTCGATGAGCACCATTTTCTTGCCGCTGAGCAGGCCCAGCAGGTCTTGCAGCGCGGCCTGGTCGTGCGCCAGGTGGGCGACCACGCCCAACATGCGGCCAAAGCTGCGCAGCTGCTCGTGCGCGCCGATGCGGTAGGTGTCGAGCGTGATCAGGCCGACGCTGCCGGGGCCGTACTGGCGCGCGCACAGGGCGGCGAGCTTGGCGGTGGTCGTGGTCTTGCCGACGCCGGTGGCGCCGACCAGGGCGAAGATGCCGCCCTCTTCGTACAGTGGCAGGCTGTGGGCGTCGGTCTTGAGGTTGCGCTCGAGCACTTCCATCAGCCAGCGCACGGCGTCGGCTGCGCCCAGGTCTTCGGGCAGGCGCTCGAGAATGGCGCGCGCCAGCACCGGCGAGTAGCCGGCGCGGATGAGCTTGAGCATCAGGTTGGACTGGATCGGATCCTGGCGCGCCTGGCCGAGCCAGGCCAGGGTGTTGAAGCGATCTTCGATCAGCGCCTTCATCGACTGCAGCTCGCTCATCAGGCCTTGCGGGTTGGCTGCCGGTGCCGCTGGCGCGGCCAGGGCGCCACTGTGGCGCGGCTCGATCGCCAGGTCGGTCGGGATGTGGTGGTGCAGCGGGTTGTGGCGTGCCACCACCGGGGCCGGACGCGGGGCGGGCGTGCTCTCGCGCACCGGGGCGCGGGGCGCTTCGTGTGCGCTGCTGCGCGGGTAGGCGGCCTCGGCGGCCAGATCGGTGCGCTCGGCAGCGCCAAAGTCGCGCTCGCGTTCGGCGCTGCGCTCGGGCAGGGTGTCGCGTGCGCGCTCGGCGAATGTAGGGGCGCGCTGCTGCTCGGCAAAGGTCGGCAGGCGCTCGGGCAGGGTGGGCTCGATGCGGGCGTTGGGCGGCGGGCTGCCGTGCATGGCCTCGTGGCGGCGGCGCAGCATTCGCTCGCGCACGTAGTCCTGGAACGAGAGGGTGCTCATGGCCAGCTGCTCGGTATCGGCCTCAACGCTGCGGCGGGCCGTCGCGGGCGGGGCTTTGGGCGCGGCCGGCTGCTGTGCGGGGGCCGCGCTGCGCCGAGGCGGCTCTTCGCTGCGCACGGTTTGCAGGGCCGGCTGCGCCTGGCCTTCAGCGATGTGGTCGTGGTTGAGGCTGTGCAGCGTGTCTTCGGCGGTGGCCACCACCTCGACGCCGTTGGCCGTGGCGCGGTTGGACAGGATCAAGGTGCCGTCACCAAAAGCCATGCGGGCTTTGGCCAGGGCCTCGCGCGATGTGGCGGCGGTAAAGCGTTTGATGTTCATGCTGCACCTTTGAGGATCGGGCCGATGCGGATGGTGTGGGTTTCAGGAATCTCGCTGTGCGCCAGCACTTGCAGGCGCGGGGCGACGCGCCGCACCAGGCGGGAGATGGCGCCGCGAATCGCGTCGGGCACCAGCAGGCAGGCGGGCATTCCCATTTCTTCTTGTTTGAGGGCGACTTCGGCGGCGCGTTGCGTGAGCAGGTCGGCCACACCGGGGTCGAGCGAGGGGCCGCCCTGGCCGCCCAGGGCCTGCACCAAGAGGCGCTCCAGGCCGGGCTCGATGGCGATGACGGAGAGCTCGCGCGTCGGGCCGTAGATTTGCTGCACGATGGCCGGCGAGAGGGCGATGCGCACGCGCCGCGCCAGCTCGACCGGGTCTTGCACGCTGGTGGCGTGCTCGGCCAGGGTTTCGATGATGGTGCGGATGTCGCGGATATGCACGGATTCTTCGAGCAGCAGCTGCAGCACCTTCTGGAACGTTGTGATCGACACCATTTTGGGTACCACTTCTTCAATCAGTTTGGGCGCCAGGCGTGCCACATGCTCCACGAGTTGCTGGGTTTCGGTACGCGACAACAACTTGGCCGCGTGCACTTGCATCAAGTGTGACAAATGCGTGGCCATCACGGTTTCCGAATCAACCACGGTAAAGCCTGCCATTTGCGCCGCTTCGCGCTGCGCGGCGTCGATCCAGTGCGCGGGCAGGCCAAAGGCCGGGTCGGTGGTGGGCGTGCCGATCAGCGGCGTGCTGATGCCGCCGGGGTTGATGGCCAGGAACATGCCGGGGTGGGCCTCACCTTCGCCCACGACCACGCCGCGCAGCGTGATGCGGTAGCCGCTGGGCTTCAATTCGAGGTTGTCGCGCACGTGCACGGCGGGCGGCAAAAAGCCCACCTCTTGCGCAAACTTGCGCCGCACGCCCTTGATGCGCGTGAGCAGGTCGCCCTGGCGGTTTTTGTCCACGAGGGCGATGAGGCGGTAGCCCAGCTCCAGCCCGAGCAGATCGATGGGCTGCAGGTCGTCCCAGCTGGCCTCGCCGTCGCCCGCCGGCGCGGCTGGCGCCTCGGGTTCGGGTTCGGGCTGGTTCTGCTTTTGCAGCAGCAGCCAGGCGCAGTAGCCCAGGCCGCTGCCCATGAGCAGGAACACCGTGTGCGGCATTCCGGGGATGACGCCCAGCAAAATCAAAATGGCAGCGGTAACGCCGAGCACGCGTGGCGACATGAGCAGCTGGCGCACGATCTGCCCGCCCATGTCGTGCTCTTTGCCCACGCGCGAGACCACCATGGCGGCGGCCACCGAGATCAACAGGCCCGGAATCTGCGCCACCAGCGCGTCACCCACGGCCAGCAAGATGTAGCTGTTGGCCGCCTGGCTGGCCGAGAGCCCGTGCTGCGCCATGCCAATGGCAAAGCCGCCGACGATGTTGATGAGCAAAATCAAGATGCCGGCAACGGCGTCGCCGCGCACGAACTTGCTCGCGCCGTCCATGGAGCCGAAGAAGTTGGCTTCCTCCTGCACCTCGGCGCGGCGGCGCTTGGCCTCGTCCTCGTTGATCAGGCCGGCGTTGAGGTCGGCGTCCACCGCCATCTGCTTGCCGGGCATGGCGTCCAGGGTGAAGCGCGCCGAGACTTCGGCGATACGCTCCGCACCCTTGGTGACGACGACGAAGTTGATGACCACCAGAATGGCGAACACGATCAGGCCGACGGCGAAGTTGCCGCCGATCAAAAAGTGCCCGAAGGCCTCGATCACCGCGCCGGCTGCGCCCGGGCCGGTGTGGCCCTCGAGCAGCACGACGCGGGTGGAGGCGACGTTGAGCGACAGCCGCATCAAGGTGGTGAGCAGCAGCACCGAGGGGAAGGCGGCAAAGTCCAGCGGGCGCAGCATGTAGGCGGCGACCATCATCACCATCAGCGCCACGGCGATGTTCAGCGTGAAGAAGGTATCGAGCAGCCAGGCGGGGATGGGCAGCACCATCAGCGCCAGGATGGCGACGACCAGCAGCGGGGCCGACAGCCCCTGCAGCATGGCGCCGTTGCTGCCTGCCCACTGGCGCAGGGTATTGGCGGCGTTGTTCATGCGCTAGCTCCGGTGGTGCGCTGCAGGGGGTCGAGCTCGGGCGGTACGAAGGGCTCGGGCAGCTCCTCGGGCATCCGGCCTTCGCCGCGCAGCGCGGCCTTGAGGCGGTAAACATAGGCCAGCACCTGCGCCACGGCAGCGTAGAGCTGGGCGGGAATGGGCTGCTCCAGCTCGGCGTGGGCGTAGAGCGCACGCGCGAGCATGGGCGATTGCAGCACCGGCACGGTGTGCTGCTGGGCCAGGTCGCGGATCTTGAAGGCGATCAGGTCGGTGCCCTTGGCGATGACCTGCGGCGCGTTCATGCTCTGCTCGTCGTAGCGCAGGGCCACGGCGTAGTGGGTCGGGTTCATGACGACGAAATCCGCCTTCGGCACGTTGGCCACGCTGGCGCGGTCGGCAATCTCGCGCTGCTTCTGGCGGATCTTGCCCTTGATCTGCGGGTTGCCCTCGGCCTCTTTGTGCTCCTGCTTGACTTCCTCGTGGCTCATTTTCAGGCGCGACTTGAAGAGGAAAATTTGCAGCGGCACATCGAGCAGCGCCACCAAAAACACCACCAGCAGCAGCAGCGCCAGGCCCAGGGTGAGCCACTGCCCCACCTCGGTTAACGCCAGCTTGGAGGGCTGCAGCGCCATGCGCGTCACGCGCTCGATGCCGCTGTCAAAGTACTTCCAGGCGACGAAGGTCAGCAGCGCCGTCATCAGCACCATCTTGGCGACGTTGGTCAGTTGCTGTTTGGAGAACAGGTTGGCCAGACCCTGCAGCGGGTTCAGGCGGTTGAACTGCGGGCTGATGGGCTTGAGGCTCCAGATCCAGCCGCCCGACATCACGGCGCTGGCGACCACGGCGGTGCTGGTGAGCAGCGCAAACGCCAGGCTGGCGATCAGGCCGGTGTACACCATGCTGCGCAGGCGTTCGAGCATGGTGTGCGGCGCTTGCACTGTGGCGGCGTTGAAGTGCAGCTGCTGCGCCAGGGCGGCCTGCAGGTGCTCGATCAGGGGTTGTGCCAGCACCAAGGTGGCGGCCGCGCCCATGCCCAGCACTGCCAGGTGCGACAAGTCGCGCGAGCGCGCAGCCTGGCCGTCGTCGCGGGCCTTTTGCAGCTTGCGCTCGGTGGCGGGTAGGTTTTTGTCTTGGCTGGAGTCCATGGCAGGGGCACTGAGGGTCAGGCCATTGTCGTGACGCAGCGCAAAAACTAAAGGCCGAATAGCGCCCAGGATGGGCGGCTATTCAGCCTTGGTGGACAGGCGCAATCGGTTTAAAAACCGAGACTGGCCAGAAGATCGTCCACTTGCGATTGGTCGGTGACGACGTCGGGGGTGTTCTCTGGATCGACCACCGGGCCCGACAGGTGCTCGTGCACCGGTGCCGCCGGCTGGATGGTGGGCGTGCCTGGGGGGGCCGTCTGCACCAGCAGTTGCACCAGTTGCTGCTCAATGGTGGAGGCCAGGGTGACGACGCGCGCAATCACCTGGCCGGTGAGGTCGTGAAAGTCCTGCGCCATCATGATCTCGGTCAGGTGTTCGTCGGCGGCCTGCGTCACCTGCTCCATTTCAACCAGGTGGTTGTAAATTTCGCCTTTGGCGACGGCAGCTACCGGGTCTTTGACCAGGGATGCAAGCATGCGCTTGGTTTGCGCGCCCATGTGCTCGTGCTGCACCTTGGCCTGTTCCACGCGGTACAGCACCTTCTCGGCGGCCTCGCCCGTCAGACGGGCAATGTAGGACAGGCGGCTTTGCGCATCGGGCAACTCGCCGGCGCTGCCACGCAGCTGTTCGGCGTAGCCCAGCTCGTTGAGGGCGTTGTGCAGCTGGCGCGTGAGGACACCAATCTTTTGGTGTACCTCGGCGCCGCTGTCGGGCGGCGTTTGCGGGCTTTCGTCCATGGCCTTACATCCCCAGTTTTTTGAGGATCAGGGTGACCTTCTCTTCCAGCGTGGCCTTGGTGAAGGGTTTGACGATGTAGCCGGCGGCGCCGTTTTGTGCTGCCAGCACGATGTCTTCCTTGCGCGCTTCAGCCGTCACCATCAGCACCGGCAGGTGCTTGAGTTTTTCGTCGGCCTTGATTTCGGCGAGCAGCTGAAAGCCGTTCATGTTCGGCATGTTGATGTCGGAGACGACAAAGTCGAACTTGCCGTTGCGCAGTTTTTGCAGCGCGGCCACGCCGTCTTCGGCCTCGTCGGCGTCGGCAAAGCCGCTCTCCTTGAGCAGGTTGCGCACGATGCGGCGCATGGTGGAAAAGTCGTCAACGATCAAAAAACGAAGATCAGACACAAGGGACCCCTTCGGTCAATATTTATGGGCGATGTTCTCATGGGCACGGCCGTGGTGACAAGCGGTTACGGCGGTGCGGTGGCTTGGGGATTGTCCTGCTTTTCAGATTGCAGTTGTTCTATGGTGACTTGTGGTGCGCTGCGGCCTGCCAGGCGCTCCTCGGCCTCGCGCGTGAGTACCGTGACGGTAATGCGGCGGTTGATGGCGGCGCGCGGGTCTTTGGCGTCGAGCGGGTCGCTCGCGGCCAGGCCGACGACGCGCACCAGCTTGTCGTCGGGCATTCCGGCGGCCACCAGCTCGCGGCGCGAGGCGTTGGCGCGGTCGGCCGACAGCTCCCAGTTGCTATAGCCCTTGTCGCCGTTGCCGTAGGGCGTGGCGTCGGTGTGGCCGGCGAGGCTGATGTGGTTTTCCACCCCGCCCAGGGCCGAGCCGATCTCGCGCAGGATGTCGCGCATATAGGGTTTGACCAGCGGGCTGCCGCTGTCGAACATGGGGCGGTTTTGCTCGTCCACGATCTGGATTTGCAGGCCGTCGGGCGTCACGTCCATGCGGATTTGGGAGCGGTATTCATTGAGCTTGGGGTTGCCCGAGATCATGGCGTCGATCTTTGCTTGCAGCGCCTTGATGCGCTGTGCGTCCTGGCGCGCGCGCTCGGCGCGCGAATTGATGTCCATGCGCCGCGCGGTGTTCTCCGTCGAGTCAGAGCGGCGCACCTGGCCGTGCACCTTCGACAGATCGGTGCCGCCGCCGGGGATGATGCTGGAGCTGCTGCCAGCGCCGTCGCCGCCTTGCATCGACACCTTCAGCGGCGAGGCAAAGTAGGCCGCAATGCCCTGCAAATCGCCCTTGGCGGTGGAGCCCAGCAGCCACATCAGCAAGAAGAACGCCATCATGGCCGTGACGAAGTCGGCGTAGGCAATCTTCCAGGCGCCGCCATGGGCGGCATGGCCGCTCTTTTTGACGCGCTTGATGATGATGGGTTGGAGTTTTTTCTCAGCCATGGCGTGTCAGTGTCAACACGAGCGTCAGCTCTTGCCCTTGACGTGCGATTCGAGTTCGAGAAAGCCCGGGCGCACGTCAGAAAACAGCACCTTGCGGCCAAACTCGATCGCCGTGGCCGGGTTGTAGCCCTGCATACTGGCCAGCAGCGTGGTTTTGATGCAGACAAATTCCTTGGCAGCGTCTTCGGCTTTTTGCTCCAGCAGGCCGGCCAGCGGTTCGGCCACGCCGTAGGCCAAAAAGATGCCCAGGAACGTGCCGACCAGGGCCGAGGCGATCATGCCGCCGAGCACCGCCGGCGGCTGCCCCACCGAGCCCATGGTGTTGACCACGCCCAGCACGGCGGCCACGATACCGAAGGCCGGCAGCGCGCCAGCCAGGCGGGTGAGGGCGGCGATGGGGGCGTGCGCCTCTTGGTGGTGGGTTTCGATCTCGCTGTCCATCAGGGCCTCGATCTCGTGCGCGTTGAGGTTGCCCGAAACCATCATGCGCAGGTAATCGGTCATGAATTCGACCACGTGGTGGTCCGAGCCGACATTGGGAAACTTCTGAAAAATGGGCGAATCCTTTGGGCTTTCCACGTCGCCTTCGATCGACATCAGCCCCTCTTTGCGTGCCTTTTGCAAAATTTCGTAGAGCAGCGACATCAGCTCCAGGTAACGCGCCTTGGTGTATTTGCTGCTTTTGAGCGCCGAGGGCAGCGCCGCCATGGTGGCCTTGAGCACCTTGGGCTGGTTGTTCACCACGAACGCCCCGAGGGCGCCGCCGCCAATGGTGATCATCTCGAAGGGCAGGGCTTCGAGCAGCACCTTGACGTTGCCGCCGTGGGCGACGAACACGCCAAAAATGCACCCGAAGCAGATCAGATAGCCGATGATGAGAAACATAGTGCGTGCGATTGTGGCAGACAGCTGCCCACTCTAAACCCGGGAGCAGGGTGGGCGAAAGGGGGCAATTGTCCAAGAAGCGTGGCTTTTCGCGCTTGCCCGGGGCTTTAGCGGCGGCGGCGGCTGGCTATGCTTGACGGCCATGAAAGCCGTACTGCTCGCCGGCGGGTTAGGCACCCGCATCTCTGAAGAATCGCACCTGCGCCCCAAGCCCATGATTGAAATCGGCGGGCGGCCCATCCTGTGGCACATCATGAAGATGTACTCCGCCCACGGCGTGAACGACTTCGTCGTCTGCCTGGGATACAAGGGCTACGTCATCAAGGAATACTTCGCCAACTACTTCCTGCACATGTCCGACGTCACCTTCGACATGGCCGAGAACCGCATGGAAGTGCACCACCGCCACGCCGAGCCCTGGCGCGTGACGCTGGTCGATACCGGCGCCGACACGCTCACCGGCGGGCGCCTGCGCCGCGTGCGCGAGTACCTGGCGCCGGGGGAATCGTTCTGCTTTACCTACGGCGACGGCGTGGCCGACCTGGACATGGGGGCACAGTTTGCCTTTCACCGCGCGCACGGCAAGCTCGCCACCGTCACCGCAGTGCAGCCGCCGGGGCGCTACGGCGCGCTGTTGCGCCAGGGCGATGCCGTCACGGGCTTTGAAGAAAAACCGCGCGGCGACGGCGGCTGGATCAACGGCGGCTTCTTCGTGCTGCAGCCCGAGGTCATCGACCTGATTGATGGCGATGATTCACCCTGGGAGGCGAAACCCATGCAAACCCTGGCGCAGCGCGACCAGCTGCGCGCCTTCGAGCACCAGGGCTTCTGGCAACCCATGGACACGCTGCGCGAGAAAAACCAGCTCGAAGAGCTGTGGCAGACCGGCCAGGCGCCGTGGAAATGCTGGGCATGAGTGCCGCCGTCGTCACGCCCACCCCCAGCGCCGATTTCTGGCGCGGCAAGCGCGTGCTGCTCACCGGCCACAGCGGCTTCAAGGGCGCGTGGCTGGCGCTGTGGCTCACGCGCCTGGGGGCGCAGGTCACGGGCCTGTCCCTTGCGCCCACCGCTACCCCCAACCTGTTCACCCTGGCGCGCGTGGACGAAGGCCTGCACGCCAGCCACTGGTGCGACATCCGCGAGGCCCAGGCCATGGCCGCCATCGTGCAGGGCGCCCGCCCGCAGATCGTGCTGCACCTGGCTGCCCAGGCGCTGGTGCGCAGCAGCTACGCCGAGCCGCTGGCCACCTGGGCCACCAACGTGCAAGGCACGGCCCATGTGCTCGACGCCCTGCGCGGCCAGTCTGACGCCCGCGTGGCCGTGGTCGTCACCACCGACAAGGTCTATCGCAACCGCGAATGGGCCTACCCCTACCGCGAGGACGACGCCCTGGGCGGCCACGACCCCTACAGCGCCAGCAAGGCCGCTGCCGAGCTGGTGACGGCCAGCTACCGCAGCGCTTACCTCTGCGCCCAAGGCGTGGCCGTGGCCAGCGCGCGCGCCGGCAACGTCATTGGCGGCGGCGACTGGGCAAGCGACCGCCTCATCCCCGACGCCGTGCGCGCCTGGGAGGCGGGCCGCCCCCTGGAGCTGCGCCACCCCGGCGCCACCCGCCCCTGGCAGCACGTCATCGAACCCCTGGCCGCCTACCTGCAACTGGCCGAGCGCCTGTGGGCCGATCCCGCTTTGGCCGGTGCCTACAACTTCGGCCCCCTGCCGCACGAAGCCGCCAGCGTGGGGAATGTGGTCAAAATGGCCTCTAGCGCTTACCAGGTAAGCGCAACCAGCTATCAAAATAATAGCAATCAGCCCCATGAAGCCGGCTGGCTGGCGCTGGAAACCGCCCACGCCCGCCAGGCGCTGGGCGTAGCGCCGCGCTGGCACCTGGAAACCGCCGTGCAGCGCACCGTGGCCTGGTACCGCGCGCAGGCCGACGGGGCGGATGCCCGGGCACTGTGCCTGGCTGATCTGGCCGCATGGGAAGCGGCGGCATGAGCCGCTTTGCCTGCACCCCCTTGCCCCTGGCGGGCCTCACGCGTGTGCAGCGCCAGCTGCTGGCGGATGCGCGCGGCTTCTTCGAGCGCCTGTTCTGCGCCGAAGAACTCGCCGCCTGCGGCTGGAGCGGGCCCATCGCCCAAATCAACCACAGCCTCACGCGCCAGGCGGGCAGCGTGCGCGGCCTGCACTACCAACAGCCGCCGCACGCCGAGATGAAACTCGTCACCTGCCTGCGCGGCGCCGTGTGGGACGTGGCCGTGGACTTGCGCGCCGGCTCCCCCACCTTTTTGCACTGGCACGCCGAGGAATTGAGTGCCGACAACGCCTGCGCCCTGCTCATCCCGCAGGGCTTTGCCCACGGCTTTCAGGCGCTCACGCCCGATGCCGAGCTGCTCTACTGCCACTCCCACCCCTACACCCCGGCGGCCGAGGCGGGTTGGCATCCGCAGGACGCGCGCCTGGCAATTGCCTGGCCGCTGCCGCTGGCTGAACTCTCGCCGCGCGATGCCGGCCACGCCTGGCTGACCGATGCGTTTGAAGGACTCCGCCCGTGAAGTGCCGCCACTGCGCCCAGCCCCTGACCCTGCCCTTGCTCGACCTGGGCAGCGCCCCGCCGTCCAACGCCTACCTGAGCCCAGCGGCCCTGCACGCACCGGAGGTGTGGTACCCGCTGCGCGTGCTGGTGTGTCAGCACTGCTGGCTGGCGCAGACCGAAGACCACGCCGGGCGCGAGGCGCTGTTCACCGACCGCTACGCCTACTTCAGCTCCTACTCCAGCTCCTGGCTGGCGCACGCGCGGCAGTACGTGCAGGACATGTGCGCCCGGCTGGGCCTGGGTGCGGCCAGCACCGTCGTCGAGGTCGCCGCCAACGACGGCTACCTGCTGCAGTACGTGCAGCAGGCGGGCATCCCCTGTTACGGCATCGAGCCCACGGCCAGCACGGCGGCGGCCGCACGCGCCAGGGGCATCGCCATCACCGAGCGTTTCTTCGGCGTCGCCCTGGCCGACGAACTGGCCGCCCAGGGCCGCCGGGCCGACCTGATCGCCGCCAACAACGTGCTCGCCCACGTGCCGGACATCAACGACTTCGTCGCCGGCTTTGCCCGCCTGCTCAAGCCCAGCGGCGTGGCGACGTTTGAATTTCCGCACCTGCTGCGCATGGTGCAGGGCTGCCAGTTCGACACCGCCTACCACGAGCATTACTCCTACCTGTCGCTTACCGCCGTGCAGCGCATTTTTGCCGCCAGCGGCCTGGCCGTCATCGACGTGCAGGAACTGTCCACCCACGGCGGCAGCCTGCGTGTCTTCGCCGCCCGCCGCGACGCGGCTGAGCACCCCCACGCCACGCCCGCAGGCGCCGCCCGCGTCGCCGCACTGCTGACGCTGGAGGCCGATGCGGGCATGTGCAGTGCCCATTTTTATAGCGATTTTCAGCTCCAGGCCTTGCGCATCAAGCGTGAGCTGCTCACTTTTTTATTGCAATGCCAGGCCCGGGGGCTCAAGGTGGGCGCCTATGGCGCGGCGGCCAAGGGCAATACTCTGCTGAATTTCGCCGGCGCGCGGCCTGATTTGCTGCCCTGGGTGGTGGATGCCAATCCCGCCAAGCAAGGCCAGCACCTGCCCGGCAGCCGCATCCCCATCGTCGATGAGGCGCATCTGCAGCGCGAGCGCCCCGATCGCGTGCTGATCCTGCCGTGGAATTTGCGCGAGGAAGTGGCGCAGCAGCTGGCGTATGTGCGGGATTGGGGCGGGCGATTTGCCGTGGCGGTGCCACGGTTGGAAGAATTTTGAACGCAAGGAATTGAGCCATGACGAGCAACGATCCCCGTGACCTGGACGGCAAAAACCTGCAGAACGCCATGCAGACCCTGGGGCGCAACCCCGCGTTGCGCGCGCGCATGATTGCGTTGCTGCGCGAATGCGAGGGTCAGGTGGCCTGCACAGGCGCGGTGCGCGATGAGGTGGTCGGTCCCATCATCGACGCCCTGCACCTGGACAGCGACGAGTACGAAAAAGTGCTGGCCGACGGCACGCGCTTTCAGTTCCTCTACCGTACCAAGATCGCACGGGATTTTTTGCTGGCCGAGGTTGAGCACCCCACCCACGTCTGGGAGCCGCAGACCACCAAGCTGCTGCTGGAGCTCGGCCGCGATCTGCAGGGCGATGTGTTGGTGGGCGGGGCTTACTTTGGCGACCAGGCCGTGCTGGTGGCGCGCCAGCTGGCCGGGCACGGCCTGCGCGTGCACTGTTTTGAGCCCAATCCGCAGCAGGCGCGGATGCTGCAGCGCAATATCGACATCAACCACCTGGGCAACGCCGTGGTCAACGTCGCAGGCCTGTGGCACCGCAGCGGCGAGCACATGCGCCTGGACGGATTCGACTCTTTTGCCAACATGGTGGCGGCGCAGGACGGCAGCGGCTTCGACACCGTGGCCATGGACGACTATGCCCAGCGCCTGGGCTTGCGCGTAGGCTTGATCCAGCTCGACATCGAGGGCGCGGAACTGGCCGCCCTGCAGGGTGCGCAGCAGGTGCTGGCCCGCGACAAACCCCACGTGGTCTTCGAGCTGCACCGCCACTATGTGGACTGGTCCCATGGCCTGCGCGCTACGCCCCTGTGCCAGCTGCTGCTGAACCTGGGCTACACGATTTTTGCTGTGCGCGACATCAATTCCCACCGCGAAATGCCGGGCCAACCCGTAGAGCTGGTGCCGCTCGATACGGTCTACCTTGAAGGCCCGCCGCATGGCTTCAATATGTTGGCCGTGGCCGACCCCGCCCGGGTGCAGGGTGGTGCGTTTCGCATCGTCGAGGGCGTGAGCCCCAAGCTGCTGCCGCACAAGGCGGCACAGCTGCACCACCCGGTGGGCGGGTTTTGACGCCAGCGCAGGCGGCCATGCCCGCACCTGCCGCAATCGACTTGCAGGGCCAGCGCTTCACGGTGGTGGGCGGCGACGGATTCGTGGGCCGCGCCCTGGTGCAAGCCTTACGTGCACGAGGCGCCCAGGTCTGGCAACCGGGGCGCCACCAGGCGCTGCCCTGGCCCACCCCCTTAGGCCACGTGCTGTATTGCGCTGGGCTGACGGCGGACTACCTCGTGCGCCCGCTGGATACCGTGCAGGCCCACGCCTGCCTGCTGGCGCAGGTGCTGCAGCAGCCGCAATGGGAGTCGCTGGTATACCTGTCCTCCACGCGTCTGTACGACGCGCTCGGCGTGGCCGTGGCGCAGGAGGATGCCGTACTGCCGATGAACCCGGCCAACCCGCGCCACCTGTATGACCTCTCCAAGGGCTTGGGCGAATCGCTGTGCCATGTCATGGGCCAAGGGCGCGCCCGGGTGGCGCGCCTGGCCTGTGTTTACGACGGGCCGGGAGATGCCGATGGGTTTCTGCCGCAGCTGTGGCGCCAGGTTGCCGCCGCCCATCGGCAAGGATGCCCGGAGGTGGCGGTGGCCTCGTCACCGCATTTCGAGCGCGACTACGTGCACCTGCCCGACGTGGTGGAGGCGCTGATCCGCATCGCCCTGCAGGGCCGGCAGCCGGTGTACAACGTTGCCTCGGGGGGCAACGTCTCGAATGCGGCCTTGTTCGCTTGGCTGGAGCAGCGCTGGGGTTGCCGCATTGCGGCGCAGCAGACCAGCACGCCGTCGCCTGCGCCGCGAATTTCCATCGTCCGCCTGCACGATGAGCTGCAGTGGCAACCGCAGGGGGTGCTGGATGTGATGGGCCGTTGGCCCCAGGAGGCGCCATGTTGAACACCGTGTATCTGTCCCGCACCGAACTGGCCCGCTACGTGGTGCGCCAGCTCGACCATTTCTTTCCCGATGGCACGACGCCCCAGGCGCAGGCGCAGATCGCGTCTGGCCTCGATGCGGCCCTGGCGCGTCTGGGGCGCTGCATCAACGAGGTGCGCTGGTGGACGCCGGATGCGTTTGACCACCTGCATTCCACGCAGTACACGTTTTTTCTGTACTACCTGTCCAACACCCTATGGCAAGCCACCGGAGATCGAATTCTGTGCAACAAGCTGTTCGGGCTGAACAAAGCCCTCAATGGTATTGATCTGTTCTACGAAATCGAGATGCCCGAGGTGTTTTTCATCGGCCACTCGGTTGGCATCGTGTTTGCCAAGGCCACTTATGGCAACTACTTGGTGGTGTACCAGAACTCCACCGTAGGCAAGAACCACGGCGTGGCCCCGATGTTGGGTGAAGGCGTGGTGATGTATCCCAATACCGCCATCATCGGTCGCTGCCAGGTGGGTGATGGTACGGTGCTGGCGCAAGGCACCAGCCTGGTCAACACCGATACACCGGGACACTGCACGGTGTTTGGCGCCTCCACGGGGGCGGGGGTGGTATTCAGGCCTTCGGGGCGCAATGTGCTGGAAGATATTTTTCGGCGGTAGCGGCAGACAGAGCGCGACGAATACATGCCACGCGTTTGCTGCAGAAGATGCAAAAACGCTGACTACGCCATGGCTTTGGAGGCGTATTGCAAATACGTCACTGCAAAATCGGTGTGCCCGTGGGCGTGCTCCACCTCGGCTAAGCAGGCCAGGGCAACGGGGTCGTGGGGCACGGCGCATAACACGGTTTCAGCGAGTTCTGTGATGTGAATCCAGCGGCGGTCTTCAATGGCAATTCCATGCGGTGTGTTCAGCACCTTGGCGCGATCAACCAAGGTTTGCAAGAGAGCATGGGCTTCGGTCAGCGGTACGCGCTTGCCGGGCTCGAGTCCTACGCCCGGTACCGGGGGCTGGTTCCACTCAGGGGGAAACTCCTGCACCCATTGCGCCATGGCCTGTTGTTGTGCCATCTCGTCATCGGGGTGTTGCTCTTGTGCCAGCCACTGGAGCCACATCACGCGCAGGCCCTCGCCATACAGTTGGGTGTAAATGTCTTCGCGCATCAATGGTGATTGCTCCACCTCGTCGCGCAGGCCTAGGCGTAATTGATTGAGTTGGCCCACATCGGTGGCGAGTGTTTGGGCAATGCGCAGGTATTCATCCTCATTTTGGGCTAGCCAATCGGTGTGCCCTAGGTAGGAAAGGATACCCATGCCCATGCGACTTTTGAAGCTATCTCCCACCATAGACACCAGGGGTACGCCCATCCACAGGACGTCAAAGGTAGTAGTGCCGCCCACGAGTGGGAATGGATCGAGTGCGATATCGATGCGGTGGTAGGTTAGATATTGGTTGCGGGGGTCTTGGGCAACAAGTTGCAGGCGCTCTGATGGAATTCCCAGGGCGATGCAGCGTTGACGAAATTCTGTGGCGGTGCTTTTAACATCGAGGTTTTTGCCCTCGATCAAAAGCTGGGATTGGGGTACCAGCGCAAGAATTCGCCCCCACAAGGCGAGGACGTTGTCGGTGAGTTTTCCAAGGTTGTTGCAGGAGCCAAAAGTAATATGGCCGTTGGTTAAGGCTGGTGTGGGTTGCACCAAATAACGTGGTTGATAGCGTAGCAAAGGGCCCCGAATCATGGGGCGATAGCAGCAAAAAAGAGTGGGTAGGCGATACAGGCGCTCGCTGTATTGGTCGTCGGTGCCTGGTGCGTCGGTAGTTTCGTCGGAAAATTTATAATCAATGGCATCGCAACCCGTGGTTGCTGGGTAGCCGAGCCAAGATACTTGAATGGGCGCAGGTTTGTATAACAAGGCTTGCAGGCCAGAATTTCCAGTATGTCCAGCCAGGTCGATGGCAATGTCGATTTTTTCTGCTGTAATGGCTTGTGCTTGTGTCTGCGGCGTTTGTCGTGACAGATCAATAAATTTATCAGCGTGACGTTTGATGCGCGTTGTAATGTGGTCGGATGTCGGGCAAAGGTGAAATGCCACAACTTCAAACATGCGCCGATCGAGCTGTGCAAGCAACCCTTCGACAAAATACATGACGGCATGATCGCGAAAATCTGGGGAGATAAATCCAATTCGCAAGCGGCGCCAGGGGTGGTGATCTATTTCTGAAAAATCAGGCCAATTTTCTTTTAATGGAGTGCAAAATTCCGCATTAAAATCACGGGCCAATTTGTAGATGTCGCTCGGTTTGCAGGCTGGGTCGGCCAGCATGAAAAGCAGGCTATTGGTGTAGTTGTGGAAGATATGAGGGCGCAGCGCAATGGCTTTTAGGCAGTTTTCTACTGCCTCGTGTACCTGGCCTAACTCTCTGCGGTGAATTGCTAGTTGTGTCAAGGCATCAACTTGTTCGTCAATATTTTTTGCGCAGGCGAGTGCTTTTTTGGCGGCTTCAAATCCTTTTGGGTGAAGATTGATTTGATAACAGCATTGCGCCATTTTGGTCCAGCAAATACTGTTGTCAGGGTATAGTCGCACTACTTTTTCCATCAGTGGTAGTGCTTCAGTGTTGCGCATCAAGCTAATTAATAAATTAGCGTAGTTGATCAGTAATTCTGCGTCTTGTGGCCAAAAAATACTGGCTTGGCGGTATGCGGTGAGCGCTTCTGTGGTGTCACCGCGTTGCCATAGGGCAAACCCTAGCAAGCGGTGCGCCTGTTGATGGTTTCCATTTTTACGCAGTGCTTGGCGGCATAGGCGTATAACTAAATCCCAGTTCTTGGCATCACGCGCCGCGTTGAGCCGTTCTGCTATGGCGCTAGTGCGAGATGTTGTCATGCTGAAAATTAGCCCTTGAGCAGAGAGAGCACGCTTTGCGGAATTTGATTGGCCTGGGCCACCATGGCGGTGCCAGCCTGCTGCAAAATTTGGGTGCGTGATAGGTTTGCAGTTTCTTGTGCAAAATCGGCGTCCAAAATGCGTGAACGCGAGGCTGACATATTTTCAGATGTAATGTTCAGGCTGGCAATGCTGGTTTCAAAGCGTGACTGCAAGGCACCAAGCTTGGCGCGCTCCCCGGCAATGAATGAGAGGGCTGAGTCCACCGTTTTGAGTGCGTGCGTTGCTTTGCCAAAATCGGTAATATCAAGCTCTGAAACTTTTTTCAGATCGGAATTAAGTGTACTGCCCGCCCCGCCCAGGGCTGTAGTTGTTGTGGATACAGCGCTGAATGATTTGTCTGAGTCCAAAGTGATATAACCGCTGACGCCCACGCTGGGGGTGGCGCCGGAAGCGGCTGCCAGCGTCTGGTTGGTGCCTGCCGTGGTTACGCTGCCTTTGCCGTCGCCGACAAGTTTTTGTACGGTGACGGCGCCAGCGTTGGTGCCTCCCGTTTTTCCCACTGCAATGGTGTTGCCAGTGGGGTTGGTCAGGATGATGCCGTCAGCGGTTTGGTTGAGGGATGCCACTACGCCGGTTTTTGAGGATTGCTCGTTGATGGCAGCCACTGCGTTGGCCAGGCCATCTGATCCGGATGTGGCCGAGACGGCAAAAGAGATGGTCTTCTCGTCGCTGTTGTCCGATAACAAGGTCAGGCTGTAGGCGCCGGTGGCACCAAATTGCAGCTGCGCTGTGGTGCGTGCCGAGGCTGTCACGCCCGTGTATTGGGTTTGCAGGTTAATCAGCTCGGCAGTTTTGCTGCTGTGTTCGTTGGCGCCGACGGTGATGTTTTGGCTGCCCAGTGCGCCGTTGATGGCAATCGTGCCGCCGGCCACGCCATTGGCGCTGTAGGCAGTGCTGGCAGCGGCGACCGTGGCTGTGGCATCGGCCCCGGTGGCGCTGGAGCCTGACACCTGGTTGTTGCCGTACACGCTGGTGCGCAGGTTGGCCGTGGCGGCGACGATGGTCTGGTTGGCGTTGGCACCCACCTGGAATTGTTGCGTGCCAAAGCTGCCGTCCAGCAGCTTGGCACCGTTGAATTCGGTAGTCTGCGCTACGCGGTCGAGTTCGGCCACCAGTTGGCTGACTTCTTGTTGCAATGCCTGGCGGTCAGAAGCGCTGTTGGAAGCGTTGGCCGACTGCACGGCCAGCTCGCGCACACGCTGCAAGATGTCGCCTGATGACTTGAGCGCGCCTTCCGCCGTTTGCGCCAGCGAGATACCGTCGTTGGCGTTGCGTGCTGCCTGGTTCAGGCCCCGAATCTGGCTGGTAAAACGCTCGGAAATGGCCAAGCCGGCCGCGTCATCCTTGGCGCTGTTGATGCGCAGGCCCGAAGACAGGCGCTGGATGGATGTGTTAAGCGAACCCTGGCTCACGCCCAGGTTGCGTTGGGCGGTGAGTGAGGCAATGTTGGTATTGATGGTCGAGGCCATGGGTTACTCCTGTTGCGCGAGGGCGTGACGTGCAGGCAATGGCGCCGTAGCGCGGGGCCGGTGCAAGCGTCAGCATTCCGGCGGACTTTGGGGAACGTGGGCTGATTGTGGTTGGCGTACCGGCTGGGCGTTGGAGGGATAAGCGGCAGCAAAACCGCGCTTTCTTTGCGTTTGGGCCTAAAGTTTTCCGGGCGCTGCCCGAAAACACATCCAACGGGCGGTTGCCAGTGGTGCGATCCCCGCCGTTCTTGAGCCGGCACAGGGTTGGCGCACAGAACAACCCTCCGTCAGTCTTTGTTTTTTTAGGAGATTCGCAATGGCCGCCTCCATCATGACCAACATTGCCTCGCTCACCGCCCAGCGCAACCTGGGCGTGAGTCAGAGTTCGCTCAACACATCCATCCAGCGCCTGTCTTCGGGCCTGCGCATCAACAGCGCCAAGGATGACGCAGCCGGCCTGGCCATCTCGGAGCGTTTCACCGGCCAGATCCGGGGTCTGAACCAGGCAGTGCGCAACGCCAACGACGGTATCTCGCTGGCGCAAACGGCGGAAGGTGCCATGAAGGCATCGGGCGACATCTTGCAGCGTGTGCGCGAGCTGGCCGTGCAGTCGGCCAACGCTTCCAATAGCGCATCGGATCGTCAAGCTCTGCAGCAGGAAGTGGGTCAGTTGGTGTCGGAGCTCGACCGCATCTCGCAAACCACTGAATTCAACGGCGCTAAGCTGCTCGATGGCAGCTTTGGTACGCAGCAATTCCAGGTGGGGGCCAACGCCAACCAAACCATCGTCGCCGCCACAGCCAACCTGCGTACCAGCGTGTACGGCAACAACCAGGTGTCGGGCACCAATGCTGCCGGTACGGGTGCTGCTGCAACTTCTGCGGCATCGAACGCCTATGCCACCAACGGGGTGACGGGCGGCACGATTGCGATCAATGGTGCTTTGGGGAGCAAAAACATCACCACGGTCACCAATGAGACCTCGAAAACCACGGCGGAATCGATCAATTTGCAGTCGCAGTACACCGGCGTCACGGCGACGGCGCGTACCGCTGTGCAGCTGGGGTTTGGTGGTACTGGGGCTTATTCTCTGTCCGTGCAGTCTGGCGACTCGGCAGTCCAAAAAATTTCGTTCTCTTTGTCTGCCACCAGTGGTTCGGATGGTCTGTCTACAGCAATTTCTGCCATCAACGAGCAGTCTGCCAAAACGGGCGTGGTTGCCTCTTTGAACGATACGGCCACCGGGATCATTCTGTCGAATGAGACAGGTGTGAACATCATGGTTGGCAATTCGGGTACGTCTTCAAACGCTGCCGCTGTGAGTGTTCAAAAAATGGCGGGCGATGGCAAGGGTGTGATGGCTGCGGCAGGGTCGGCCGTCAGTATTTCCACTGCCTCTACGGCGGAAAACGTTACGGTCAGTGGTTACCTTACGCTGGACTCAGATAAGTCGTTCAGTGCAGTATCCACGACGACCACGGCATTGCAGGCAACCCCTGGTACGGCCAGCTCTGACTTGAAGAAAGTGGCAGACCTCGATATCACCAGCTTCGGCAAGGCGACCCATGCCCTCAAGACTGTCGATTCGGCGTTGTCCTTCATTGCTGGCGAGCGCGCCAAGCTCGGTGCCCTGCAGTCGCGTTTTGAAACCAGTATTGCGGCACTGCAAATCACTTCTGAGAACATGTCTGCCTCGCGTAGCCGTATTTTGGACGCTGACTTTGCGGCAGAAACCGCCAACCTGTCGAAGGCGCAGATTCTGCAGCAGGCCGGCACCGCCATGGTGGCCCAGGCCAACCAGCTGCCGCAGGGCGTGCTGGCCCTGCTGCGCGGCTAAGCGGCAGGAATTGGCTTGGCCGGGGCCTGATGCCCGGCCGGGTTGACAAGACAAGGCGGCGGCAACCAAGGGCCGCCGCCTTGTGGCGCTGGAAGAAGACCAAAGCTTGGATTGGGGGGGATTGGGGACGTTTATCGGTGTGCCACCGGAACGTTTTTTTCTGATAATGATCGGATTCGTAGAGTCCTTCCCTGGAGGTGTGTCATGGCCAGTTTTTCTTCCATTGGTGTGGGCCTGGGGGGGAGTGTCGATGTCAACGCGCTCATCAAGGCGTCGGTCGATGCGGTCAAGTTGTCCATTACCCGCCCTAACGGGCTGAACGATCAGATCAAGCTGACGGATGCCAAGATCTCCACCTTCGGGCAGGTCAAGTCGCTGGTGTCTTCGCTGCAGCTGGCGGCGGGCAAGCTCTCTAGCGTAACGGGCTGGAATGCTGTTTCCGCCAGCTCGTCGGACAGCAAATTTGTGTCTGCCACCGCCATTGGCGGCACGGTGGAGACGACCTTCAACGTTGAAGTCTCGCAGCTGGCCAAGGCCCAGGTGTCCACTGCGGATGCCATCCCGACCGGCACGGGCGTGGGGGCCGGAACGTTGCACTTGCAAATGGGCAAATGGTCGGGCGGCAGCTTTACGGCGGGCACGACGCCGGGGGTGGATATTGCGGTTTCGGCATCCGACACGGTGGCCGATGTGGCGGGCAAGATCAACGGTGCCAACACCGGCGTCACGGCCACCATCCTTACCGATACCTCTGGCCAGCGCCTGATGCTGCGCAGCAAGGCCACGGGCGAAGAGTTTGGTTTTCAAATGACGGTCACCACGGGCGATCCTGCGGGTTTGCAGCGCCTGAGCAATGGCCTCTCTACCGACCCCGGCGCCAACGCGGGCGCCAACGCCAAGGCCAGGATCAATGGCAGCTACGACGTTACTTCGGCCACCAACACGTTTGAAAACGCCGTTGCGGGCGTGACGTTCAAGGCCGAGCAGGTCACTACGGCACCCATCGCCATCACCGTATCCAAGGACAACTCGGCGATCAAAAAGAACATTGAAGATTTGGTCATTGCCTATAACGCCGTCAACCAGGCACTCAACGATTTGACCAAGTACGACGCAGGCACCAAACAAGGCGGCTTGTTGCAGGGCGACTCGACGGCGGTGGGTTTGCAGAACATGCTGCGCAACGCCATGCTGTCGGTGTCGAGCAGCACGGGCACGATGAAAACGCTCTCCAGCATTGGCCTGGGCATGATCAAAGGTGGAGATTTGAGCATTGACAGCACCAAGCTCGCGGCTGCCATGCAAGATCCTGCCGGGCTCAAGGCTATGTTTGTGGGCGCCGATGGCAATGGCAGCACCGTCGATGGTGTGGCCGAGAAAATCAAGGACGCCACTTCCAGAATGCTCGATTCCAGCGGCTTTTTTGCCTCCAAAGACGCACAGCTGAAAAAAGTCAAGGAGCGTGATGTGAAGGAAATTGCGCGGGTGAATGACCGAGCCGATAGTACGGAGTCTTTGCTCAAGGCGCGCTACACCGCGCTTGATTCGCAGATGAGCAAACTGACCGCGCTCAATGCCTATATCTCGCAGCAGGTGACGACCTGGAACAAGTCGAACTGACCTACAGTTTGCCGGCGCTAGGCCGATAAAAACACCAGTCAGTTCCCAAGGATAGCCACCCATGTTCGCCGCTCGCAACCCCCGTGCCGCATCTGCTTACCAGCGGATCAATGTGGAAACCAGTATGCACACCATGGACCAGCACCAGCTGGTCAGCCTGCTGTACCAGGGTGTGCTCAGCTCGATTGCTACCGCGCGCGGTGCACTCGCGCGCGGCGATGTGCCAATCAAGTGCAGCAGCATCTCCAAGGCGGTGCGCATCATCGAAGAGGGCTTGATGACCGCCCTCGACAAAGACGCCGGTGGTGAAATTGCCTTGAACCTGGAAGCGCTCTACGACTACAGCCTGCGCCGCCTCATCCTGGCCAATTCGCGCAACGACGATGCCATGCTGGCCGAGGTCGCCAGCCTGATCGAGCCCATTGCCCAGAGCTGGAGCCAAATTAGAACCCCCGCGCCCGCCGCCCTCGATGCTGCGGCGCAGCCCACCCCGGCCCTGATTCCCACCCCGCCCGCCACGTCCGTGGCTTCCCGCGCTGCCGCGCGTTTTGCCACCATGGGGGCCTAGCCATGCCCGAAATGCTGATTGATTACTACAAAGCCATTGAAGACAGCAGCGCCAAGATGCTCGAAGCTGCCAAGTCGAAAGATTGGGATGGCGTGGTGCGCTACGAAGGCACTTGCGCCGTGCTGATCGAGCAGCTGCGCAACCAGTCGCAGCGCCAGGAGCTGCTGCCCGAGCACCGGCGCGAGAAGGTGCGCATCATGCAGCGCATCCTGCGCAACGATGCCCAGATTCGCTGCCTGGCCGAGCCCTGGATTGCCCAATTCGAGCACCTGTTTGACGGCCAGCCGCACACCATGCATTGAGTTTGAATTTGATGAAATAAGGCTCTAGCGCTTATTTGGCAAGCGCTAGCAGCTATCAAATAAATAGCAAGGCCCGCTCAATAGCGGGCTTTTTGCATGGGATAAGCCGGAGGGCTCGGGCTCAGACCTGCATGTTCATGATGTCGGAATAGGCTTGCACCATGCGGTTGCGCACATGCAGCGTGGCCTGAAAGCCGATTTGTGCTTTTTGAATGGCCACCATGGTTTGCTCCAGGCTGACCGAGGGGTTGTCGAGCTGGACTTCGCGCTTCATGGCGTCGGCCTGGTTTTGGGCTTGGCTGACGGACTGCAGGGCGTCTTTGAAGGCGGTGGAAAAGCCCTCCTGCCCGGCGGTGGCCGCAGGGCGGCGCGCCACGCCCGTACCGGCCAGGGGGGCGGTGCTGGTGCTGTTGATGCGCAAATCCATGGTGGGCTCTCGTCGTGGCAATGGGGGATGGGGCGATCCTAGGGCTTGGGCGCGGCGCCATCTTCTGGAATAGATGGCCAAAGGCGCGCTTTATTGTGTGAATGGGTACTTGCGCTGCGCCAATAATCGGCACACCGCTGATTCCCTTTGCGGTTTTGATATTCGATCCACACCATGTCTGCCGTTGCTGAAGTTCCCGACAACCCGCCCGCACCGCCCGTGACGCCCACGCCGCCTGCGGCGGGCTTGCCGGCGTTGCGCCAGCGGCTCGAAGCGCTCGACCGCAAGCAGCGTATGCAGCTGGTTGCCGGCCTGGTGTTGTTGGTGGCGGCGGTGGTGGCGGCGATTTTGCTCAACCGCCAGCCCGACTACCGGGTGCTGTTTGCCAACCTCAGCGACAAGGATGGCGGCGCCATCGTCGCCCAGCTGGCGCAGATGAACGTGCCCTACAAGTACACCGAGGGCGGCGGCGCCATCATGGTGCCGACCGAGCGCGTGCACGATGTGCGCCTCAAGCTCGCCACCCAGGGGCTGCCCAAGGGCTCGGTAACGGGGTTCGAGTTGATGGAGAACGCCAAGTTTGGCGTCACCCAGTTTCAGGAGCGGCTGAATTTTCAGCGCGGGCTCGAAGGTGAGCTCACGCGCTCCATTCAGGCGCTCGACTCGGTGCAAAGCGCGCGCGTGCACCTGGCGCTGCCGAACCAGAACGGTTTTTTCCGCGAGCAGCAAAAGCCTTCGGCCTCGGTGCTGCTGGGGTTGTACCCGGGGCGGTTTCTCGATCGGGCGCAGATTGCCGGCATCGTGCACCTGGTGGCGTCGAGCGTGCCCGAGCTGCAGCCGCAGGCGGTGAGCGTGGTGGACGATACCGGCAAGCTGCTGTCGCAGACGCCCGAGGGCGGGCCGGGCAGTGGCGGCTCCAGCATTGATGTGCAGCAGGTGCAGTATGTGCAAAAGCTCGAAGAGCAGTACCAGCGCCGCATTCTCGACATCCTGGAGCCCGTGGTCGGGCGCGGCAACGTCAAGGCCCAGGTGACGGCGGAGGTCGATTTCAGCCAGACCGAGCAGACCTCGGAGCAGCACCGCCCCAACCTGGCGCAGGACGCCAGCGCGGTGCGCAGCCAGCAGGTAGTGGAGAGTGGCGGCCCCGGTACGGTGCTGCCCTCGGGTATTCCGGGGGCGGTAAGCAACCAGCCGCCGCAGGGCTCGACGGCGCCCATCAATGGCGCCAACCCGGCGCCCTCGGTGTCGAGCAGCCAGCCCGGCGGCAGTGGCAGCGGCGGTGGCGTCAAGCGCGAATCCATCACCAATTTTGAAGTAGACAAGACCGTGCGCGTGACCCGTGCGGGCGGCGGCAATGGCAGCATCAAGCGCCTGACGGCGGCCGTGGTCGTCAACTACCAGCCCAGCCAGGGCGACAAGGGCCAGGTGGAGAACAAGGCCCTGGCGCCCGAGCAGCTCGAACAGATGACGGCCCTGGTGCGCGAGACCATTGGCTACAACAAAGACCGGGGCGACTCCGTCAACCTGATGAACACTTTGTTCCAGCCCGAAAAAGCGATCGAGCCCCTGCCGTTGTGGAAGCAGCCCGAAACCGTGGAGCTGGCCAAGAGCTTTGCCTGGCCGGTGGGCATGGTGCTGTTTGCCATGGTGGTGCTGTTTGGCCTGATTCGCCCGGCGCTGCGCCAGCCCAAGCTCGAAGAGGTGCAGGAGGCGGTGGCGATTGCCGAGGCGCGCAGCCAGCTCGATGCGCTGGAGAACGACGACGTCGATCGCCCGGCGCTGCCGGCGAAGAAGGTGGTCGATCCCGGTCCCTCGCCTGAGGAGCTGCGCCTGGAGGAGGCGCGTTTGCTGGCCAAGGAAAACCCGATTGCGGTCGCCAACATCCTCAAAACCTGGGTCAATGGCGAGGCGCCTTGACCTCGCCAGGGCGGGCCGCCTTATGCTTGGCTTCTTTGCGATGGATGGAATACAGCCATGGATGAACAAGGGCTCAACGATGCCGCGATTTTGCTGATCTCCCTGGGGGAGGAGGCCGCCGGTGAGGTGTTCAAGCACCTCTCGCCCAAGGAGGTGCAAAAACTCGGCGAAACGATTGCGCGGATGCGCGCCATTTCGCGCGACAAGGTGGACGACATCGTCTCGCGCTTTTCCGAGGACGCGGCGGCGCAAAGTCTGCTGGTGTCCGATACCGGCAACTACGTGCGCTCGGTGCTCAGGCGGGCGCTGGGGGACGACAAGGCCACGCTGCTGATCGACCGCATTTTGCAGGGCGGTGACGTCTCGGGCATTGAGAGCCTCAAGTGGATGGATCCGCTGTCGGTGGCGGAGCTGCTGCGCAACGAGCACCCGCAGATCGTCGCAGCCATCCTGGTGCACCTGGATGTGGAGCAGTCGTCGGCCATCCTGATGCAGCTGACCGATCGCCAGCGCTGCGAAATCATGCTGCGCGTGGCCACGCTCGAAGGTATACAGCCGACGGCGCTCAAGGACTTGAACGAGGTGCTGTACAAGGTGCTCGCCGGTGGTGACAAGATTCGCAAGAGCTCGCTCGGCGGCGTCAAGACGGCGGCGGAGATCATCAACCTGATGAGCTCGGGCGTGGATGCCACGGTGCTCGAATCCATCCGGGGCTACGACCCCGACCTGGCGCAAAAAATCATGGACAAGATGTTCGTCTTCGAGGACATCGGCAAGCTCGACGACCGTTCCATCCAGACGGTGCTGCGCGAGGTGGCGTCCGAGACGCTGATCGTTGCCTTGAAGGCGGCCTCGAACGAGCTGCGCGAAAAAATCCTGGGCAATATGTCCTCGCGCGCTGCCGAAGCCATGCGCGAAGACCTGGAGGCGCGCGGGCCCATGCGCCTGTCCGAAGTCGAGACGCAGCAGCGCGAAATCATCAAGACCGTGCGCCGCCTGGCCGAAGAAGGCCAGATCGTGCTCGGCGGTGGCGGGGCCGACGATGCGCTGGTGTAACGCCACTCCAGGCAGGGGACGGCCATGGTGAGTCCATCGGGCAGCCGCGCCTACACCCGCTTCATCCCCAAGGAGGAGATCGAGGCCGGGGCGGTCACGCAGTGGAGCTTTGGCCACATCGGCAGTGGCAGCGAGCCGCCGCTGGCAGAGCCGCAGCCCGAGCCCGAGGAGGTGCCGGAAGACCTGGCGCCGCCCGCACCGCTGGAGCCGTTCGAACCCATGATCTCCCTGGCCGAGCACGAAGCCTTGCTGCAGCAAGTGAGTGCCCAGGCCCACGCCGAGGGCCACGCCCAGGGGCTGGCACAGGGCCAGCAGCAAACCGCGCAGGAATGGCAGCAACGCCTGGACGATTACGTCGCCGGCCCCGGGCAGCAAAGCGCCGAGCAGCTGACGGCGCTGCTCGCCGCGCTCGATGCCAGCTGCACCGAACTGCAGCAACGCATGGCGCGCGAGCTGCTGCAGCTCGCCTGCGACATTGCGCGCCAGGTGGTGCGCCGCGAATTGAAAGGCGATCCGCAGGCGCTGCTGCCCGTGGTGCGCGAGGCGCTGGACATGCTGGTGAGCGAAGGCCGCGCGGCCACCGTGCGCCTGCATCCGTCGGACTGGGAGCAGCTCGAGCGCCCGCTGCGTGAAAAGTTTGGCGCCGGCAAGGTGCAGTGGCAGCCCGATCCGGCAGTGGCGCCGGGCGACTGCCTGGTCGAATCGGCCGGCGCCGTGATCGACGGCAGCCTGCCCAAGCGCTGGCGCCGCGCCGTGGCCGCACTGGGCCTGGTGGGCGAATGGGAGGAGGGCGACGATGCCGATTGAACCCGGCCCGGCCTGGGGCGCCTTTTTGGCCAATGCCCGCCAGCGCGCCAACCAGCCGCTGGCGCTGCAGGCGCGCGGCACGCTCACGCGGCTGACGGGGCTGGTGCTCGAAGCCTCGGGCCTGCGCGTGCCGGTGGGCGCGCAATGCCAGGTGCAGATGCCGGGCCAGGAGCCGGTGCTGGCTGAGGTGGTGGGGTTCTCGGACGGGCGGGCGTTCTTGATGCCGGCGGGCGACATCCATGGGCTCTCCAGTGGCGCCAGCGTGACGCCGGCCCAGCCCTACGTGCTGGCGCCGCAGCTGGGCGATACCGAGGTGCCCTCGCTGGCCACGGGCGTGCTGCGCCTGCCGCTCGGGCGCGGTCTGCTCGGGCGCGTGGTCGATTCGCAGGGCCTGCCGCTCGATCATGCCGGGCCTATTCTGGACGTGCAGGCCGAGCCCATGGATCGCAGCCCCATCAACGCCATGGAGCGCGATCCGGTGCGCCAGACGCTCGATACCGGCGTGCGCGCCATCAACGCCCTGCTGACGGTTGGGCGCGGCCAGCGCCTGGGCCTGTTTGCCGGCTCCGGCGTGGGCAAGAGCGTGCTGCTGGGCATGATGGCACGCTACACGCAGGCGGATGTGATCGTCGTCGGCCTGATCGGCGAGCGCGGGCGCGAGGTCAAGGAGTTTGTGGAAGATATTTTGGGCGCCGAGGATCGCCAGCGCGCCGTGGTCGTCGCGGCGCCGGCCGATGCACCGCCGCTGTTGCGGATGCAGGGCGCAGCCTACGCTACGGCGGTGGCCGAATACTTTCGAGACCAGGGCCAGCACGTGCTGCTGCTCATGGATTCGCTCACCCGCTACGCCATGGCGCAGCGCGAAATTGCGCTGGCCATTGGCGAACCACCGGCCACCAAGGGTTACCCACCGTCGTGTTTTGCCAAGCTGCCGGGGCTGGTCGAGCGCAGTGGCAACGGCTTGCACGGGCATGGCTCCATCACGGCGTTCTACACCGTGCTTTCTGAGGGCGACGACCAGCAAGACCCGATTGCCGACGCGGCGCGCGCCATTCTTGACGGCCACATCGTGCTCTCGCGCAGCCTGGCGGAGATGGGACATTTTCCGGCCATCGACATCGAACAATCGGCTTCGCGCGTGATGCACAACGTTGTGTCGCCCGAGCATTTTGAGCTGGCGCGGCAGTTTCGCGCCCTGTATTCGCGCTACCAAAAAGGGCGCGACTTGGTGCAGGTGGGGGCCTATATGAGCGGCTCTGATCCGCAGCTTGACGAAGCCATCCGCCTGCAGCCGGCCATGGCCGCCTTCTTGCAGCAGGGGATGCGCGAGGGCGCCAGCCTCGACGAGAGCCTCAACGCCATGGCGGCGACGCTCGCTGGGTAATGGGAGGCTGTCATGTCCACCCTCAACGCCCTGCAAGTTGCCATTGAAGTGGCCCAGCGCCAGCGTGACGGCGCGCGCCAGGCGCTCCTGGATTTGCAGCGCATCGTGCAGGCGGGGCAAGCGCAACTCGACCAATTGCGCCAATACGCACAAGAAACCGAGCAGCGCTGGGGAATGCGCGCAGGCGCCGCCGTGCAGCCGGAGGTGATGCACCACCACTACCAGTTCATGGCCCGGCTCGAACACACCATGGGCTTGCAAGCCGACATCGTGCAGGCCCAGGGCCAGCGCGTGGCCCAGGCGCGCCAGGTGTTGATGCAGGCCGAGTTGCGGGTTCAAAGCCTGCAAAAAGTGCTGCAGCGCAAGCAGCAGGAGCAGGCTTTGGCGCAGCAACGCCGCGAGCAAAAGCAAACCGATGAGCGCGCCAGCCTGCGCCTGGTGTCGCCGTACAGCACAAGCCGCACAAGCCCCCTGGGGCAGGAGGTATGACCATGCAAGCCGAACGCAGCAACAGCACCCCGCCGCCGCCCGCCGCCCCCACCTCGGGCGCGGCGCGCAAGGGCAATGCCAAACCTACGGACGCCAATGCCAGTGCCAGTGCCAACGCCAGTGGGGCATCACAGGGGGCGCAGGACGTGTTTGCCAGCCTGCTGGCGGCGCTCGGTGATGGCGGCCAGGCTGTAGTGGGTCTGCAGTCGCAGGTGCAAGAGTTACCAGGGGCAGAGGGCACAGCGCCGGCGCTCGGTGGGGTGGAAGCTGCCCTGGCCTGGGTGGGGCTCGGTGGTGTTGCCAATACTTTGGTGGCACAAACTGCGCAGATGGATCTGGCCGCAGACCGTGCCGAAGGCGACGAGAAGGATGCGCTCGGACTGTTGGGTACCAAGGCCAAGGGCCCGCAGGCGCGCTGGGCCAGCGCCAGCGCTGCGTGGGACAGCCGTGGCGGTGCGCAGCCTGCGGATACCGCCACTTTGGGGCGGCAGGCGCCTGCCGCGTCTGCGCTCGCAGGTGTTGCTGGGGCGCAGCCGGCGCCCGCTTCTGCAGGGGCGCAGGCTGCAGATATGCAGAGCGTAGCGCGTGAGGGCGCAACGGTGGCTTTGCAGGCTGCAGCATCCGCACAGGAGCCCGCCAGTGGGCCGCTGCTGCAGGCCCTGCAGGCTGCGCTGCAGGCGCAACGCGGCTCCAGCGCGGCAGCGGCGGAGCCGGTGGCGCGCACTGCGCCCGAAGGGGCAGCGGGGGGCGCGCTGGCCGCTGATCTGACGCCTGGCGCCCCCGATGCCGCAGCGCCAGCGCCCGATGCCAGCGCCCTGGCGGGCGAGGACAGCATGGCTGAGCAGGTGGCGTTCTGGGTTAATCAAAACAGCCAAAGTGCCGAGATGACGCTCGACCGCGATGGCCAGCCGATGCAGGTGCGGGTGGCGTTGTCGGGTAACGAGGCGCATGTCACTTTCCGCAGCGACCAGGTGCAGACCCGCGAGGCGCTCGACGCCAGCATGTCGCAGCTGCGCGAGCTGCTGCAAAACCAGGGCCTGGTGTTGGCCGGGGTGACTGTGGGTGATGGCGCTGGCGCTGGTGCGGGTGGCGGCGCAGCGTCCCAGTCTGGCCAGCCAGGCGGCGAGGGTCGCGCCGGCGCGCGAGCGGGACGGGCCCAGGTGGCGCCGGCCCAGGCCGTGGCCGCTGGCACCCCCCGTACGCCTGTGGCCGGTGCGCGGGGCCTGGACGTTTTCGTGTGAGCCTGGCGAAGGGCGGTGAAGGCAGGGCTTTGGGGCTTTTATTCTGGCTATTATTGCCCGCCTCTCCTCCCATAATCGGCGGCATCCGGCCCCTGGCTGCCCGCATTACCGCAAGGAAATTCCACCGTGTCCGATAAACCTGCTGACGCCGCCAAGGACAAACCGGCTGGCAAGAAAAAACTGGTGCTCATTGGTGCCATCGTCGCTGTGCTGGTGGTGGTAGGTGCTGCTGCGGCATGGTTCATGCTCGGTGCCCAAGGGGGTGAAGGGGAAGAGGGTGCTCCGGCCCAACACAAGGCCGCAGCGCCCAAAGGCCCGCCGACGTTTTTGCCCATTGAAAACATGGTGGTGAATCTGGCAGACCCTGGGGGAGATCGGTTTGCGCAACTTGGTTTGACGCTGGAGTTGGCAGACGCGAAGACGGCTGAGCAGGTCAAGCAGTTCATGCCGACTATTCGCAGTGCGATTTTGGTGTTGGTGTCGCAACGCACTTCGGACGAGCTCCTGACCAAGGAAGGCAAGGAAAAGCTGGCGCAGGACATTTTGCGTGAGGTCTCCAAGCCCCTGGGCTACAAGGTGCCGAAGAAGCGCAAACCCAGCAAGGACGAGGAAGAAGACGAGGATGAGGAAGAAGCTCCGCGTCCCAGCGCCAATCCGGTGCGCGGTGTGTTGTTCTCGAGCTTTATCGTGCAGTGATGTGGCGCGCGAAAGGAGCAGGGCATGAGTGATGCTTTTCTGTCGCAAGAAGAAGTCGATGCCCTCTTGGAGGGCGTTACTGGCGAGAGCCAGAAGACTGTGGAGGAGCAGGTCGAGCAGGGCGCGGTGCGCAACTACGACATCTCCAGCCAGGAGCGCATCGTGCGCGGGCGGATGCCGACGATGGAAATCGTCAATGAACGCTTTGCGCGCAACTTCCGCATCGGCCTGTTCAACTTCATCCGCCGCAGCCCCGAGATTTCCGTCGGTACGGTGCAGGTGCAGCGCTACAGCGCTTTTTTGCGCGAATTGGCGGTGCCGACCAACTTCAACATCGTCGCCATTCGCCCGTTGCGCGGTAACGGCCTGGTGGTGTGTGAGCCGTCGCTGGTGTTCGGCATCATCGATACCCTCTATGGCGGCGTGGGCAAGTTCCAGACACGCATCGAGGGGCGCGACTTCTCGCCCACCGAGCAGCGCGTCATCAACCGCCTGGTGGACGTGATTGCCACCGAATACAAAAAAGCCTGGCAGGGTATTTATCCGCTGGAGCTGGCCTACCAGCGCTCGGAAATGCAGCCGCAGTTTGCCAACATTGCGACGCCCAGTGAAATTGTGGTGTCCACCGCTTTTCAGCTGGAAATTGGCGATTTGGCCGGGGCCATTCATGTGTGTATGCCCTATGCCACGCTCGAACCGATCCGCGATGTGCTTTATTCCTCGGTGCAGGGCGACGCCATCGAGGTCGATCGGCGCTGGGTCAAGCTTTTGACGCGGGAGATTCAGGCCGCCGAGGTCACCCTGGTGGCCGAGCTGGCGCGTGCTGACGCCACTGTCGAGCAGCTGCTGGCGATGAAGCCGGGCGATTTCATCGAGCTTGACCGCGAGCCGCGCATCCGGGCCTCCATTGGTGGGGTGCCGGTTTTTGAATGCCAGTACGGCACGCACAACGACAAATACGCCATCCGTATCGAACAATGCCTGCGCGGCGGCGAGACGAGCTGGCTGGGAGAAAAACATGGCAACTGAAGGTGAGAACAACAACGCCGAGGGCGGGGACGACCCGTTTGCCGGCTGGGCCGAGGCGCTGGAGGAGCAAAAAAGCACCGAAGGCAGTCAGCAGGCGCAGGCCGATATGGACGAGCAGGGCGGGCCGCTGTCGGGCAATACGGTGCGCCCCTCCGCAGCCGCCCAGGGCGGTGATGTGCCGGTCAGCGACATCAACATGGTGCTCGACATTCCGGTGCAGCTCTCGGTCGAGCTCGGGCGCACCAAGGTGCCGATCAAATACATCTTGCAGCTGGCGCAGGGCTCGGTGGTCGAGCTCGACGCCCTGGCGGGCGAGCCCATGGACGTGCTGGTCAACGGCTACCTGATTGCCCAGGGCGAGGTGGTGGTGGTGAACGACAAGTTCGGTATCCGCCTGACCGACGTGGTGACCCCGTCCGAGCGCCTGCGCCGGGTCAGCCGTGGCTGATGGCGCCATGAACCAAACGCTGGTGCTGGTGGTGTTGTTCATCGCCGGCATCGCCACGCTGCCTTGGCTGGTGCGCCGCCTGCAGCAGCGTCAGGGCGCCCAGGGTGCGGGCAACGCCAGCACGCGGGTGCTGGCGCAAGCCGCCGTCGGGCCGCAGCAGCGGGTGGTGACGGTGGAGGTGCAGCACGAGGGCCAGCGCGCCGTACTTGTGCTCGGGGTTTCGGCGCAGCAGCTGCAATGCCTGCATGTGCTGGGCAGCACGCCGGCCCTGCCTGCCGCTTCGTTTCGCACGGAAATGGCCGCTGCCCAGGCGAGTGCACCGCTGGCGGTGGCCGCAGCAGCTGCACCTGCACCGGAGCAAGCATGAAGCGCACGCATGGGCTGTGGTCGCGTGGCGCTGTTGCTGGCTTGCTGCTGGCTGCGGCCAGCTGGGCGGGGGCGCAGGGGGCGCCAGCGAGTCTGCCTTTGATGGTGGGCGCGGGGGCGGGGGGCAACAGTTATTCGGTGCCCATCCAGACGCTGCTGTTTTTTACCGCCCTGTCGTTTTTGCCAGCAGTGCTGTTGCTGATGACGGGTTTTACGCGCATCGTCATCGTGCTCTCGCTCCTGCGCCAGGCGCTGGGTACGCAGTCGGCACCGCCCAACCAGGTGGTCATTGGGTTGTCGCTGTTTCTGACTTTCTTCGTCATGGGGCCGACTTTCGACAAGGTGTACCAAGAGGCGTACAAGCCTTACACCACCAACGCCCTGAGTTTTGAGCAGGCGCTGGACAAGGCCCAGGCGCCCATGCGCGCCTTCATGCTCAAGCAGACGCGCGAGTCCGACTTTGCCCTGTTCGCGCGTCTGGCCAGGCTGGAGCCGGGCGTGGGCGCCGAGCAGGCGCCGTTTCGCGTCATCGTGCCGGCCTTTGTCACCAGTGAGCTGAAAACGGCGTTCCAGATCGGCTTCATGATCTTCATTCCGTTTCTGGTCATCGACATGGTGGTGGCCAGCATCCTCATGTCGCTGGGCATGATGATGCTTTCGCCGGTGCTGGTGGCGCTGCCGTTCAAGCTCATGCTGTTTGTGCTTGCCGATGGCTGGAATCTGCTGATCGGCTCGCTGGCGGCGAGCTTTGCCACCTAGGAGGGCAGCCATGAACGCGCAAATGGTGCTGACGATAGGCAACGAGGCCCTGACCATGCTGCTGATGGTGTCCATGCCCCTCTTGGGCACCATCATGGCCGTGGGCCTGCTGGTGAGCGTATTCCAGGCGGTGACGCAAATCCACGAGGCAACGCTGGCTTTCGTACCCAAGCTGGTGGCGGCGCTGGTGGTGTTTGCCGTTGCCGGGCCGTGGATGCTGGCGACGCTGGTGGATTACCTGCGGCGCATGATCGAATCCCTGCCCCTGGCCCTGGGCTGACGGGGGAGCGGCGGCAGTGATCAGCTTTACCGAGGGCCAGATCATGGCCTGGCTCTCGCCCCTGCTGTGGCCGTTTTTGCGCGTGCTGGCGCTGTTTTCGACGGCGCCGGTGTTCTCCATGCGCGCCATTCCGATGCGGGTCAAGGTCGGGTTGGCGTTTTTCATCGCCCTGTGCTCCCAGGCCATGCTCGGGCCGCAGCCGGTCATTGGCGTGAACGACCGCGAGGCCCTGGGCGCCGTGGCGCAGCAGGTGGCGGTGGGCATGGCGCTGGGGTTTTCCGTGCGTATCGTGTTTGCGGCGCTGGAGATGGCGGGTGAGGTCATCGGGCTGCAGATGGGGCTGAACTTTGCCTCCTTCTTCGATCCGGCCAGCGGTGGCCAGCTCAGCGCCGTCGGGCGCTTTTTTGGCAACATGGCCACGTTGCTGTTCATCGTCATCAACGGCCATCTGGTGGTGTTGCTGGCGGTGGTCAAGAGCTTTGAGTTTTTTCCAGTCGATGGCAATTTTTTTCAGGCACTGGCGCAGATGCGGCTGTTCGAGCTGGGCAGCGCGCTGTTCTCCAGCGCTTTCTGGCTGGCGCTGCCGCTGATGGCGCTGATGCTGTTCGTTAACCTGACGCTGGGCATCATCTCGCGCGTGGCGCCGCAGATGAACATCTACGCCGTCGGCTTTCCGGTGACGCTGACGGTGGGCATGGTGGGCATTGCGGCGCTCTTGCCGCAGCTGGAGCAGCCGCTGTTGACGCTGCTCTACCGGGCGCTCGATATTTTTCAAAAATGATAGCTGCTCGCGCTTATCTGATAAGCGCTAGAGCCATTTTTGTCCTTAAACCAGTTGGTTGCGGATGGCGTACACCGTGAGTTCGGCGTTGTTGCTGAGCTTGAGCTTTTCCAGTACCCGGGCGCGGTACACGCTCACGGTTTTGGGGCTGAGCATGAGCTCCTCGGCAATGTCGGACAGGCGCTTGCCGGAGGCGATTTTCACCAGGGTTTGCAGCTCGCGCTCGGACAGCGTCTCGTGCGGCAGCTCGGGCGCGGGCTCGGCCAGGCTGTCGGCCATCATCTGTGCGACTTCGGGCGTGAGGTACTTGCGCCCCTGTGCCAGGGTGTGCACGGCGGCAATCAGGGCGCCGGGGTCGCCGGCCTTGTTGGCGTAGCCATGGGCGCCAGCCTTGAGGCAACGCAGGGCGTATTGGTCCTCGGGGTACATCGACACCATCAGCACCCGGATGGCCGGGTGCGTCTCGCGCAGGCTGGCGAGTACCTCCAGGCCGCTGCGCCCGGGCATGTTGATGTCCAGCAGCAGCACGTCGCAGGCGACGTGGCGCAGCGCCTCGCGCAGCTCGGAGTAGCCGGCGGCCTCGGCGGTGACGCTGATGTCGGGGTCGTCAAGCAGGGTGTCGCGGATACCGCGCCGCAGCACGGCATGGTCATCGCACAGCACAACATGGATCACGCGGGGGGCCTTTGGGGTGGTTGCTCGGTAGGCTGCGATGGTAGCGGTATCGAGACGATGACCGATGTTCCCTGGCCCGGGCGGCTGCTGACGTCGAGCCAGCCGCCCACGGTGCGGGCGCGCTCGTGCAGCCCGCGCAGGCCAAAGGATTGCGGCTTGGCCCGGGCCTCGGGCGCCATGCCGCAGCCGTCGTCGCTCACTTCGAGGGTGAGCACCGCACCATCGTCCGAGAGGTCGATGCGCACCTGACGTGCGCTGGCGTATTTGCCGACGTTGGTCAGCGCCTCCTGCGCCGTGCGGTAGGCCACCAGCTCGATGTCGGCCGCCAGCGCCAGGGCGGCGGCGCGGCTGTGCAGGCGCACGGTGATGCCGGTGCGGCGCTCAAAATTTTCTGCCAACCACTGCACGGCGGCCACCAGCCCCTGGTCGAGCACGGGCGGGCGCAGATTCATCATGATGCGCTGGCTGGCGCCAATGGCGTGCTGCAGCATCTCGCTGGCCGCCTGGGCGTGGGCGCCGATGTCGGCGCTGCTTGCGTGCCGGCCAATCCAGGCCAGGTCAAATTTGACGGCAGTCAGGGCGCCGCCAATGTCGTCGTGGATCTCGCGTGCGATGGCGGCGCGCTCGGCCTCGATCGAGCGCTGCAGGTGCTCGGTCAATTCGGCCAGGCGGCGCTCGGACTGTGCCAGTTCTGCCACAGCTTGCTCGCGTGTGCGCCGCGCCTCGTGCACCTCGATGGCGCGCGCCAGCACATGTGGCAAGCGTGCCATGTCGTCTTTGAGCAGGTAGTCGCTAAAGCCTTGGCGCATGGCTTCCACAGCGGCGGCCTCGCCAATGGCGCCCGATAGCAGCACGCAAGGCGGGTGGCCCGGCTGCTGTGCCACATGGGCCCAGACATCCAGGGCCGTAAAGCCGGGCAGGCGGTAATCTGCCAGGATCAGGTCAAACGAGCATAGGTCGCACTGTTGCAGAGCCTGTAGGCTGTCGATATGCTCGATAGCAAAGGCGGTGGTGCTGCGCAACAAGGTGCGGCGGGCCAGCTGGTGGTCAGCCAGGGAGTCTTCAATGTGCAAAATGCGCAGGGGATGATCTGGTGTGGCCGGGCCCATAGGGCGCTATCATAGGATACAACTTGGAACACTCGATGGGCCGCCTGGCGGGCAGCCCGCCGAGAGCCACAATACCCCGCAGCGGGAGGAACCATGCAATCTTCGCCAACGACAACCACCGAGCCGGCCGTGCACCTGCCGGTCATGGTGGCTGCGGAGCTGCAGGATTCGTTGCTGGTCGTGATGCACGATCTGCAGCGGCTCGAAGGACTGCTGAGCCATGCCACCGATAATCTGATGGAACGCTTTGGTGAGGCCAATGGCCAGCTAAGTGATGCCGTGGTCGGCCATAACCCTGAACTTTTGGCCGCCCGTGCGGCGTTGCGCAGTGCGGTCACGGAGCTGCAGTTCCAGGACATGGCGTCGCAGCTGATCTGGCATACCACCAAGGTGCTGCAGGGCTGCGCCTTCCGGCTGGCATCTGAGGCCATGGGCCTCGATGAAGGCGAGGAAGAAGCGTCCTACGGCGACATCATGCCCGAGCGCCCCAACCCCGTGACCCAGAGTGAGATGGATGCCGGGTCGGTTGACCTGTTCTGAGCCTGCCCTTAACCCTATTTGAACAACAAGTCCTGTTGGAGTCTTACATGCTGTCGATTCTTGCTGTTGACGATTCGCCCTCCATGCGCAAGATGGTGAACTTCACCCTCACTGGCGCCGGTTATCGCGTGGTGGAGGCCGTGGACGGCCAGGATGCGCTGGAAAAAGCCGACACCCACGAAGTCGCCCTGGTGCTGGCTGACCAAAATATGCCGCGCCTCGATGGCATTGGGCTGACGCGCAAGCTGCGTGAACATCCACGCTACAAAACCACCCCCATCCTCATTCTGACCACCGAATCGAGCGACCAGATGAAGCAGGCCGGGCGCGCTGCCGGCGCCACGGGCTGGCTGGTCAAACCCTTTGACCCCAATCGTTTGATTGAGGTCATCCAGAAAGTCATTCGCTGAACTGGCGAGACACCGCACCCCCCGAATACAGCAGGAGCCCAGATGGCGGACAACTACAACGAAGGGGCTGGCGCAGGCGCTGATTTCGACCTGACCCAGTTCTACCAAATCTTCTTCGAAGAGGCGAGTGAAAACCTCGACCAGATGGAGCAGATGCTGCTCAATCTGGATTTGACGAACGCCAACGACGAAGAACTCAACGGCATCTTCCGCTGCGCCCACTCCATCAAGGGCGGGGCCGCCACCTTCGGCTTTGCCGATGTGGCCGAGCTCACGCACCAGATGGAATCGTTGCTTGACAAACTGCGTCGCCACGAACTGCAGCCCATTCCCGCAATGGTCGATGTGCTGCTCGATTCTGCCGATGCCTCGCGCAGCCTGCTGGCGCGACACCAGGCTGGCGGCCAAGGTGAAGCTCTGTCCACCGCTGATCTGGTGCAGCGCATCGCCGAGTTGGCTTCGGGCGAAGGCGCTGCACCCATCGCTGCACCTGCACCGGTGCCAGTGACTGCCCCTGTGCCAGCACCGGTTGCTGCGCCGGCGGCAGCGGCCACCACAGCGGGTGGCTCGCGTCTGCTGCACATCCAGATCGGCCCCGTCGAACGTCTGGAGCAAGCCGATGCCATCAAGGACTTGTTCCGCGACATTCCTGGTTTGGGCAGTATTGAAGACATTCCGGCCACAGCACCCCACACCCGTTTGTTTGCCGTGCGCACGCCATCGAGTAATGACGACCTGCTTGATTTGTTCGCGTTTCATGTGGGCAAAGAGCAGGTGCAAATCACTGCCGCTCCAGGAACTGAGGCGCCAGCACCCTCTGTAGCCACCGATGCCTCGCTGGATGCGGGCGATATGCCCTATGGCTTTTTCCCCGGCGCGCCCGGGGCGCCGGCCGAGCAGCAGGCGGTGGCAGCCGCCGCCGTGTCTGCGGGTATGGCCGTGGCCAAGCCTGCAGCTGCGCGGGGGGGGGATACCAAAGCGGCGCAGATGGAGTCCACCACCATCCGCGTGGCGGTGAACAAGGTCGATCAGCTCATCAACCTGGTGGGCGAGCTCGTCATCACCCAGGCCATGTTGGCGCAAAACAGCCAGGGGCTCGATCCCAGCGCATACCAGCAGCTGCTCGCCGGCCTGGCAGACCTCGATCGCAACACGCGTGATCTGCAGGAGTCGGTGATGTCGATCCGCATGATCCCGATGTCCACCGTCTTTAGCCGCTTTCCGCGCATGTTGCGTGACGTGGCCAATAAGCTCGGCAAAAAGGTCGAATTGGTCACCCAGGGGGAGGCCACGGAGTTGGACAAGGGGTTGGTGGAAAAAATCACCGATCCGCTGACCCACCTGGTGCGCAACAGCGTGGATCACGGTATTGAATCACCTGAAGGTCGTCTGGCGGCCGGCAAGTCCGAGCATGGAACTATCACGTTGTCGGCGGCGCACCAGGGGGGCTCCATCGTCATCGAGGTGCGTGATGACGGCAAAGGCTTGTCGCGCGAGAAAATTCTGCGCAAAGCGCGCGAGCGTGGCATGGATGTGTCTGACACCATGCCCGATAGCGAGGTCTGGCAGCTGATTTTTGCCCCCGGTTTTTCCACCGCCGATGTGGTGACCGATGTGTCGGGCCGTGGCGTTGGCATGGACGTGGTCAAGCGCAATATTGCCTCGCTCAATGGCTCGGTTGAAATTGATTCGGCAGAAGGCTATGGCACGCGTGTGGCCGTGCGCCTGCCGCTGACCCTGGCCATCATGGATGGCATGTCGGTGGGTGTGGGCAACGAGGTCTACATCCTGCCGCTGTCCTCGGTGGTCGAATCCTTCCAGGTGAACCCCGATGACGTCAGCACCGTAGCCCAGGGCTCGCAGCTGGTGAAGGTGCGCGATGAATACATGCCGGTGATCTCGCTGGAAAAAGTTTTCCAGGTGCCGCGCGAGGATCAAGACAAATCCAGCCACATCATGGTCGTGGTCGAGTCCGATGGCAGCCGCATTGCCCTGCTGGTCGATGAACTGCTGGGCCAGCACCAGGTGGTGGTGAAAAACCTCGAAACCAACTACCGCAAGGTGGCCAACGTTTCGGGGGCGACGATTTTGGGCGATGGCACCGTGGCCCTGATCCTGGACACCAGCACGCTGGTGCGCCGGGCGCGTTATTAATGCAGTGAGCAGCTGTGCGCCGGCTGCAAAGGGCCGGCGCAGCGACAAGGAGAATGACTATGACCGTGGTATCCCAGAGCGCAGAAGCGACCAAGACTGGCGCCCGTGAATACCTGACGTTCCGCCTCGATCAGGAGGAGTACGGCATCGACATCCTGAAGGTGCAGGAGATACGGGGCTACGAACCGCCCACGCGCATTGCCCATGCCCCTGCCTTCCTCAAGGGGGTGGTGAATCTGCGCGGCACCATTGTGCCGATCGTGGACATGCGCCTGAAATTCAATTGTTCCAAGGCTGAGTACAACAGCTTCACCGTGGTCATCATCCTGAATCTGCACAAGCGTGTGGTCGGTATCGTGGTCGATTCGGTGAGTGACGTGATGGAGCTGGCGAGCGATAACGTGCGCTCAGCGCCGGACATTGAAAGCGCCATCGACAGCAGCTGCATTTTTGGCCTGGGCTCGGTGAACGAGCGCATGTTGATCTTGCTGGACATTGAAAAACTCATGTCCAGCGTGGATATGGGCTTGATGTCCAGCGACGATTGACGCCACTCTCGGCTTGTTTGACAAGAAAGAATCTTGACCATGCGCCAGACTGCCGCTGCTCGTGACGATGATGATGATGCCGTCGCCGGGCCTCTCACCCAGGGGCGGGAGTTTGCCTGGACAACGGCAGATTTTTCCCGCGTGCAGGCGCTGATTTATCAGCGCGCCGGCATCAGCCTGCATGACGGCAAACATGCCATGGTTTACAGCCGCCTCTCGCGCCGCCTGCGGGAGACGGGGCACACCAGTTTCAATGAATACCTCAGTTGGCTGGAAAAGCACGATGGCCCTGAGTGGCAGGAGTTCGTCAACGCGCTCACCACTAATTTGACGGCCTTTTTCCGTGAGCAGCACCACTTCGAGATCTTGGCCTCGCATCTGCGCTCCAAGCCCAGCCAACCCTGGCGCGTGTGGTGTAACGCTGCATCCACCGGGGAAGAGCCGTATTCCATTGTCATCACGGCCCTGGAGTCTTTGGGGGCGAGCGCCAATTTCAAACTTACGGCCAGCGATATCGACTCGCGCGTGCTGGCCAAGGCCGCCGAAGGCGTGTACCGCCTCGATGCCGCCAAGGGCTTGAGCCAGGAGCGGCTGCAGCGCTTTTTCTTGCGCGGCAAAGGCGGCAACGACGGCATGATCCGGGCCAAGCCCGAGCTGCGCAAGGCGATCGATTTCATGAGCGTAAATTTGATCCGTGACGATTGGCCGTTTCGCGAGCCCTTTGATGTCGTGTTTTGCCGCAACGTCATGATTTATTTCGATGCACCGACGCAGCGCCGCGTACTTGAACGCATCCACCGTGTGCTCAAACCGGGCGGCATGTTGTTCGTCGGCCATGCGGAAAATTTCAGCGAATCGCGCGACCTTTTCACCTTGCGCGGTAAAACGGTGTACGAGCGCCGTTGACCCGGTTTTGACCCCCGCTTTGTCAGAAGGGCCCCATGACCACCATCCGCACCGGCTCCATGCCCCCTCCGCCCGCTGCCGCTGCCGCCTTGTTTTCCGGGGAACGACGGCGTGCCCCCCGTATTGCGCAACTCAGCGCAGACATCTATAACCAAAAACCGGCGGCTGCGCCGGATATTTCCCTGCAAGAGCTCAAGGCGTTGCCGCGCAAACCAGGCGAGGCCTCGTTTTTTTTCTTTGATCATCACTTCCAGTACAACGCCGTCAAGGTTTTGCCTGGCGAGTATTTCGTTGCGCGAGAAAACGTGGTCATCATGACCGTGCTCGGCTCGTGTATTGCCGCCTGCCTGTGGGACAGTCGGATGCGCGTTGGCGGTATGAACCACTTCATGCTGCCCGAGGGCGATGCCAACGACACGTCGGGGCGCTATGGCTCGTATGCCATGGAATTGCTGATCAACGAAATGCTCAAACTCGGAGCGCGCCGCGAGACTTTGCAGGCCAAAATTTTTGGTGGTGGGCAGGTCATGTCCAACTTCACCACGATGAATGTGGGTGAACGTAACACCAATTTTGTCGTTAACTATTTGCAAACAGAACGCATCCCCATCGTTTCCGAGGATGTGCTCGACATCTACCCGCGCAAGGTGGTTTTTTTCCCGGTGTCGGGTAAAGCCATGGTCAAGCGCTTGGCGCACGCCCATCCGGATGCTCTGGCACAAGAGACGTCGCGTGGCAGCGTGGCGACGGTGGTTCAGTCCACGGCGGGTGGCTCGGTCGATCTGTTCTGATGCTCAGAGGAATTTTGTGGGAATGAATCAAAAAATTCGGGTCGTTGTGGTGGATGACTCTGCGCTGGTGCGCAGCTTGCTGGCTGAAATCATCAACCGCCAGCGTGACATGGAGTGCATTGGTACGGCCAACGACCCGCTGGTGGCGCGCGAGATGATCCGGGAGCGCAATCCGGATGTCATCACCCTTGATGTGGAAATGCCGCGCATGGATGGCATTGATTTTCTCGGTCGCCTGATGCGCTTGCGTCCCATGCCCGTGGTCATGATTTCGACCTTGACCGAGCGTGGCGCTGAGGTGACGATGCGGGCCCTGGAGCTCGGCGCGATTGATTTCGTCGCCAAGCCGCGCGTGGGTTTGGCCAATGGCCTGAATGAATTGGCGACGCAAATTGTGGACAAGATCCGGGTCGCAGCCGTAGCCCAGGTGCGCCGGGCCGCGCCGGTGGCTGCTGCGGCTCCTGGCGCTGCTGCGCCTGCGCCCGTGCCGTCGGCGGGGCTGGTTGGGCGCTTGTCCACGGAGAAAATCATTGCTATCGGAGCCTCCACCGGCGGCACCGAGGCCATCCGTGAGGTGCTCATTCGTATGCCGCCAGATTCGCCGGCCATCGTCATCACCCAGCATATGCCGCCGGGCTTTACCACCAGTTTTGCCGCCCGCCTGAACAGCCTGTGCCAAATTTCGGTCAAGGAGGCCAGCCACGGCGAGCGTATTTTGCCGGGCCATGCCTACATTGCCCCGGGCGGAATGCAGTTTCACATTGCCCGCAGCGGGGCGAACTACGTGGCCGTGGTGGAAGATGCACCGCCGGTGAACCGCCACAAGCCCTCGGTGGAGGTGCTGTTCAAATCGGTAGCGGCGGTTGCTGGGCGCAACGCCTACGGCATCATGCTGACCGGCATGGGCGCTGACGGCGCGACGGCGATGCGTGAGATGAAAGACGCGGGCAGCTACAACTACGTGCAAGATGAGGCGAGTTGCATCGTCTTTGGGATGCCGCGCGAGGCCATTGCCCACGGCGCGGCTGACGAGGTGCTGCCCCTGACGCAAATCGCCGGCGCTCTGGTCACGCGCCTGCGCAGTGCCACCGATAGGCTGCACCACCGCATTTGAGGGCGGGCTTATTCGGAGAGCAGCGTCCAGCGTTCGAGCGCCGCCAGCAGCAAATCTTCGATCTCGGCGTCGCGCTGCAGCAAGGCAGCGGCGCGGATGCCGTCTTGTGCGTACAACTGGCCGTCGGCTAACTGCTCGCGGATCTCTTGCTGCTCGGTTTCGAGCGCGGCAATGTGGCCTGGCAACTGCTCCAACTCCCGCTGTTCTTTGTAGCTCAGCTTCTTTTTTGATAGCTGCTCGCGCTTGCTGGGTGCGGGTTTTGGCTCTGTTTTATTGGTATTTTCCGGTTTGTTGGATGTGGCCAGAGCGCGGCTGCGCTGGGCCTGGATGAGCCAATCTTGCACACCGCCCTCGTATTCGCGCCACAGGCCTTCGCCCTCCCAGGCGATGGTGCTGGTGACGACGTTGTCGAGAAAGCTGCGGTCGTGGCTGACCAGAAATACCGTGCCGTCGTAGTTTTGCAGCAGTTCTTCGAGCAATTCCAGGGTGTCAATGTCCAGGTCGTTGGTGGGTTCGTCGAGCACCAGCACATTGGCGGGGCGGGCAAAC